>JAZAIZ010000107.1:0-11698 GCA_036230545.1 Myxococcota bacterium
GTCTGAAAATGAAGCGGTCTGCGCGCGAGCCACAGGCTTCTCCAGATCGATCATCTGCTGGCCAGCAAGGACCAGGGCCACCACCACCCCAAGCCGCACCATCCGGCGACGGGTCGTGGAGTGCTGAAAACCACCAAAGCGATCCATTGCCCACAGCCCCAGGGACATCAGCACCAGAAAACCAAGAAACCACACCGCCCCATCCACGGTGACCTGCCCCATCAACCCCCCCAGCAGCCACACCGCCGCCCCCAGCAGGGTGAACCCCATGAGAATCTTGAAGGTCTCCATCCAGGTGCCCGGCTTGGGCAGCAGGCGACTCAACGCCGGGATGAAACTGATGAGGGCAAAAGGAAACGCGAGCCCAAGGCCAATGAAAAGAAAAATCGCCAGGGTCTGTCCAGCCGAGGACTCTGTGCCAAACGCCACCGCCGCCGCCGTGCCCAAAAAGGGCGCCGAGCAGGGGGTAGCCATGATGGACGCGACCACCCCGTTGCCAAAGGAGCCCCAATAGCCCTTCCCGCCGCCCCCGGAGACACTCACCGCGAACTCAAACACCCCAAGGGCATTGAGTCCCAGCACCACCATCAGCGCGGTCACCCCGGCCACAAAGCCCGGGTTTTGAAACTGCATGCCCCAGCCGATGAGTTGACCGGAGGCCTTGATGGCGATGACCCCGCCAGCGAAGCACGCAAACGTGGCCAGAATCCCCAGAGAGTAGGCCACGCCGTGGCGCCGATTGCTCGCCGCATCTTCGGCGCCCTGATCGACGATGTGAAACACCTTCATGGTCAACACCGGCAGCACACAGGGCATGATGTTAAGAATCACCCCACCTAGAAATGCTGCCCCCAGATAAGCCCAAAGTTGGTCGCTCATGTTCACTCACTGCCTTCTGCGTCGTCGGCCCAAGGCCGGTTGTTTGGCCCCTGATGCATAAGTTTAAGTCCACCACCGGTCAAGCCCCTAAGCCGCTCAGGCCCGAAAATCCAGCCCCAGCGGGGCACCGGAGCCCGCTCGAGGGAGGACGCAAAAAACACCACCCCCGCTTGGCTCCCGCTCTCACCTGCCCTATAAGGCTCGTTTGTTGTTGAACCACCCCGCACAATGGAGCGCACCATGACCATTGGAACCTTCCACCCTCCCATTCGAACCCTTATGGGCCCCGGCCCCTCCGACGTTCACCCCCGCATCCTGCAGGCCATGGGCCGCCCCACCATCGGGCACCTCGACCCAGCCTTTGTGGGCATGATGGACGAGATCAAAACCCTCCTGCAATACGCCTTCAAGACCCAAAACGCGCTAACCATGCCGGTCTCCGCCCCCGGCTCTGCGGGAATGGAGACGTGCTTTGTAAATATGGTGAGCCCCGGCGACACAGTCATTATTTGCCGCAACGGCGTCTTTGGCTCGCGCATGGAACAAAACGTCATCCGCTGTGGCGGCACCGCGGTCATGGTGGACGATGAGTGGGGTAGCCCCTGCGACCCCAACAAGCTCGAGGCTGCGCTCAAGGCGCACCCCGAGGCCAGCGTGGTAGCTTTTGTCCACGCCGAGACCTCCACCGGCGCCTCTTCAGACGCCAAAACCCTGGCCGCCCTGGCCCACTCGCACGATTGCGTAGTCATCGCCGACACCGTGACCTCCCTCGGCGGCACCGAGCTGCGGGTTGACGACTGGGAGCTTGACGCGGTCTACAGCGGTTCCCAAAAGTGCATGTCCTGTACTCCCGGCATCTCCCCGGTGACCTTCAGCGAGCGAGCCATCGAGCGCATCCAGGCGCGCAAGACCCCCGCCCAGAGCTGGTTCCTCGATCTGCAGTTGGTGATGGGCTATTGGGGCTCCGGCGCCAAGCGCAGCTACCACCACACCGCGCCAGTGAACTCCCTCTACGGGCTCCACGAAGCCCTGGTGATGGTGCAGGAGGAGGGCATTGAAAACGCCTGGGCTCGACACGCACGCCATCACGCGGCCCTGCGGGATGGCCTGCAGGCCATGGGGATTCGCTTTCAGGTCGACGAGGCCCACCGATTGCCGCAGCTAAACGCGGTCACCATCCCCGAGGGGGTCGATGACGCCGCGGTGCGCAGCACCCTGCTGAAGGACTACAACCTCGAAATCGGCGGCGGACTCGGCGCGGGGGCCGGCAAGGTATGGCGCATCGGTCTGATGGGTCACAGCGCCAACACCACCAACGTCCTCAACTGCCTCGGCGCGCTTGACGCGGTGCTTGGGGAGATGGGCGCGAACATCGAGCGGGGCAAGGCCGTGCAAGCGGCTCAGCGTTCCTATGCTGCAGCGCAGGCCTGATTAGAACACGCGCGCAGTGGCGAGCGAGGACGGGGTTTGGTCCCCATCCTCGCTTCCAGGTCCCAGGGTTGATACACCTCTCTAACGCAGAGGATCTTGTTCTCACCCTAGCCCTGGAGAAAACGCCATGTCCCGCCCCACTGTCAAAAGGTTGTTGCTCCTCTGCCTTGGAGCTGTGCTTCTCGGTGGCGGGATCCACGCCGAAAATCCCGCCGCCACGCACGCCAGCGCACTCACCACCCAAGCCGCCACCGAGACCGCCATTCGCCAGCTACTGGCCGGCAGCGTCGAGCGACTGCTGACCCTTCACACACCCACCACCTACCTGCACAGCGACCAGATCGGCAGCGTCGTCCTGGCTACCAGCTCCACGGGGGAGATCCGAGGCCGAACCAACTTCACCCCAACCGGAGAGAGCCGCCCGGGGGTGGGATACACCGGAGACTACGGCTTCACCGGCCAGCAATGGGACGCCAGCTCGGGCCTCCTTCATTTCAAGTTCCGGTATCTGGATCCCCACAGCGGTCGCTGGCTAAGCCCCGATCCGCTCTTTGCCCTCTCAACCCCATCCAATCTCGCCAGGTTGGGACAATCAACCACCGCCTATGCCTACGTAGCCGGCCGTTTTATTAACAACGCAGATCCCAGCGGACTCAGCGCAAGCTCGCCCTTCGAGGCGACAGGGAAGTTGCAAGTGGTTTTTGAGGAGAAGGGGCGCCCCGAAAAGAAAAAGACCGGCAGCGAGATGGCCAACGCAGGTTTCCGCCGCGAAGAGGTTACCCGATCCGGCGTTCGCTCCGACAGCAGCATCAAATCGGCGGGTTTTGTCGGTCACACCCAATTCCACGAAGCCACCGGAGAGAGGACTCAACGATTCGCCCTCCCCGACAGTTCAGGAACATTCGCGCAGGTCAGCCCAGAGGTCATGGCAGACCGAATCGCCACGAGCTTTCCCAGGATCGAGACCGTGGTCATTATGGGCTGCCACGCCGCGGCGCGCGACGGGGTCGAGGACGGCAACTCCAAAACGATGGTGGAGCGAGTATCGGCGAGGCTGAAACAGCTGGGAAAGAACGTGGACGTCATCGGAGCCACCGGGGTGGTCTCCTTCAAAGGCCATCACGGGACCGCCTTCTCTAAAACAGATCACGGTATCCACAGGAAAGGCGTGTTCGCTTCCAAGGCAGGAGCCCCCCAGAAGGCGGTCAAAGCTGACAACCTGCACCAGAGAACAGGTAAAGCGTTCGGTAAGAAATAGCCAACGCCGCCCGCGGCTCTGAGAAGAGCCGCACAAGGGGTTAACCCCGGCTCCTCCGACGACGGGCCGCCATCAGCGCTACCAGCAACACCCCACCGGGTCCGGGCGCCGCCTGGCAGCCCCCCTTGGATTTGCGCCGCGGTTTTTCGGGTCTGGGATAATCATCGGGGCCCTCTCCCGCGCAATCTCCTCCACCATCAATGAGATCTGAGAAGTTGTTGGTCCAATAAAACTCCAGCTCAGAGCCAGGCACAAACACCCGGGCGATGCCGATGCTGGTGAAGTCTGCCTCCAGCATGTTGGCGTTGTGACCGGGGCTGGTGCGCCACTGCTCAAAGGTGCCCTCCGCGCTGGGGCTGCCCCCAGCGATGTTCTCCCCGGCGGTGGTCCAGTCCACATGGCCAAAGGCCTCAATGCGGTCAAAGGGGTCGCGACCGCTGCACTCTCCATCGGCACCGCAGGGAGGCTCGTTGTGGTCAAAGAAATCCAGCTCCCCCATGGCCCGGCTCATATACTCCGCCGCCGCGTTCATAGTGGGAGATGGCACCAGGCAGGGCTTGCCGTTTTCAACGCGGTACTCGTTGATGAGTTCCAAAAAGCGCAGCTCCACCTCATCAAGGGGTGGACCCGAGTCCGGCACCTCCTCTGCGAACGCTGCGGGCGAGACCCCCACCATCACCCCGGTGAGGACCGCGATGCCGAGTGCACGATATAAAAGCCGCATGCCCTAATTGCTCTCAGGGGGATAATAACGCAGCCGCGGCTGGCGCGCCGCCAGGGCCTCGTCAAACCTGCGGGAGGGCGCCGTTCGAGGCGCGTCCTTGAGGTCCTCGGGGTGCTCTTTGGTTTCCTGATCGAGCGCCCGCATGGCCACCACGAAGCGGTTGAGTTCCTCAAGGGGCTCGGTCTCAGTGGGCTCGGCCATCAGAGCACCGGGCACAATCAAGGGAAAATAAACCGTCGGCGGATGAAATCCGAAATCAATGAGCCGCTTGGCGAGGTCAAGGGTGGTGACCCCCCGCTCCTTCTGCAGGGTGTCGTCAAAGACGACCTCGTGCATGGAGTCCGCCTCGTAGGCCACATTGTATTGGTCCTTCAGGCGGGCCCGCAGGTAATTAGCCGATAGGATCGCGTCCCGCCCCACCTGCTTGAGCCCCTCGGCACCGTGCTCGGAGATGTAGCAATGCGCCCGGATCAGCATCCCGAAGTTTCCGTGAAAACTCCGCAGCTTGCCGATGCTTTGGGGCCGGTCAAAGTCAAAGCGCGGCGCCTCGGACGTCCCCACCACCACCGGTGAGGGCAAAAAAGGCTCCAGCTCCTGCACGCACGCTACCGGCCCGGCCCCCGGTCCACCGCCCCCGTGGGGGGTGGAGAAGGTCTTGTGCAGGTTGATGTGCATCACGTCGATGCCAAAGCGACCCGGCTGGGCCACCCCGAGCAGTGCGTTGAGATTGGCGCCGTCCATGTACACAAACCCGCCGCCCTCGTGCACGATTTGGCAGATCTCCTCGATCTCGCGCTCGAAGATACCGAGGGTGTTGGGGTTGGTGATCATAATCGCCGCGACGTCTGGCCCCATAACCTCCCGCACCGCGTCCGCGCGCACATAGCCCTCGGGGCCGGTCTTAATGGAGAGCACCTCATAGCCATTCAACGCCGAGGTCGCCGGGTTGGTGCCGTGAGCGGAGTCGGGTACGATAACCTTTCGCCGGGCATCTCCCCGAGCCTCCAGCGCCGCGCGAATCATCATCAACCCGCAGAGTTCCCCCTGAGCACCGGCGGCCGGTTGCAGGGTGACCGCGTCAAGCCCGGTGATCTTCGCGAGCCAGTCGCCAAGCTCCAGCATCACTCGCAGGTTGGCCTGATGAAAGGCCGTCGGCTCCAAAGGGTGGCCATAGGCGAAGCTGCCAATCCGCGCGGCCTTCTCGCAGGAGCGCGGGTTGTACTTCATGGTGCACGACCCCAGAGGGTACATCATGGTGTCAATGGAGGCATTGAGCTGCGAGAGCCGGGTATAATGACGCAGGGACTCAAACTCGGTGACCTCCGGCAGGCCGGCGTCTTCGTTGCGACACAGCGACTCCGGGATGCCCAGATCCGCCGCAGGCTCAAAGTCGAGCTCCGGTAGTGCCACGCCCACGCGTCCGGGGGCGCCTTTTTCAAAAATCGAGGGTTCGCCAACCAGGCCTTTTAATGAACGCCACAGGGTCATCGGGTCACCTCCACCAACAGCTCCACGAACTCATCCATGGAGGCCTTCGTCTGCATCTCGTTTACACACACCATCAAGCCCCCACTCCAGTCATCACGCCAGCGACCAAGGTCAAACCCCGCCACGATGTTGCGCTCCACCCCGAGTTCGATGGCCGCTTCGACCTTGTCGCCAAGTTCAATGACAAACTCATTGTAGTAGGGCGCGTCGGCATAACGCCGGGTGAGTCCCCGCTCCGCGAGCGCTCTCTCAAGGTAGCGGGCCCGCTGCGCACAGAGCGTCCCGAGTTGTTTAAAGCCCTCTTTCCCAAGCAACGAACCATGAATGGCAAAGGCCAGAGCCATCAACCCCTGATTGGTGCAGATGTTGGAAGTGGCCTTCTCCCGCCGGATGTGTTGCTCCCGAGTGGACAGAGTGAGCACGTAGCCCTCGTTGCCGTCGGCGTCCACCGCCTGCCCGCAGAGCCGGCCGGGCATCTGACGCAGGTATTTCTTTCGGGTGGCAAAGAGCCCCACCCCAGGACCGCCAAAACAGGGCAACACCCCGATACCGGTGCCCTCCCCCACCGCAATGTCGGCGCCACACGCGCCAGGGGATTTAAGAATGGACAGGGACGTGGGCGAGTTGCACACCGTGATAAATTTGGCGCCAGCCTCCTGGGCCGTCGCGCCAAGAGCACTGAGGTCCTCGATGACCCCGAGGCAGTTGGGGCTCTGGATAATCACCCCCGCGACGTCGTCCCCGAGGCGCTGCTCAAGGGCGTCCGGGTCCACCTGCCCCTCGGCGAGGGGCAGTGTCTCCAAGGTACAATCCACGCTTTTAAGGTAAGTCTCGACCACCTCCACATATTCGGGATGCAGAGCGCCGGAGACCAGGATTCGCTTTTTCTTTTTCTGCAGGCGCAGCGCCATCAACGCCGCCTCCGCCGTCCCACTGGCGCCGTCATAGAGCGAGGCGTTAGCCACCTCCAGTCCCAGCATCTCCGAGACCATCGTCTGATACTCAAACACCGCTTGGAGGGACCCCTGGGCGACTTCCGGCTGATAAGGCGTGTAGGCCGTCAAAAACTCCCCCCGCTGAATCAACGAATCCACCGCCGAGGGCACAAAGTGGCGATAGAGACCGGCGCCGATAAACGAGGCTTTCACATTGGCGCCCGATTGCATGCGGGCATAATGCCGCATCAAATCGGGTTCCCCTTTGCGCCGGGGCTCGTTTAAATCAAATTGTCGCAGGTGTTCGGGAATCGCTCCAACAACGTCATCGAAGGAGTCAACTCCGATCGCGTCCAACATGTAGCGAACGTCGGCTTCAGTGTGAGGTAAATATCGCACAGGCAGGGTCCTTTCCCCTTAAAAAAATAGCGACCCGACGTGACTCAGGGGAAGCGCCACGACAGGTCTCCAAATCGTTAGCCCCCAATCAACGCTGAATAATCAGCGGGAGACAATAGCCCCTCAACGTCGCTGGAGTCACTCACTTTCACCTTAAGCATCCAGCCCCCCTCGTAGGGTTCTTGATTCACAAGCTCGGGAGCGTCTTCGAGGGTGGGGTTAATCTCCACCACTTCGCCGTTGAGTGGGGCAAAAAGGTCCGAGACCGCTTTCACCGACTCAACTGTGCCGAAGGTGTCCCCAGCGGTGATGCTATCACCCACTTCGGGCAACTCCACAAACACGACGTCCCCCAGCTGTTCCTGGGCATGATGGGTGATCCCGATAGCGCACACGTCGCCCTCGGCTCGAATCCACTCATGGTCATTGGTGTATTTTAGATTGTCAGGTACGCTCATTAGGGCTCTCGCTTATAAAAAGGGGTTTTCACCACGACGGCAGGGATGTCCTTGCCACGCACACGAATAGTAAACTGCGACCCAGGGGCCGTCAAAGAAGGGTCGACATATCCCACACCAATGGCTTCCCCAAGGGAGGGGCTGTGGGTTCCACTGGTGACCACACCAACTTCTGCGCCCTCGGCGTAGATGGGATAACCCTGCCGAGGGATCCCGCGGCCCACCATCTTAAAGCCCACCAATTTTTGCCGTGGTCCAGCCTCTTTCACCGCTGCCAGGGCCTCCCGGCCAATAAAGTCGCCTTTCTTCAGCTTGACCACCCAACCCAACCCTCCCTCGTAGGGGTTGTGCTCGGTGTCAATGTCGTTGCCGTAGAGGGCGTATTTCATCTCCAGTCGGAGGGTGTCCCGGGCCCCGAGGCCACAGAGCTGCAAGCCCTTGTCGGCCCCGGCAGCAACCAGCGCTTCAAAGACCGCCGCGGCGCTCTCCACCTTAAGATAAAGCTCCACCCCCTCTTCACCGGTGTAGCCGGTTCTGGCCACCCGCACCCCCTCCACACCGCCCACCGGGGCGTCCACGAAGGTAAATGGCTTCATGCCTGCTGCGTCCAGCTCACTGACCGCACCAAAGATCTCCAGGGCCCTCGGGCCCTGCAGGGCCAACTGCGCCCAGGCATCCGAGCAATCCTCCACCACGCAGTCAAAATCGGCGAGGTGCCGGTGAAAATGCGCCACGTCCTCTTCCCGACGGCCGGCGTTGACGCAGATAAAATAGTCGTCCTGCCCGAGGCGATAGACGATGAGGTCGTCCACGATGCCCCCATCCTCCTGGCACATCGTGGTGTAGAGGGCACCGCCATCCTCCAATTTGCTCAGGTCGTTGGTGATCACATACTGCAGGCCCTCAAAGGCCCCCGGTCCCCGCACGGTCACTTCTCCCATGTGAGAGACATCAAACAAACCCGCCGCCTCTCGGACCGCCTTATGCTCAGCGATGACCCCGGAGAACTGGACGGGCATCTCCCACCCCGCGAAAGGCACAAAACGAGCGCCCTGGGCTGCCTGGAGGTCATAAAATGGAGTACGTTTTAAATCAGTCATAACGAAGAGATATCATAAGCGCGCCGCCCAAGGTCAAGGGAAGCTGCCAGATTCTCCGCCCCAGGCGGTCGGTCCTTGAGTAAGTGATCCTTTTGACGGGCGATTGGGCCGTGGGCAATTCAGGGGATCTTCTTCGCCGCCGCGTCCACCGCGTTCTTCATCAGCATCGCCACGGTCATGGGACCCACTCCTCCCGGCACGGGAGTGATCCAGCCAGCGTGTCCCTGCACGGCATCAAAATCCACATCCCCCACCAGCTTACCATCCACACGATTAATCCCCACGTCCACTACCGCAGCGCCGGGCTTCACCCAGTCGCCCTGCACAAAGTGGGGCCGGCCCACCGCGGCCACCACCACGTCGGCCCGACGAACCTCATCGGCGAGGTTTTGAGTGCGTGAATGACAGATTGTCACCGTGGCGTTCTTCTCCAGCAGCAGCAGCGCCTGGGGTTTTCCCACAATGGTGCTGCGCCCGATAACCACCGCGTGACGTCCCTCAAGCTCCACGCCCCCCTCCCGAAGCAGCTCCATCACCCCAAAGGGCGTGCAGGGCCGCGGCGCGTCCATTCCAGCCAGCAGTCGGCCCAGATTGGTGGGGTGCAGGCCGTCTGCGTCCTTCTCCGGAGCGATCGCCTGAGTGATGGCGTTCTCGTCCAGTCCCGAAGGGAGTGGCAGCTGCACCATAAAGCCATCGACGCTCGGGTCGTTGTTGAGGCGCTCCACCTCGGCGAGCACCTGCTCCTGAGTGCTGTCGGCGGGCAGGTGGATAATCTCCGACTTCAGGCCCATGGCGGTGGCCGCCCGCTCTTTGTTGCGAACATAAACCGCGGACGCGGGATCCTCCCCAACCAGAATCACCGACAGCCCCGGAGCGCGCCCCAGGGAAGCCTGAATCTCACTCACCCGATCGGCGAGCGCTTCGCGAACCTTTTTGGCCAGTCCTTTTCCATCCAATAATGTTGCCATGAGCTATTTCTCTCGTTGGTTGTCCTGGGCCATCGCCAGGGTCAGCGTCACCTCTTCACCCGCATGAAGATGCAGCTTGCCCGCCAGTCCGTGCCTGTCCTGGGAGAGCGTCCCCCGAGTGGTGGCAACCACTTGCCACGGGTGAAGGGCCTGCATCTGCAGTGTCAAAGGTTCGTACCCACGTGTTACCTTAATCGTCAACCGCTTCTTTAGGACAGCGCTCCCCTCGGATGCCGGCCACTGCACCAGCCCCCGCACCCCAAACTTATGGGTCCCTGGGACCACAAAATCAACGGCCCCCTCCTCAAGCTTCCAGGGCTGTGACGTCTCCCCATCCAGCAATTCAAGGCCCCGCAAAGCCCGCTGCAGCAGCACCGCCGACACAAGCTTGCCCTCCCCCTGGTCGAAGCGCCCGTTGTGATTGAGATCATAGGTCGCCCACAGAAGTCCCCCGGACTTACCCGCGGTCGTATAGCGCAAAACCGCCACGCCCCCCTTCTCGTCCCACTGCAGCAACACCTCCCGGCGAGGGGTGTATTTGTGCGCACCAACAACGCTCGATGCCAGCACCAACAGCACTAGAACTGATCCTAAAACCATCCCCCCATACAAGCGGTTCATGGTCGTCTCCTTCGGGCTCCCCTAATGGGCATGTCCCTGATGCGCCTGAAAAATCCGGCGAATGTCCCAGCGCCCCAGGGGCTTCTTCTGCGAGTAGGGGTCCAGCATTTCATGGGCCTGCCTGCTTCGGTAAGCGCGCTGAGCGTCTTCACCATTGCCGGCGGACTCTTCAGCTCCATCGGCCCCCGCGTTCCCGCCTGTTCCCGCCGCATTATCAGCATCGGAGCCAGTTGGAGTCGTGCATTCAGCGGCCGTGGGGGGCACCAGCCCGCTCAGGGAGGCAAACTCCCCCCGAGCATCCCCAAGGGTCCCGTTGGCGTCGATATCAAGCCAGATGGGGTTGGTTAGCGCATAGGGTCGCACGGCCTGCCGAAACCCCGGCCCCGTGATGCCGTCCCCGGAGCCGAAGCCTTCCGTGGCTCCGAGCCCGCCAATGACGCCCTCCAACGCATCCGAGATATTACTCGGAGGGTCCTCCTTGGGGGTGATCACCGGAAACATATTGCTGCTGCCCACAGCCTCGGCGATGAGAAAAACATCCTGATCAAAGGTGTATTCGCCCTTCAGAATAACCTCCCGAACCCCCGAACCCTGATTGTAACGCTCAGGGACGTCAATGACGTCGATAATCTCGCCGTTGGCGTAGACGTTGATGTAATCAAGCTCCATCCACGCCGGATACTTCAAGGTGAAGAGCATGTTGACCAAACGCCCAACGTTGCTGGAGCTGAAGAGCACCTCCTCACCCACTTTGATCACCTTGGTATTCGCCCCCTCGCCTGCGATCATGTTCATGTCGAGAAAGGGCCCGTTGGTCATCAGGACTCGGTTTTGGCGCACGGAGTCCATGATATCAAGCTCATGCACCAGACTCGGATCGCTGTCCCGGGGCACCCCATCGGCGTAGGGGGTCACATAGACGTAGCTGCGGGGTGCGCCCACCTCCGCCGCCATGTGGTGACTGTCGGAGTTCGCCGTACCGGTGTAGCGATATCCCCGACGCAGCAGGTTCATCCAGTCATCGACCACTCCAGGGTACGTGATGTAGCCCCCCTTCTCGAGGAGCACCTTGCCATACCCGTTCTGGGGATGGCCCCCCTCGCAGGGGTCCTGCTTTTTAGCCACCCACTCCGCCGGCGCGGCATCGCTCACCCGAAAGGCGTGCAGTAAATCGAGCCGCTTGCCGTTAAACACCTCAAGCACATCAAAATCATAGGAGAACTTCTCAGGCAGGTACTGTTGGGTCTCTTTGTTGGCCGGACGCACCAACTCGGAGAACCCATAATTGTCCGCTGTGGGGATCTCCGGCTCCGCCGTATAAGGATTCACAAAATACTCCCGAAAATACCCCAGCACCGACTCCCGCGCGTGGTTGACCTGAATCAGGGTGTCGCTTTCACCGTAGGGTCCGAGAGCCCGAAGGTTGTCAAAGAGCTG
>JAZAIZ010000108.1:0-2241 GCA_036230545.1 Myxococcota bacterium
CTCGTCGCGTAGAGTCGTCACCGTCTCTTTGAGCTGCTTGATTGCCAGGGCGGCTTTGGAGCGCTCCTCCTGCACCGCTTGAAATTTTTCAACCCGCAGGGCCTCCAGCTCGTCCCGCAGGGTAGAGACTGTCTCTTTGAGTTGCTTGATCTCATTGGCCCCCCGCGCCATGGCTTCTTGCACCGCGGCCAGCTTTTCGTGACGCATCTGCTCAAGGGTGTCGCGCAGCTCGGAGATGGTCTCGTGCAGGAGCTTTGAATCCAGGATGTGGTCGCTCTCAACTTGCTCGATGGAGTTTTGCTTGTCGATCCGTGCACCCTCAAGCCCCTCGCGCAGCTCGGCGATGGTCTGCTTGTGGTGCAGGATCTCAACGCGCGCGTCGCTGAGGTCGAGCTGATCCTGTGACTCGGGCATGGCTTCTCCACAATAATAGAGAGACGCAAAACAACCCTTCTCTGCTCTGCTGATTCCCCCTTCGTATTCTAGCGCAGGCTACGAGCCCAGATGAAGCGAGGGCCCAAGTTTTTTCGCTTTTTGGGAGAGGGGAGGGGATAGTGGAATCTTGCCCCTATAAGGTGCTGTTTTTGCAGGTTAAATCCCGTGTGTTCTTTCCCGCCCGCGAGTCTGGCGGGGAGGTCCTTCAGGGGGAGCAGCGGCGCATTGTGCGACTTCTGTGGGATTTCAGGCCCTTCATCGTTTTCGGTTGTCACATGAGAGAGCGCTATGGTACGCGGTTGGAGTTCTGCATGTCCGCACCCTACTCTCTTTCAGGAGGCGCTCAGTGCTTTGCTATCGATGTGGCAGCTACAGTCCGGAGGGGAACCGCGAGTGTCTGGAGTGCAATGAGCCCTTCTCTCCAGAGAGGCGCACTACGCCCACCGCCCTGCGCAGTGGAGAGGCCGAATCCGCCGGTGATCAACTTCCCTTCGCGGTTGGCCAAACCATTGGCGAGCATTACCGTCTCCAAAAGTTGGTTGCTCGTGAGGTCTCAGGGTGGGTGATACGGGCTCGAGATGAGGTTTCAGACGCGGACGTCGCCATCAGGATCATGGATCCTCACCTCTTGCAGCGTCCTGACGAGCGCGCGCATTTCCTCAAGACGGCCCGTAAAGGGCTCAAGCTGCATCACGCCAACGTCCTGCGAGCTTATGAGGTTGGCACCGAGCGCGACCTGATCTTTTTCGTCATGCCCTGGTTTGAGGGGCTCACTCTGCGAAAAATTATCGACCTTAGAGTTGAGAGAGGTCAGGTGTTTAGCCTGAGTGAAGCGGCCCCCCTCTTGTCCCAGTTGGCTAAAGGCCTGGGAGGGTTGGGAAAGCTGCGTTTTCACGCGTCGCTGAGCCCCAACAACGTTCTGGTGTTGCCGGATATTCTGAAGCTCACCGGGGTCTCCGACTTCAGGGGACTGCCCCATGGGACGTTTATGCAGCGCCTGAAGAATCGCCCCGGGGGGATCTATGTGGCGCCTGAAGCCCACGATTCACCGGAGCGCGCTTCTCCCCGAGCGGATGTTTATTCTATCGCTGTGATCGCCGGTGAGATGATCCTGGGGGTCGTTTATGGCCGGGATCCTAAGGGGTGGGAACAATCGCTCGCCCGGCAGGCACCCGCGCTTAGAGATGTCTTTACTCGGGCGCTTTGTGCCGAGCCGCGACGGCGCTATGCTTCAGCCGAGCTCTTTGTGAGCGCGCTCACCTCCGTTCTTGAAGGACAGGAGCGCTTCTTTCCAAGGGCTGCCTCCTCCGAAGATTGTGTTGAGTTGGAGATCACCGAGGATGGTAGAGGGCTCCGGGCAAAGCAGCCCCTCTCCTCGGGCCCAGGTGTTGAGACCCCTCCATGGTTGACGTCTTTTGAATCCGCTTCGGAATCAGATCCGATGCCCGAGCCAGCACAAGAGTCGGTTCTTTCGGCCTCGTCGGAGGCCCCCCCGGTCCCTGGGGCGGGTCGTCGCTTCTGGCTGCTCGCCGCGGGGCTTGTGTGTGGAGTGCTGGCGGTGGCCATGACTCTGTCCGATTTTGCGGAGTCTGGCACTCCCCTGGAGGCCAGCGCAAAGGATGCTCCTCCTCTGGCGGCGGTGGCCACATCGCTTGGGGAAGAGTCTCCTCCTGCTGCGCCCGCTTCGAAGGCCGTAGAGAAGGCTTCGAAGTCCTCCAAGCCCAAGGGGCGTTCCCCTGTGAGCGCCGAGGGAAAGAAAAAATCCCTTCGTCGGTCCATGGGTTACACGCCGCCCGTCCAAGCAGC
>JAZAIZ010000109.1:0-13097 GCA_036230545.1 Myxococcota bacterium
TGCACCATGGTGTGCGGGACGTTCTCGTCTTTTGAAAACTCAAACCACTTATGCTTGTCAGCATCACCCAGACGAGAAAAGAGTTCTTCCATCGACGCATCGTCGCTGGTGCGGTCCGAACGACTCAAAATAAATTGAACCTTTGCGGAGGCCTTGTCGGCATCCTTAAGGACCTCCGCACCAAACTTCGCGAGAGCGTGAATATTCCCCACAGAGACCTCAGCATGACCGGAGCAACCCCGCTCCAGTCCTTCCGTCGTCCCCGACCGACTCATGGTAAAGGGGATCTGATCAATCAAGCGTCCCATTCCACCGGAGGTCAAAGGATCAAGCACAGTAACAACGCGATTCAGAAATCTCGCCGGCGACTTTTTGGGCCGCAGAAAGGGAGCAATCAAAACAGCCTTTTCGATGTCATCGTATCGCTCTGCACTCCGCATGGCGATAGCCCCACCACCCGAAAATCCAACCACCGACTTAGGTCCGGGAAGCTCCGCAATTCGACTGTGAATCTTCTCCACATAGGCCTCGTAATTCGCGCTCTGATCTGCTTTGGGGAGGCGGGAGTTGTCGTGCTGATTGTCGTTGCCTGCGTATCCGTGCCCAGGCAAACGAGGAGCATAAACCGTATAACCTGCATCATAAAAACGCTGAGCCATCTCTTCAAACTGCCACGCCCCTGCAGACCACCCATGAAAAAGCACCAGGGTTCCCCGCTCAGGCAGCGTCTCATGGGCCAGCAGAAAACTCTTGCTCTGCTCCTGCAGATGATGAACCTCGTCAGCAGCGAGGCTCTCACGCAGGGTCGCGATGCCACGCTGATAGTCTGTCACCTCTTCCGAGATAGGCGCTAAAGAAGTCGGACGAATAAAGACATCACCCCTGCAAAAGCCCGAAGGCGATGAAACAAAGGCCGCGGGAACCACCCCGGAAGCTGAAGATTCGACGAGGTTGTTTCCCAGGTTAAGGGCTGCGGCCCCACCGGTGATGGTTCTTCTAAGTAAACTGGCAATCATGGTTTTGCTCTCCTGCGTCACCCATCATTAGAGTGATGTGACTTCAATATCGGGCGGTCACACCAAAATGTTGTGAGTTTTCGCAGGAGACAAGTTTTAAAAGTCGTGAGATAACAAGGTGTTACAAATATTAATTGGTCTAACCAAAGGTCCTTGAGGTTGGGAGCTACCATCATTAAAACAGGGCGAGGATCAGCCGAGCCAGGTCTCGTTTTCCGCAATCAAAGGCTGGCTCGACGCTCCAGCCCCCCCCACCACCTCATCAGCGTAAAACTATAGATGCTTCAACACTTCCCTCCAGGACAGGGAACATACCAGACAACATAAGCGTTCATGGTGATATCCCCTCCCTTGGGCTCCCCACCACGAAAGCTCCCCTCATAGGTCAGAGAATTCTCTGCTCCCAAAGTAACCTCATCGCTGATGTCCATTCGAAGCGTCTCAACCGGCAGCCCTGGACACCACCCCGCTCGGGACTGCGACCAATTCCCCCACTGCCCGGGCATAACCCCTTCGTTCGCACGCTCTGCACAACCGGTTGGGTTCCTTATGTCAGTGTAGGAAATCTCATGAACAGAAGACTCCGCAGCGTTCACCCTGAACTTATGAACGTGATTGCACCATTCAGCGCACCCATCGCTTTCGGTTTGTCCATGACCGCTGACAATGGTCACAAGCTCAACCCGCTTCGCATTCGCAGGCGGGGTAAACCTAAAGGGCTCTCGAGCCTTATTATAGTCGGCGTTAAAGCTGCCCCCACTAAATGCCCGAAGAACAGATTGAGACTTGTAGCCAACCTTCTTATTAGACAAACGCACCGACATCGCCGCATGCCGTTCGGTCCCCCGCTCCCAGGAGGGTCCCATCTCCACCCTGAAACGCTGCACACCTCCTGCCTGGATCAACGCCACAAAGGGAGAAGCATCCATCACCCATCGCCTTCGGCCCCGCCGCCAATAGGGAGTAATCCATCTCACAACCTCAGTGCTCTCTACGCAGCTCTCAGCGTCCGCCGGTTCAAACTCCGTACAGAGACTGATTCGGGCGATGCGATCCCACTCAGAGCAGCCAAAAGGATTCCGGTGGGGGCAGGTCACCGCCACATCAAACTCCAGGGTGTCCACCTCCATCAACTCGGAGGCCTCAGGAAAGGTTACATCTTTCAGAAGCACACGCGCGGTCACCGACTCCTCCATCAAAGGCAACACCCTCGTGTCCGTTTCAGCTGCCAACCGCGCCCGCAGCTCCGCGCGATGATTGTAGAACGCAGAATTGTACGCGACCATCCTGAGGCTCTCCGGCCCCCCAACATATTCTGAGAGGCTTCCGGTGGCATCCCAGCGTTGATCTCGCCCAATCGCAAAGCTAAACGGATAGGGTGCCGGCGCTTCACCCCGGTCACCGAGGTCCACAGGAGAAGCCGTGTCCTTGTAGTTTAGATAATCACCGACAAATCCCCCCACGCTGCCATGCACCATGGTCAAACGATCGGACACAAAGTGAAAACGCTGCACCCAATGAGCCCGCACCTGATGGTCATCAGCAAACTCATTGTTCAACTCCCGCAAAAACCTCCCCCGCAGCTCCTCCATGCGCGACAAACGCTCGGCCTCCGCGATCTCAGAGGAGATAAAGAAATAATGGACGTTCTTTGCGCTCGCGTCGATCAGCTCTTTAAAGCTGATGGACCAGAGCCCGTCCATATACGACTGCCCACTCGCCCCACTGAATTGAAAGTAGCTGAAGAAAATATACGAGTCGCACCCCGTCCACTCCTCCCTTAAGCTCCACTCGATTCCCCCAACCTCCTTGACCCTGAAATCCTCGGCGAGGTCACCAAAAAGATACCCTCCCTTCCCGCTTTGGAAGGGTTCAGGGCTGAGGTTCATTTCAGCACAAAAACCGGATTCACTCGGCGTCGTTCCCCCGTCCTCACCGGCCCCTTCCCCGAAATTAGAATCGCAGGCGACCCCGCACAATAAAAAAAGGACCACAAAACAAACACCCCAGCGTGTCTTCAACATCTCACCCTATCTCCTGATTTATGGGGCTGCCTTCTAATGCTTTCAACCTCAAAGAGCCAGGGGTTCTCCTCCAAAGAGGCGCACCTGCATCACCGAGCCCTCACCCCTACCTCTCCGGGCTGCTCGCGGCCCCCCAGAAAGAGCGTTCAGAGAAGGTATGCAGCAACTCTCCCCGCCCGGTTGACGGATTGATTCGAATCACCTCTCCGCTCCCGGTGAAACCAAAGAGCTCCCCCCACGCAAAGGTCAGGCCAAACACACGAGAAAATCCGATAGGACCTATCACCTGCGCCTGCCCGCTCCGGGTGTCCACCTCCATAAGGTGATCCTCGGTCGAATCATGATTAGAGCTCAAAAAGAGCCTTCCCGATTTGTTGACAACACAATCCCCGCTTGACCGGTAGTCCTCCCCAAACTCCCCCACCCAAATCGCCTCCCCCCCATTTAAACTAATCTCATACAATGTATTCCCCGAGGTCGCATACCCCAGCTCATTGGAGCTGATGGCAAACCCATTCGTGCTCCCATCCATGGCATCAAATTCCCCAATCCTCTCCCAGGAGCGCGCCACCTCATCAAGCTGAAATAATGCCAACGAGGTGATGCCATAAAGAGTGCCATCGGGCGCGGTGTCAAAATCCAAAAGCCCCGGCACAGACCCGACCAAAACCTCCTCCCCCAAAAAGGGCTCGATTAAAAGCAGGTTTTCACTGGTGTGAACGTAGATTCCACAAAACTCGTCCTCATTTTTTTCACCGTCGCAGTCGTCATCCTTGAAATTACAGTGCTCCACAGCGCCGGGGTAAACATGGGGGTCGCTGTCGTTGCAATCATCGCCCCCACAATCCTCAGACAGGGCTCCGTCCAAGTCCCTGTCGCACCGGGTCAACTCTTCCCCAAGGTCACTCGTTTCTTCTCGGGGGTCATCCACCTCAACAGGCGCCGCACTAACTGCGCTGGCGTCGTCCCGCTCCTCGCTTGGAGTCAGGTCCCGTCGCATCCCGCACCCCACCAAAACAAAAGCCACTAAAAGCGCTGCCACCAAAACCCTGCACCGTTCCATCACTCGCTCTCTTTCCGCTTTCTCCCTGAGGGACCAAAGATGAGGAGCTTACACACTCTCTGAAGCAAGGCAACAACACTCAACGTGTTTCTCACTGCGAGGAATAATGAGCGTTCTATTAACTATAGAGAAAAAGAAAATCTTCATTGGCTCCTGCGGGCAACGACCACCGCAGATATCGACGACGCCCTACTCCGACTTTTTCCTTAAAGCTTTTCGCGCCTTAAGCTTGTCTTGAATTGCACGTTTATGCATCGCATGATCCAACTGCCTGTTTTTCTGCACGGCCGCGGCCGCCTCGACTGCTTGTTTTTTTAGTTTATTGATTTGAAACTTTGATTTCCATGCCGAGGAAGGCGCCGCCAAAGCCGCTTGTTTCTGCATTTGCCCCCAGACTTTCGATTGCGGAATCACATCCACCACCGCTATTCGGCCCTGAAACCTCGCAAATTTTTCTTCATAATCAACTCGCAGTTCCACAAGCTTACTAAAGCGCTCCGGATCCTCGAACTCCATAGCCTTCAACAAGAGCCGTGAGGACGTGTTGCTTTGATCATCCTCCCCTCGCCAGCCCAACTCCTTAACAGCCTTGTCCCACAACAGAGCTCTGTCAGGATCCTTTCTTTCAAGTTTTTCGCCAAATTCCTTTGCCGATAAGCCCATGCCAAGCTCCGGCTTATCAGCATCCACCGAGCGCGCTGCTTCAACCCACGCATCCTCCCATTCATCGTATTTAGACTGATAGGCCGACAAAGACTCCTCGAACTCCTCCCTCTCTTGCTCACCAACAACGTCGCTGCCGATGTCTTTGAGCGCCGTTTTCATACAATTTCGGTGCAAAGGGCCACTGGATTCCACCTTCTTCTGCAACGCTTCTATTGTGGTTTCCTGCAAACAATGAAGCCCGTTCGGCCCATCCCACAAACTTAATACCCGGTCCCCGCCTAAAGAAAGTGCGACATGTGCCATCCCGTACATTAAAATAATATCACCAGCCTGTGGAAGGTGAGTATCAGCAGGCAGACGTTCATCAACGTTCAACAAACTTCGAATCGTTTCGTCGTAGTCCATATCCGAGTAAATATCCCCAAAAATACCCGCCAGCTTCTCTGGAGCAAACACCTTGCCCTGCACCGCAGAATAGATCACCGCCTCCCAACAATTCATCCGCGACTTCTCGCCGAGGGGCTCAGAGTTCTTAACAAACTCAAAGAAATCATTATCACAACCTTCCTGATTATAGGCAGGCATCGTCCACTCTAACTTCCCCTTAAGCTCCAACGCCCCCTCTACCACCTGCTCCCCCAAACCTGCAGTTCCCTTAACGGGGTCAGCACCAACCCCCTCCAAAGGTGGCTTCTGGTCGGACGGAATATTCAACGCCCTCGCCTCGCTGGCACTAACAGCGGTGTCGGGAACAGATCTCCCCCCTTGCTGTGAGGCCCGGGCGTCCCGTGGGGCCGGTGCTTTTAACGACTCGGGCTGCGTTCCCCGCGCACTCCCCGAATGTCGCTCAAAACCATCCTGAGGCGGGGGTGGGGGCGACTTTGCACCAGTTCCAGTCTTTGCCTCCCCGCTCGTTTTCGAGTCCGCGCCGGCAGTTGCCCCGGCGTCTTTTCCCACCAACCAGCGCCCCATTCCCCTCATTCGCTCCCCAAAAGACCTGTCCCATCCAGGCATCATTTCCTCCCAAGCTACAAGTTCTCCGCACCTTAAAACCTCAACAACCAGCATATCAAATCTGAAAGAAATCAAAAGCCAACAAATCCCTCACCCTGATCCAACTCGCAACGCACGGCTCCCATCAGGCGCCAGGCCTTCCCAAAACAGGGTCACCCGGACCAATTCCGCCGCCCTGATGATACGCGAGGGCGCCGAAGGCACCGACGACACTATTCCAGCCACTTGATTCCGCTCCGTTTCGGCCACCGGGCTTTCAACGTGCGTGGTCGAAACGCATCACTCCCCCCAATCGCCCCTAATCTCCAGGCGGATATTTTTGGAGTTTACGCTGCAATGAACGCCGGTGAATTTTCAAGCGCCTTGCAGCCTCGGAAATATTGCCCCCACAATCATTCAGTACCCGATTAATATGCTCCCATTCCGTCCGCGCCAAAGACGGCGCGTGGGATGCTTCCACATCGACACTTTCTGAAGCGTTCGTAAAAGAAGCCAGGATCGCATCCGCCTCCACGGGTTTCGCCAGATAATTGTAGGCACCAAGCTGAATCGCTTCCACCGCAGTGGCGATACTTCCATAACCTGTCAGCATCACAACCTTCGTGTCCGGATTTCTTGCCAAAATCGCTTTCAACAACTCCAACCCCGAAGGCCCCGGCATCCTCAAATCCAGCAGCGCACAACCCGGCGAATACGACTCAACCACCCCCAAAGCCGAAGCATAATCGCAAGCCTCAAAAACCTCTATGCCTCGATTCTTGAATGCCTTCGCAAGCCTTGCTCTAAAGATATCGTCATCATCAACGATTAAAAGCTCCTTCACGCTCTCCCTCCTTCAGCATGAGGCAATACAATACGAACCTCGGTCCCCTGCCCAGCCGAGGAGTTCAGGCCCAGCTCACCTCCCAGATGCTCAACGATGGTTTGCGTCAAAAACAAGCCCAGCCCCATTCCTCTCCCCGGCTCCTTCGTCGTAAAAAAGGGTTCCGTCGCTCGTTCCAGGGTTTGAGCCGACATTCCCTCCCCTGCATCCCTCACCTTAATCTCGATATGCCTCGGATTGTTCCGCAACTCCAGGTGCACCGGGTCGCTCGATGCATCGAGAGCATTACCAATAACGGCATAAAGCGCCTGAACAAAAATCCCTTCCGGTGCAGTCACCTTCAATTCGCTGGCCTCCTCGGGAAGCCCAAGCACCACACGGTCTGTGTTGAACTTCGCAACAGCGCTCTCCAACAACTCCACCACGGGGGCCGTTGTGACCTTCGCTCCGAGAACCTGCCCCCCCTTGAAAGCCATCTGCGATAATACGGCATGACAACGTCCAATTTCACTCCGCACAAGCACCAGATCTTCAACCAACTCTCCACAATCCTCCCTGCCCTTTAGACTACGCTCTAACTCCCCCGCCACAACAGCGATGGTCCCCAGGGGAGTCGATAACTCATGCGCCGCACCTGCGCTGAGCGTTGCGAGAGAGGCCAACCGCTGCTGGCGCATCTCTTGCTTACGAAGTTGCTGAATCTCAATTTGTTGCTCGCCAATCGCCCTCTTCACCTTATCGACAAAATAAATAATAAAAGCCCCTGCGACCCCAAAGGCGACCCACATTCCCTTCAGGTGGAGATCCATTCCATCATGCATCCCGTGATGCATCCCATGATGCATCCCCCCATGATGCCCCATCACTTCAAGGGGAGACTCCACCATAAAAAGAAAGCCAAAACCCCCGAGAGACATTGCCCAGAGGCCCCAAGCCATTCTCCCACCGAGAATAACCACCGCAAGCACAATATAAACAAGATAGAGAAAATTGAATGGATTCCCTGGGCCCCCGCTTAAATGCAACAGACTCGTGAGAAAGAGGATATCAACCGCTAAGGTAAGCGCCGTAATTTTCGCATCACATCGCCCAGTGAGACGAATCCACAGGACACAACCCAAATTAAATATCGCCTCGCACCCCAATACCAACAAAAGGCTCTTGAGGGAGAGCTCCACCAGAAAAAAATGGGTAAATAAGATAATGGCAAGCTGGCCGATTATCGCAGACCACCTCAAACCCACCACCCAGGCGAAGGTCACTTCACCGGAGTCTCCTATCACCGAAGCATTTTTACCTTGCATAGCCCGCAAATGGGGGGTTTTCGCCAAGCCGTCAAGTCTATCCCCATGAAAATATTTCACTTTGCGACAGGTCTTCATCCCCCCCCTTCAATCCTCACAAGGTGCGACAAATTACCGCATTTCCCTTCTGCTATACGATAGGTAGACAGCCATCCTCTATTCAAAACAAGGAGCCGCGCCATGCACACAGCACAAGCTAAGTCACTATTATTTATGCTATTTATCGCAACAGCAGGCTGTTTCAACGCCCAAAAATCACACGACCATGATCACCACCACCACGGCGCTCACGATGAAACACATCCCCAAATAAGCGAAGTCAGCACCGGCTCCCTTTCGGTGATCGCCGGCCAGGACCTCACCCTGACGGTTAGCACTACCAACGCGACGCTTGGTGAAGACGTCATGTATCATGTTTACCTTAATGACACGGACACTTCGCCAGTGGGCATGGGGATGCAGGAGACCTCTTCGGTTCTGATACCCCTTGATACCCCGGCAGGAACCTACAAGCTCATTGTTCGCCTGCACGACATGGCCGACCACAAAGCGCTGCAACCAGAAGTCAAATCCAGTGTTGAAATAAAGATCCAGCAAGCCCCCATGGCGTGGTTCTTCTCCAGCGACAGCGCCACCAACAGCTGGAACATCAGCCTTGTTGCCCCAGCAGAACGCCCCCAATTAATCACCGAGCTCCAAGTCGACTCCCTCTCCCTCCTCAGTGGCGATGACAGTGACGGCGGCAACGGAAAGGGCCCCTCCTGGGGCGATGTGATCCTCTCCCCCAAGGGCGACCGGGTTTTTGCCAACGCCAAAAACGTCAACAAGGTAGCTGTTTTTGATATCAATAGCCGCTCCCTTGAGGCTGTACTCGATGTTGGTGAACGACCTGTTCACCTCTGGAACCCCAATCACATTAACGAAATCTGGACCCACGCTGATGGACCAGGGGAATTTTATGTCATTAACCCCGAAACCCTCACGGTTTCCGACCCCGTATTGGCTGCATTGGATGAGACCGGAGGACATGGGAAGCTTCTTTATTCCGCCGAGCTCGGAACCAGCTACTACGCAACCAACACCAACAACCCTGGAGTCTTCCCCATCGAGGGAGAGACACACGCTGTCTCGGAGATGATCACCCTTTGTGATGCTCCTTGTAGCGACGACCCGGAGACAGAAGAAGACGAAGCTCTCCTTACCTGTGGAAGCACCCACGACAAAGCCTACAATCCCGCGTTAGGCTACGCGATCTTCCAGTGCTCCGGAGCCACTCGCGGGAATTATGCGTTCCTCGACACCGCAACCGACACCCTTGTTCAGGACCTGGTTCCCATCGCGGGGAGCATCACCCACAGCGCAGGCAATGAATACATCCTTGTCATTGATGCAGGCGCAGAGAGCAACCAGGTGAATATCTGGGACACGAAGGCCACAGAGCACAACGGCATTGATTTCGACGCCTCCCTCACCATTGACGGTGAGCCCAGCGCTCGCGGAACTCAATTCAGAATGAACCGAGGCGGTCAATGGGAAGCCTGGATTCCCCAAACAGCGGGGAACGCCGTGGCCGTGCTTAACCTTGAGACCTACGGGGTAGAGATGATTGAGGTGGGGACTCTCACCAAACCCGAGGGCGCACGTCATTTCTCACGCCGCGCGATGCTCGGGGGCGACTGGTTATTCACCTATAATGATGCAGGCGTCGTTATGATAAACCTCGAAACCCGCGAAGTCACCCAGGGACCAGCAATTACAGGCTCTGTAAGCCGCATTGTCTTTGCCAGTTCTGAAGAAGGCTAAGTTAGAGATTTGAACACTCCTGGGACATATGGCTTGATTTTGGGGGCGGTACTCACCGCGTGCAGTCCGCCCCCAAAATCAACATCCCTCACCATCCAGTTTGATCACGTCATTGGTGACGCCCCCCTCAAACTGGGACGCCCCTACCACACTCGCTACGGGCAGGAGCTTCAATACAACGAGCTTCAATATTGGATTACCAACCTCACGCTCCTACGAGGAGACGATGAGCACAACCTCACCCAACAACATTATCCGGTTGGCGCTACACCACAAAGCGCTACCACCTCTATTATTGTTAACGACATCGCCCCTGGTACCTATGACGGAATTTCTTTTCATCTCGGTCTGGAAGCCTCCCCCACATCGCACAGCCCGTCCTTAACCGCCGACGCCTCCCTCCCCCCTCTATGGAATCAAGAGGAGGGCTTTGTTTTCTTTAGGGCCTCCGGAGAATTCAACACAGCGGCAGGCTCCGGTGCGTTCGCACTTAATATCGCCAACGCAGTCCACGCCAAACGCCTGCGCGCCACACTGAAATACCCCCTTCAACTATCCCAGGGCCAATCACCCCGAATAAGAATTCTAGCAGACATCGAAAGACTCTTCGCGGGCCTCGACCTGAATAAATCGCCAGTGATTGCTCCCAGTGAGGCCCTTGACAGCATGGCAGGAAAGGTCGCCAGCAATTACGGCGGCCTCTTTTGGCTGGTCACAGAGAGCGAAAGGGTTCACATGCTCTCGAAGTCGCTCAATGCATCCAATGACGGAGAAAGAATCCTCGCGATGGACACCACCCCTCCCAAGCTCAGCGCGCCCTTTTGGGAAGGGGAACATGCACTGACCTCCTGCGAAACCTCAAGCGGTGCTCCAGCCCTCAGCCCAGAGAGCTGCGCTACGCCATTTAGCCTGGATGACACCAGCAATAACGAACCAGGCTTTCTTAAAATCATCACACAGCACAACACCAAGGTGCGCTCCTCGAGTCCGGGGGTCGTCGACAAGGTGCTTTTCATTGAGCACAACACCACAACCCACTCCGATATTCATAACATCGTCATTCGGCCCACCCATGATTCAGCCTTCCTGCTCCACTACAAGAATGTCAAAAACGTCACGGTTAACCGAGGGGACATCGTGGAACCAGGAACAATCCTTGGTCATGCAGCAGAGTCCGCAATCGAGGGAGTTGGGTATGTTAAATTCGGCGTTGAAAGACTTCAGCATGTCCACCAGCGGCTGTGTCCCGAACCATTTATGAGCGTGACTCTACAAGCACTCTACGAAGCGACCTTTAGCCATCCCCACTCTCAGTCGACAACGGGCTGGTACTCCCCCCTATGCCAGGCTCCTTCCCTCTTCTGCATCTCCGACCCCTGCGAAAATTCCTCTGATTTTGTCACAAGCCATGGAGATATCGACTCCGGTCGAGCAACCTATTCGAGCGCCTGCGCAGGATGCCATGGCTCACAAGGCGAGGGAGGGATTGCTTCTTCTTTGTGCGTTGGTGATGAATGCTCCTGTCAGGATTGCAACAGTCATGACTCTCTGGCCAAACGGATTGAAGAAGATATGCCACCCGAGGGGTATTGTGATCCACAATGCGCAGCGGACGTTGCTGCCTTCATCGAGGCTGAATTTCCCACTCGCTGACCCCCTCCCCCCCCGCTTTACCTGCTCCCAATGGGCCAATGGGCCCAATTGCATTTCACACCGATAATCATCTAGAATTACGCTCAATGACACAGAGCAGCCGATAATCAAGGTATTAGCGCAGCACTGGTAACAAGTCCTCCAATTCCTGTCACAGGAGCAAGCATGCCTTACAAAATCAACGGTCCCATAACGACCCTCGCCGGCCTCAGAAAAGTCTTCGAAGAATGCGATTCACCCGCCCAGGCCATCGAAGCCATAGAGCAGGCCAGCGCCGAATCAATCGTTGAATTCGACCACGAGATGGCCGAAGTCATGCGCACACGCATCGCTGAAAGTGGAACCTCTATCGAGCACACCACCATTGACGCACTTCTTATGTCTCTCGAACCCCCTCCGACACTGAGCAAGTCAAATAGGGCTAAGCTCCCCCCAACTCCCCCTGAAAGGACAGTCGAAGACGTCGCTGCTCTTGCCAATTCACCCTCCCGCCCCCCGGAGGTCTCTGATTTCATAGAGCGCGCCATGGCCCTTAGAGAGGCCGACACCGACACCGGCGGGTTTGGAAGCAACATCACCGAACTTGAACTTCTCTTAACCCAACCCGAAAACTTTCTCTTAGGCCTGGCCCTCGATTATGGAACAGAGGCGTGTGATGAGGCCTACCAAAATATGATAAACTCCCACAAGCACACCACCTCCTGTGGAGACGTTTCCAGCTTTCTCTTCAGAACCCTGACTGATGCAGACTCTGCCACACACACCAAATACACCAGTGACGATGACCCTGCGGGAGGCTCCATTAAGGTTATCACCGACGAACTCCGAAAAGACGGGGACCAAATTTTGCGGGTCTCCCTTGGTCCCCACAGCTTCATCGTCGAAAAACGAGGCAGCTTCAACGAGGGAAGCTGTCGCGTATTTCAAGCCTATGACAGCGGCGGCGGTCAGGGGGGCTACTCTTTCGCCATCGCTTTCGAAAGAGACACCCCCATCGACACTCCCAGCTTCCTCGCTCACATGGAGGCGATTATGTATTCGCCCTACCCCGACAGAGACCCGCGCTGGGCTGACTTTCGAAACGCTACTCAAACCATCTTTCACGGAACGGTAGATCCCCTGCGGGTCCCTGCCTCCTACGATCTTAGAAAATGCATCGAGGTGGACGTCCCGCAAACGGTCAAGAGCCTTGAAGATGCTCTCCGCTCCTTTAATAAGCTGGCAGAGACACGTGCACGGGAGTTTCACGACTTCCGCTCCAACAAAGCCCAAATCGATGTCCAAACCTATCACCAGTTAAGGTGGCCAAAAAGCTGGGGCCTCTAAACCCCGTCCACATCATCAATCACCAAGTCGAGTATCAAAGAACTCGCGCAGGAACCATTCATGGGCAGACCTCGCAAACAGGACATCAGCACCCCCACCAAAGAAAGAATACTGGCTGCAGCCCAAAATCATTTCGCGAAGGCAGGCTTTGACGCAGCGCGGCTGCAAGATATTGCGAGCGATGCCGGGATCACCCGACCATCACTGCTCTACCACTTCTCTACAAAGGAGGACCTCTACCACTTAGTCGTAGAAAGAACCTTTGAGCAGCTCCTCGGCCTTCTCTCAGAGGTCACCATCGGCGAAGATGATTTTTCATCAGTGATTGAAAACCTGGTAACCACTTATGTCACGTTTCTCGAAAACAATCCTTATGTCGCGGGAGTCGTTATACGAGAGTTTACC
>JAZAIZ010000110.1:0-2559 GCA_036230545.1 Myxococcota bacterium
TCATCTCCCACGACCTCAAGGTGGTAGAACACTTCTGTGACCGCGTAGTCATCATGTACCTCGGCAAGGTCGTGGAGACCCTCACCACCGAAGACCTCTACACCCAAGCCCGGCACCCCTACACCCGGGCGCTCCTGGGCGCGATTCCCATCGATGACCCCTCCCAGCGCAGCGAACGCACGCCCCTGCAGGGAGACGTCCCCAGCCCCTCCGACCTGCCACCGGGGTGCTTCTTTGCCAGCCGCTGCCCGCAGGCGCAGCCCTCCTGTCGAGAGCAGAGCCCGGAGCTGGTACAAATCAAAACAGGCCACGAGGTGGCCTGCCCCATCGTTCTCTAAATCCTCAGGGCCGCGCGCCAGCGTTAATCCAGCCACGCAGCATCGCCAGCTCGCAGGCGTTCAACCTGCGGCCGTTCTGGGGCATCTTCTCGCCCATATGCACTCCCCCCGGCCGCACCTTCTCCATCAGATAGCTGTCCTGACTACGCCCCGGCACCACCAGCAGCTCGGATGGCCGCACCACCGAGGGGCGGTTTACCAACGCGTCGCGAGCATTGCCTGCGCTGAGGTCAAGTTGCAGAGCTTTGGTGCGCGAATCGTGACACCCCGAAGACGCGCAGGAGGGGGTAAAAATCGTATCCTGAATCACCTCCAGCGGCGCGGCCACACCGACCGGCACCGGGCAGTCCTCGGGCTCCACCAGCACCGCCCGCATGCGCTCCATCACCTCTTGAGAGAGCGGCGCCGAGACGGCGGTTGCCTCATGCCCCACCGCCACCACAGCCTCCCCCTCCACGGGCTGAATCCGGTCCAGAGCCCACACCTTCCCCTCGCCATCGGTCTCAAGGTAGCGATCCGACCCCAGCCCCATCACCACGTCCAGGGTCTCGCTGTTCTCCCCGGTGGTCAGCAGGTGACAACGCTCGCAGCGCATAAAAGGTGACCAGCGCTGAGTGGTGTGGGGGTGAAACGCCCGTTGCCCGTGCCCCACCTCCCCACGCAGGGTAGTCCGCACCTGGTGCTCAATCACCGTGTCCCCAGCGCCGTTAATCGCCGTGAAGAACATCTTCTCCGCGGGCATGGATGGGGTGATCTTCCCATCGGCGCCATGCATCAAAATGAGATCATCGGTGGCCACCCATTTTCGCGTCCCCCGCACCCTCCCGGGTGTCCTGTTCCCTGAGATGAGGCTCCGCTGTCCCTCCCGCATGTCCACACTAACGTGGCACCCGTAGCAATTGGGCATCCAGCCGGAGTGGCAGGTGTCGCAAGAGAGCTCGTCGAGGTGGGAGAAGCCGCTGGCGTCGCGCCCCATGGAGCGCGCCATGAAGCTGCCGTGGGGAGCCTCATCGATGGAGTGCTTGATCTGCTTCACCTCATGCAACGCGCCATCCACTTTACCGGTCAGCCACACCTTCCCCTCCGCATCCCGACTCAACTGAGGCAGGGGGCTCCCCCGGGAGGTGGTGAGGGTTGACTCCTGCTCTCCGGTGCCATGACAATCCTCGCATCGGATTTCCACCGCCCCAGAAGTCTCGCTGTGGATGTGCCCATCGCCGTGAACGTCTTTCTCGGTGTGGCAATCCACGCAGTGCATCCCCCGGGCGAAGTGAATATCCGGCGGGGTCTCGTCCCGGTCGTTGCTCAGGTCTTCGTCCGTCACGTAGAAGTTCGCGTCGTGCCCGTGCAGGGCTTCCCCCAAAAAGCCCACCCGAGGCCCATCCATGCCAGGCCCCGCCCCCTCCCGGTAGCCCATAAAAGAAGGACCAATACGGCCTCCCCGGTAGTGGCAGTGCAGGCACTGCTCGGTGGGGGCTGCCTTGACCAGCGTGTGTTTTTGGGGATGGGGAGGAGCCCCCTTGGTGCCCACGGGGTCCTCCGAATGGCTCAGTCCGTCGTTGCCGTAAGTCATGTGGCAGGCCGTGCAACCACTGGAGCGAAAGTCCCCGGGAAATTTATTGTCCCCAAAAGACCAGAGGTGGCAGCGCATGCAGGCCTTGGTCAGGTAGAGGTCCTGATAGGGCCCAATGGCGGACTCATGCTCAGAAACCCGCGGCTCCTCCATCGCCGTGAGCGAGCCCACGGTCCCCGGGTGCGCGCCGGCCACAAAGTCGGGGTTTCGAACATCGTAGATAGACTTTTGCGGCGCACCGCTGCTCTGCTGCCCCGCGCGATAGCGGGCGACCCCAAGCTCCCCGGAGAAGGTGGCCATGGCGTTGGTCTTAACCCGTTCAACAATCCCCTGGTGGCATCCTCCGCCAGCCCCCGATCCGCAGGTGGTCTCCGCCACCCGGAGATCTCCCGGGTTAACAAACCTCAGGTAATCAGGATCGACACTGTCGAGCTCCCCAATGGTGAGGTTCTTGAGAAAAAACGATGCGTTTCTTCCCGGGCGAGGATGGGCAAGGGACTGACTTCGAGCTTTCGGGTCCCCCCCGTGGCAGTCCACACACGAGAGTTCCTCACCGTCCACCGGGGGGTGGGCATGCTCAATCCCCACCGCCTGTCCATCCGCCTGCAGCGGGCGGTGACACGAGAGGCAACTCGAGCGCTCCACATA
>JAZAIZ010000111.1:0-7576 GCA_036230545.1 Myxococcota bacterium
ATATGGGCAAAGCCCTTCTTAAAGGCTCCCACTCGACCATCCAGGGAACGGGTGCCCTCGGGAAACACCATGACAGAATAGCTCCCCGGCATCTGGGCCAAGCCCTCTTTGATACTCTTGACCGCAGCGGCAGTGTTGCGACGGTCAACCGCGATAGCCCCCATCTTACAAACCGCCGGACCAAAAATCGGGACGCTCTGGAGTTCTTTTTTCACCACATAAAGAATCTCTCGAGGCAGAATATAGGGAACCAACGCCACATCGAGGAGGCTCTGATGGTTTAAAACAAACACCGCGGGCCCCTTGAGATGCTCGGCTCCCTTCACCCGAACCTTCACCCCAAGCGCCGCGAAGGTCATCACGCTCCAAGCGTGGGGGATCCGCTCCCAGCCCCAGCGCCCGCACCCCAAAGCAGTGCACACCAACTGAAGGGAGGACATCCCGATCGTAATCACCCACGCCAGAATGAACCGTAACACTCGCACACCGTATCGAATCATGATGGCAGCCAATACCAAGTTGGCTCAAAACTGGCCAGCTTTCACGCAGAAATGAAAAGCTTTTGTAAAAGCATCTGGAATTGCAGGATCGACCCTGCTATTCAAAGGCGATCATGCCAGTCACATTATTGATTTCATTACTTATTCTTTCTCCACCCCATGTGGTGAGCACCGAGATCCGCGGCTCAGTCGAGGCCAGCATGGCCCGAAAGCTCCCCCAGGACGGTCCGCCCCTCGCTGCTCAGGTCGCGCGTCTCCTTAAATGGAAAGGAGACATCGTCCGCAATATCCACCCCGGAGACCAACTCCGAATCGCCTACGCCGCCGGGGAGGTCCCCCAGCTGCAGGCGATCTACTACAAGGGCCTGCAAATCAAACTCGAAGCCTACGCCGTGGACGATGGAGGGGGGATCCCCCGCTTTTACGATGCAGAGGGCGTCCTGGTGGAGCCCCACATCAAGAAAAACCCGGTCCCCAAATACGTGCAAATCACCGACATCGTCCAGCAAGGGCGCGGCAAGCGCAAGCACCAGGGGGTGGACTTCAAGGCACCAGCCGGAACGCCCATCAAGCTCCCCTATTCGGGGACCGTCTCACGGGTCAACTGGCTCAGGCGGGTCAACGGCAACTGCGTTGAAGTGGAGTACCGTGACGGCAGCTTTGGGCGCTTTCTCCACCTCAAGCACGTGGACCAGAGCGTCAAGCCCGGGCGTCGGCTCTCCGCCGGGTCCCCCCTTGGCACCGTCGGCTCCACGGGCCGCTCCGGCGCCCCTCACCTCCACTATGAGATTCGCTCCAGCAAGGGCAAGATGCTCGATCCTCTGAAATACCACGGGACCCGCAAAGGAAAAATCACGGCGGCCCAGCGAAGAAACTTCGAACGCGCCCGCAAACAATACCGAGCGCTCCTCAATATTCCCCGACGCTAATTGCTTGGGCGCCACCAACCCTTTGTTTTTACAGGGTTATATTTAGGTGTACGCCAGCGTATTTTAAGTTCCCATTTTCCACTCCACCGTCGACAGACCTTCCGACACCTCAACCGGGAGCTCTACCGATGGCATCTGCATTTTCTCCACGTCTTCTCTCCCTCATTCCACTGCTCACAACCCTCTGCCTCTCTCCCCTCAGCGCCAGTCCCCTCCCCCAAAAAGACCTGCGAGTGTTCACCGACCCCGGAGACCTCCCCCAGCTGAAGGCCAGCCTCGCAGGGAAGGAGATCCCCTTTCCTCTGCAGCACACCCACGCCACGGTGCAGATCACAGGGGACACCGCCCACGTGCAGATCACCCAGACCTATCGCAATAAGTTTAAGGAGCCCGTGGAGGGCGTTTATGTCTTCCCGCTTCCTGAAAACAGCGCCGTGAATGGCATGAAAATCGTCATCGGTGAGCGGGTCATTGAGTCCCGGGTCCAGGAGCGCGCGGTCGCTCGGCAAACCTACGAGGACGCCAGGGCCCGGGGAAACACCGCCGCGCTCCTTGAAGAGGAGCGGCCCAATATCTTCACCCAGTCGGTGGCCAATATCCCGCCAGGAGAGGACGTCAACGTCGTGCTCCACTACCTGCAGCCCCTGACCTTTGACGCCGGGCGCTACGAGTTTGTCTTCCCCATGGTGGTGGGCCCCCGCTTCCTGCCCGGCCCGTCCAATGAGCGCGCCGCCACACCGAACGCATCACGCATCTCGCCCCCCTACCTCGGGCAGGGCGCCAGGAAGGGACACGACATCTCCATGGAACTCACCCTTGCCCCGGGCCTCCCCCTTCACACCTGGAGCGTCCCCACCCACGACGTTGAGGAGGCGGACTCTCCTCCGGGCACGCTGCGCCTCTCCCTGGCCAGCCATGATCACCTGCCCAACCGGGACTTTGTGCTCCACTACAGCGTCGCCGCCGAGCGAACACAAGGAGCCCTCCTCTCCCATCGCGACGGCGACTCGCCCGGCTATTTCTCGCTGCAGCTCCACCCCCCGCGCCTCAACGTGGACAACCTGGTGGGAGCACGAGAGCTCCTCTTTGTGGTGGACGTCTCCGGCTCCATGCTGGGCACGCCACTCTCCATGTGTCAGGACGCCATCAAAGAAGCCCTCACCCGAATGCGCCCCGTCGACACCTTCAACCTCTACGCCTTCGCAGGCCACACCGGGCGAGCCTTTGACACGCCCCGGCCCGCCAACGCCGCCAACATCACCCAGGCCCTGCGTTACCTGCAGGCCCTCCGAGCCGGGGGCGGCACCTACATGGCAGACGCCGTCAAAGCCGCGCTCTCCCCCAAACCCGACCCCAGCGGCGAGGGTCGCCACCGCTACGTATTCTTCCTCACCGATGGCTACGTCGGAAACGAAGAGGCCATCTTCGCAAGCGCTGCCCGCCTGGTGCAGGAGCGAGCCCGGCGCGGCCAGCGAGCGAAGGTCTTTGGACTGGGCGTTGGCTCCAGCGTGAACCGCCATCTCCTTGAGGGGCTGAGCCAGGCCGGCGATGGCATCACCGTCTATGCCGGCCCGCGACAGGATCCCCGCGAGGCGGTGGAGCGATTCTTCCACGCCATTGATCACCCGGTACTCGAAGACGTGGAGATCGACTGGGGTGCCCTGGAGGTTGAGGAGATGGTCCCCGCTGAGGTGCCCGATCTCTTCGCCACCCGTCCGGTGGTACTCCGCGGCCGCTACACCACTCCCGGCGAGGACACCATCATCATCCGCGGCACCCTGCAGGGGACACCGGTGCAGTTCTCCCTCCCGGTAACGCTCTCCAGCGCCGGTGACCACCCCGGACTCGCAGTCCAATGGGCTCGAAGCAAAATCAGTGAGCTAAGCCGCGGACTCTGGAGCCACGCTCCCAACACCACGCTGGAGGAGGTTCGGGAGTCCATCACCAACCTCGGGCTTGAATTCTCGCTGGTGACCCCCCACACCAGCCTCGTGGCCGTGGACACCCACATGGCTGTGGAGTCCCCCGGCACCCGCACCCTCATACAACCGGCCTACCTCCCCGAAGGAGTCCCCGCCTCCATGGCCTTCGCTCCCCTGCGTAAATCAGGCGCCCCCAGAGTGCTGATGAACGCCCTCAGGCAGGCCCCCCAGCTCCCAACCCGCACCCACAAAGGCTCCCCTGAAGCCGAGGTAGAGAGTGCCCCCAAAGAGCGCATTGCCAGCCCCCTGGCTTCCCCCCTCCTCAAGCACCTCCAGGGGGAGTTGCGGACCCTGAACAAGAGCACCGCCTCTCCATGCCTCAATGGCATGCAACTCTCCTCGCTCCCAAAAAACCTTTTGGTGCGCTTTTTCATCTCCGCCACAGGGAAGCTGCTGCAAATCCGACTGGCGACGACTCATCACCTCCCTCCCGCTCGGGCACGCGCCCTTGAGCGCTGTCTCCGACGCCGGGTCAAGGGCTGGACCCTGCCCCGCTCCGGACACTCCGCCCTCCTTCCCGTCGAGGCCCCCCTCCACTGGTTCTTTCCCGAAGAGCCCCCGGGGGGCCCTTGACGATCCCCCAACAAGCGAGGGGCCCTTAAGCGCACAAAAGGGATTCCCTCCCTGCTCCAGGTCGCCTATGCAGGCCCTTAAGATCAAACCACAAGGAGCAGAGCATGATGAAGTTATTCCTGGGGCTGGCCGGAGTCAGCGGTTTTTTGTCCGTAGCCCTCGGCGCGTTCGGCGCCCACGCCCTGAAGGCAAAGCTGTCCACCGAGATGATGGCCGTCTATCAAACCGGCATTCAGTACCAGCAATTTCACGCTCTGGCCCTGCTGGGAGTGGCGCTGCTGATGAATAACCACCCGAGCCCCTCGCTCACCAACGCCGGCTGGCTCTTCACCGCCGGAACCCTGATTTTCTCCGGTAGCCTCTATGCGCTCGCCCTCACGGAGGTCAAAATTCTCGGTGCGATCACCCCCATTGGCGGCCTTGCCTTTCTCGCGGGATGGGCCTGTTTAATCCGAGCCGCTCTTCAACAAACAGCGTCTTCATAGTCATCCGAATTCATTAAGAAAAGGGCATCTCGCCCAACAAAAAATGATCTATGAAGGCCCTTGGAGCCCGGAAGGTCGTTGCGTCTATCCCCCGGAATCGGATACTCCCCCTCCATGCAAAAAGCGTTTCCTCATCGATACATTAGCATTGAAGGGCCCATCGGCGTAGGCAAGACCACTCTGACCAAACTCCTCTGTGAAGAGTTGAACGCGCAACCCTTCCTCGAAGAATTCGAAGACAATCCCTTCCTGCGAAGCTTTTACGAAGACCCCAAAACCGTCGCCTTTCAAACCCAGGTCTATTTCCTGATGGCGCGTTACAAACAACAGCAGCGACTGGAGCAACCTGATCTCTTTTCGCAGCGGGTGGTCTCCGACTACATCTTCGCCAAGGACCGAATCTTCGCCTACCTGAACCTCCAGGACGAAGAGATCAAACTCTACGAAAAAATCTACGATCTGGTCGGCCAGCAAACGCTCAAGCCCGATCTGGTGGTCTACCTTTCCGCGGACGTCGACACCTTAATGCAGCGCATTCACCAGCGCGGTAGAAACTACGAAGACAACGTCGATCCCGACTATCTCCACCAGCTCATGAAAATCTACGGGGACTTCTTCAGCCACTACTCAGAGACTCCCCTGCTGATGGTAGACACCACCCATCTTAACTTTCCCGAACGGCCAGAGGACTACCACCTGATCCTGGAGGCCATCGCCAGCACCACCGAGGGCACCCGTCATTTACAGAAGTCCTGCCTCGCGTGAAGGTGAGGGTCGATTGTCTCTCTAACTTAAGCACGCTCTCCCCCGCCCACTGGAACCACCTGGTCCCGAACTCCAACCCTTTCCTGAGGCACGAGTTCCTCGCGGGGCTCGAAGAGACCCACTGCGTCGGACCCCGGGAGAACGGCTGGACACCACGCCACCTTGTGATTCGCCCCGAAGGGGAGGTCGCCCCCATCGCCGCCCTGCTCCTCTACGAAAAATACGACTCCTATGGAGAATATATCTTTGATTGGGGTTGGGCACGGGCTGCCCAGGCCGCCCGGATCCCCTACTACCCCAAGCTCGTCTCGGCGATCCCCTTTACTCCCGCCACCGGTCCACGACTTCTCATCGCCCCCGACGCCCCCCTTCCCGCCGACCAGCTCATCGGGATGCTCCTCGACGCCACTCACACCCTCGCCGACAGCATCGGCGCCTCCTCCACTCACATTCTTTTCCATCCCCAAAACCAGGCCGCCCCCCTCACCCGCAAGGGCTTCGACGCCCGCAGCAGCTTCCAATACCATTGGGAGTGCGCTCCCCATTGGAGTGCCTTTGAGGATTACCTCCAGGACATGCGCGCCTCCTCACGCAAGCAGATTCGACGGGAGCGCCGGCTGGCCCAAAGTCACGGGCTCACGCTCCGAACACTTCGAGGCGAGGAGTTCAGCCCCACCCACTGGAGCGCTCTGTGGCGCTTCTACCGAACCAACGCCTATTTTAAGGGCGCGATCCCTTACCTGAGCGAAGCCTTCTTTAGCTACCTGCGAACTCACCTGAGCGACTATGTCCTCGGTACTTTCGCCGAGAGCGAGCAAGGACCGGTGGCCGGTGCGCTCTTTTTTTGTGCGGGCGACCAGCTCTTTGGACGCTACTGGGGCACCGAGCGCTACATGGAGTGCATGCATTTTGAACTCTGCTATTACCAGCCGATTGAATGGGCCATCACCCACGGGATCCGACGATTTGAAGCAGGCGCGCAAGGGGACCACAAATTAAAACGAGGCTTCCTCCCCACCCCCTGCCACAGCTCCCATTGGATCCGAGATCCCAACCTGGCTCGGGCCGTCCAGGACTTTCTCCCTGAAGAGGCCCGAAACATTCAGGAGACCATCCGGCTCCTCAACGCCCACAGCCCCTTCAAAATCACCCCTGAGCCGAGCGCAGAAGAGGCAGGATAAGGCTCGCCACCGCCTCGGGGCTCTCCATGTGAACGTGGTGGTTTCCCTCGAGACGCTCCACCTCCAAATGAGGGATCGCCTCCCGACGACGACGCACGCTTTCATCATCAAAGGGAAACCCACTGGTGGCCGCGACGAAGATTGATGGCGCCACAATCTCTTTCAAAAACGCCACCACCTGATCTTCACTCAAACGCAGGGCGGAGGGCTGACGCATCCTCGGATCACTGCGCCAGATAAAGCCTCCTGCAACCTCCTTCATTCCCCGGGACACCAGCAGCGCGGCGGACTCAGCGCTCATCCCGGTCGCCCCCTGAAGCACCGCTGCTCCCTCCTCACGAGAGGGATAAGGGGTCAAGGATTTGTTCCGAACTCTCTGACCATAGGCCACATGACGCTTGAGGCTGTCGGGCCCATCCTCTGTCCGCCCACTCAAAGGCCCCAGCCCCTCCAAAAAGATAGCCCTCTCCACGCACTCGGGGAAGGTGCCCGCCACCAGGGAGGAGATCCCGGCGCCCATGGAGTGTCCCATCAACGAGAAGCGCTCCAACCCGAGGGCCGCCGCCACATCCATCACCATCGGCACCCAATCCAGAAAATGGTAGGCCACTCCCGGCGGACGATGCTCGCTGTGACCATGCCCTGGCAGGTCGAGGGCAATCAAACGCACGTCGTTAATCAAATGCGGCGCCAAGGGGATAAAGCTCGCCGCGTTATCCAACCAGCCGTGCAACGCCAGAATTGAGGCATCGCTAGTTCTGCCCCAGCGTAAGCCACGCAATGTCCCTGCCCTGGTCACAAGCTCTACCGCTACCGGAGAAGGGCCATCAACGCGTGATTTCAAAGATCTGATCCCACGGTCTAACCATCAATTTACTCAAGACAAAAGGCATAAAAAGGAGTTTTCTGGCTTTTTTCCACTGAAAAGCGAGGGCATAATCTAAACCTCACGTTGCCGAGCGCAGTATTTTGCCATGTCCAAAGGCTTCCCTTCTGGTTCAGGTAGGGTATAAATATAGATAAATCTCCAGCTAATGATTATCAATTTTATCAATACTTATCATTGGCAAGATCGAAGGAGGCCGTCATGGCGAAACCTGCGCAGAAAAATGATGCCCGCCCAGCGCGGGCGGTCCGGCACTCGTTTACGTTGACCGACAA
>JAZAIZ010000112.1:0-1505 GCA_036230545.1 Myxococcota bacterium
CCAACCCCGAAAAGAACCGCTGCTCCGACACCATCATGGAGACCACCCTCGACGGCAGCATCGAAGACGGCACCCTCGGCCTCTTTCATGCGCCGCCTTTTGGTGGCCTCGAAGGCTACACCCCCAAAACCATGACCATCGCGTTGCCCATTCGAGCGCTGGTGGAGTCCCTCGATGAGATTCGGGCTTCAGCCCTTGTCCACAGCGGCGTCATGGCCAACGGCACCTCCACGGTGCTCAAAAACCGCAGCTTCCCCGGAAAGCCAGGCCAACCCGCCCAGCTCACGGGCCGAACCTACACCCCCACCGACAGCGGGCATGACATGCACTGGGTAACCATGGCCACCGAGACCATCGAGACAGCGTCCAACACGGCCCCTGAGTTGACCACTCGCTGGAACATCTATTTCAGCGACGAGACGCCCTTCACGGCACCCGCCATTCCGGCAGCTCTCAGCTCATCTCTCAAAGATCCCTTTACCGCCAGCGCCGGGGCACACGACATCCCCGCGGGCAAGGTCAGTTCAACCCACATGGGCTTCAACATGACCGGTTCCCAGCTCTCCCAGCTGGCCGCCAACAACGGCAACACCCTCAACAGCTTCTTTGATTATGTTACGGGGCTCTCCATCGTGAGCAAGCACCTCCCCGCTAACTAAATCGCCCCTCGGCGTTCTCTGGGCTGCGTGACGCGTTCAAGCATCACGCAGCCCTTTTTTCATTCCGAAATATCAAGAAAAGGATAACGGTTCGGTTCATGATTGAAGTAAATCTGGGAGGTCTCTTTGCCCCAACGCTCTCCGGCGGCATCGATGAGAGCGCCCTGCAGGAGGTGCAAAGCAAGGTACGCGCTGCTCACCGAGAGCTAATGGCCCGACGAGGACGAGATATCGGGTTTTATGATATCCCCTTTATGGAAGACATCGTGAGCGCCGTTCAGGAGGAGGTCAAACGACTCCGCTCCATCGCCGACGACCTGCTTATTTGCGGCATCGGGGGTTCGTCCCTGGGCGGCCAGGCGCTCACCGCAGCCCTGGGCAGCCAGGGCGACGCCGTGGGACGTGTGCACTTTATCGACAACGTCGATCCCGACACCATGAGCCGCACCCTCGACAGGCTGGATCCCCTCCGCAGCGCGGCGGTAGTGATCACCAAAAGCGGCTCCACCGTGGAAACGCTCGCGCACCTCCTGATCGTGCGGCGCTGGTTTCGGGCAAGCCTGGGCCAGGGTGAAACACGCAAACGCATGACCTTCATTACAGACCCCGAAAAAGGGCTCCTGCGGGGACTGGCCGAGAGCGAGGGAATCCGCTCGTTCCCCATTCCCAGCAACGTAGGGGGCCGCTTTAGCGTCCTGACGGCCGTGGGCCTTCTGCCGGCGGCCTTTGTGGACATCAACATCGATCAGATTCTGCAGGGTGCCCGCGCCATGGTAGAGCGCATCACCGCAGACGAGGTCGAGAACAACCCAGCCATCGACTTCGCCACTGGCGCGTTGCTTGGTC
>JAZAIZ010000113.1:0-3809 GCA_036230545.1 Myxococcota bacterium
AGGGATAGAACCCGCTGTGTGGGCCGATCCTGCGGAATCCATGGTCCACTTTCTCGCCGCCATGGCCGTAACCCAGGAGGCTCGGGTTCACACCATCGATGAACTCGTGCGAAGCTCCCGCAGTAACGATGAGATCATAGCGAACGTTCTTAGGCCCTCCTTTATCAACTCGTGGCGCTCTCGATTTCAGGAGATTCTCCGCGATGGGTTGCAGGAGAGCATCGCGACCTCACCGGACCCCGGCCACACCACCCACGTCAGCGTGGTGGACGCTCAGGGGATGGCATGCACCATCACCACCAGCAACGGCGAGGGCTGCAGTCATGTCGTGCCCCACACGGGGGTGGTGGCCAACAACTTCATGGGGGAAGAGGACCTCCATCCCCATGGCTTTCATCAGCAGAAGCCTGGCACCCCTCTGACCTCCATGATGTGCCCGACCCTTGTCTTTCACAATGGAAAGCCCATCCTTGCCCTCGGTACCGGCGGCAGCAACCGTATTCGAACCACGCTGCTTCAGGTGCTCACCCGGCACCTCCTTGGGGGAGCCACCATCGAGGAGGCGGTCAACGCCCCTCGCCTCCATTATGAAGGCGGAGAGGTTTGCGTTGAGCGGGTTGGGTTTGGACAGCGTCTCTCGGACGAGCACCTCAAAACCCTCGCCAACAAGGCCCACGGCCCCCTCTCGGTGTTTGAAGAGCCCAATGTTTTCTTTGGAGGCATTAACGCCGCCGGACTCAAGGGACAGGGAGTGGGAGATCTCCGTCGAGGAGGTGTGGTGCGTGTGCTCCCCTAATGGATCCGGGGCTCGATGGGAAGCGACGCGACGATGGCCGCCTCGTAATCTGCCAGCTCCTTGAAGCGGGCCTCCACGGCGTCGGGATCCTCGTATCGCTTCGCGAGGTCCAAAAAAAGGCGATAATGCCCCGCTTCAGATTGAGCCAGCCCTCGATAAAAGGAGCGGTCTCCCTCCTCGGGGAGATGCTCCCCCAATAAGGATAGCCGCTCCCAGGAGCGTCCTTCAATCAGCGCGGAGACCAGGAGGAGGTCTGTCAGGCGCTCGGTACCATCGGGGCGGAGGTGAGTTCGTAAGCGCTTGACGTAGGGGTCTCCCCCGTCCCGGGAAAAGTCGATGCCCCGCTTGAGGATTCGGTCATGGACCTGCTGAAAATGACGCAGCTCCTCCTGGGCCAGCTTGACGCAGCGCCGCACCAGCTCGGTCTTTTCGGGGTATCGGTTGACCAGGGCCATGGCTGAAGCCGCGGCCTTCTTTTCGCAGTGAGCGTGGTCGATAAGGACCGCCTCGAAGTTGGCCAGGGCAACCTCGACCCATCGGGGGTCGGTGGTGGAATGGAGAGCAATCATCCCCGGTGGATGACGGAAGATCTGTCCTTTGGCAAGTCCATTGTGCACTGGCCCGGTGAAAGCCCCCAAAAGCGTCTCGAAATCGAAGGGGGGTCTCCCTGAACGCCGGATCGCCTCCTTTCGCCTCCCCCACTTGAGCTTTAGGGCTACACGGTGTACCCAGCCTTTTGGTGTAGGAAAAATCCCTCGCCAACGGGAGCGACGTGTTTAAAAAAACTGTCAATAGAAGCGGAGAGACGATGAGTTCTTATGAACGACCCGGGACAGAGGTGCCCAATAATTTTCCACCTATTTTTCAGGACCCTAAGCGGTTCTTTGGAATTGTTCTGGCGGGCCTTGCCTTTATCGCCGCCAGCACCATTTATTTTCAAGTGGAGGCCGACAGCGTCGGGGTGGTAATGCGCTTTGGCAAGCACATCGAGACGACCAAGCCCGGCCTGCATTTCAAGCTCCCCTTTGGGATCGACCGAGTGCTGATGGTGCCGGTTGACCGCCAACTGAAGATGGAGTTTGGCTTTGAGACCGTCAGTTCGGGGGTTCAATCCCAGTTCCGTCGCAGCCAGCAGTCCCAGGCCGAGGCCGAGATGCTCACGGGGGACTTGAACGTGGGGGTTGTGGAGTGGATTGTTCAATACAAAATTGACAGCCCCGAAAAATTCCTCTTCGAGTTTCGCGACGTGGACACAACCCTGCGTCTAATGGCCGAAGCCGCGATGCGCTCGGTGGTGGGTGACCACTCCATTGATGAGCTCATCACCTCCGGGCGTGAGAACATTGAACGCAACGCCATGACTCAACTCCGACACTTAAACGAGGTCTACGACACGGGAATCCGTATCGTTCAACTCAAGCTTCAGGACGCCAACGTTCCCGATCCGGTCAAGCCAGCCCTGCGTGAGGTGGAAGAGGCCAAACAAGAGAAAGAGCGTCGTATTAACGAAGCCCAGGCCGATTATCAGAAGGTCATCCCCGCCGCCCGCGGGCTCGCTGACGAAGCCATCGCCAAGGCTAAAGGGTACGCCATTGAGCGCACCAACGAGGCCCGCGGTGACGCCGATCGCTTCACAGCCCTTCAAAAAGAGTACCGAAAAGCACCCCGGGTTACCCGGACTCGCCTCTATCTTGAGAGCATGAACGATGTGCTGCCCAAGCTGAAAAGTAAAATTCTAGTGGACGCCAGCTCCAGTGGCCTCCTGCCCCTCTTGCACCTTGGAAAGGAGAAGGCACAATGAAAGCGCTTCCCGGTATTTTATTCATCGCGGTGTTAATCGCGGTAGGGATCTCCTCTTCGGCCTATACTATCAATGAGGTCGAGCAGGTCATCATCACCAAATTTGGACAGCCCGTTGGTGAGGCGGTCAAAGAGCCTGGTTTGCACTGGCGCGTCCCCTTCATCCACAAGATCAACCGCTTTGATAAGCGCTGGCTTGAGTGGGACGGCGACGCCGATGAGATGCCCACCAAGGAGAAGACCTACATCTGGGTGGACGTCTACGCCCGCTGGCGAATTGATGATCCTCTCAAATTCTTCACCAGCGCCAAAGGTGAGCGTCGAGCTCAATCCCTCCTGGACGATATTATCGGGAGCGCCACCCGAAACGTCATCGCGGCCCATGACCTGATCGAGGTGGTCCGCACCTCCAACCGGGAGTTTGAGGTTCAGGGAGAGCTTGATTCTCAGGAAGCCGACAAGAATAGTGCCACGAAGATCTCAGTGGGCCGTGAGAAATTAACCCGCATGATCCTGGAGAAGGCCCGCGAGGCTACACCCGATTTTGGGATTGAACTTCGGGATATTCAGCTGCAACGTGTGAATTATACCGAATCAGTCAAGCTCAACAACTTCCGGCGGATGAAGGCCGAGCGACAAAAGTTCTCCGATAATTATCGCGCCGAAGGCGACGCCGCGGCGAGCAGGATTAACGGAAAACGCAGTCAGGAGTTGAAGACTATTCAGTCGGAGGCCTACCTACAGGTGCAGAAGATCAAGGGTGAAGCAGACGCGTTGGCTACGGGCATCTACGCCGAAGCCTACAACCTCGACCCGCAATTCTATGAATTTATTAAGAGCCTGGAGAGTTACCGGACAACGATTCGGGAAGGGGACACCCTGGTGCTCTCCTCCGATTCGGACTACCTCAAGCACATGGCTAAATACCAATAAGCGAAGACTCGCCGCGACGGTCCCCTGAGGCTGTCGCGGCAAGGGTCTCTTCTCTCGGGCTCTTAGAGCTTCTCCACCTCGTCCCAGAACTCCCCTCGAATGCGAGCCCACTCAAGCTTGAGCCACGGGGAGTATTCATCATCGGCGTCACTGGCCTCATCGGCGGCCAGCGCCTGGTCGAGCTCCTCCGGGGAGATGTAACGAAATTGAGCGACCTCATTTCGGTTGGCAGAGGCCGCGTCGCTGCACCTGCCCACATAGACAGAGCATAGCTCGTTTT
>JAZAIZ010000114.1:0-1166 GCA_036230545.1 Myxococcota bacterium
CTGCGTCGTCGTCTATGAGCAGCTGTCGCTGCGTGTTTGCCTTGTAGGTTGGGAGCGCGTCCGGGTTCTCCAGAAAAAACATCAACGCCGCGACAAAGGAGTCGTTGTCATCCGGTTTGAAGAGTCGACCGTTGACGCCGTGGGTGACAATCTCCGGGGTTCCGCCGGAGTGAGCGGCGATTACCGGGATTCCAGCATGGAGGAATTGCCGCGCGGCACGTGAGCAGTGCTCCTGACGGAAGGGCACCACTCCCACGTCTGTTTGGCTAAGGATCTGGGGGAGTTGCTCATTGCGACAGGGGCCGCGGAAGGAGATGGATAGTTGGTTGAGATCCACCCCCAGGGCGTGCAGGTCAAGGCCGGTCTGCTGCTCTCCGTAGATGTTCAGCTCGACCCTGGACCCCGCAATTCGGGCGAAGGATGAGAGCAGGTGGTCCAGCCCGTGCCCCATGCCGAGGTTGTTCATACAGGTAAAGCGCAAGGTTGAAGACGCCGAGTGTGGGAGAGCAGGCGTGTTGGGAATCCCGTGATGCCGTTTGCTTAGAGGTCCTCCCGAAAAGTTAAAGTCTTGGAGGGTGCTTAGATGCTCTTGGGTTGGAACAAAGACGTGATGCATTCTGCGAACGATGCCCTGAAAGAAACGGCGCTGCAGGTCGAGACCCTGACTGATTACCGTGAGGGTCTGGTCGTCGGTAGAGAGCCGTCTTCTTTGGGTGATGCAATCGGCGCATTTTGTTTGGGTGGAGGGACCTTCGCAGAGTTGGTCTTCGGCATTAATCAGGGCTTTTTGTTCGCAGATTAACTCCGCGTCGTGAACGCTGAGAAAGAGTGCGACCGGATGTTGCACAAGGTGTCGGGCCACCACGGGTACGACTCCGCCGCTTAGTTGCTGGAAGTGGATGACGTCGAAGTGTTGAGCCTGCAGCGCGGGGATGAGTCGGGCACTCCAAGGACCGTCCTGCAGCGCGCTCATAAAGACCCGGTTGCCGGGGAGGTGGATCTGGATTTGGTCGACGTGCTCGTCCCTCGTCCATCGGATCCCGAATTCTTCGACGCTTTGCGAGTCGTAGAGGGAATGTAAAACCGCCACATGGACCCCCGCGGAGGCGAGGCTGCGGGCAAGGTCGCGTGTGTAGAGGTCTCCGTCGGTGGCGTGCTGGAGATCC
>JAZAIZ010000115.1:0-15886 GCA_036230545.1 Myxococcota bacterium
CTCCGGCTCGGGCTCAGGTTCTGGCTCGGGCTCGGGCTCAGGTTCTGGCTCCGGCTCAGGTTCTGGCTCCGGCTCAGGTTCTGGCTCCGGCTCAGGTTCTGGCTCCGGCTCAGGTTCTGGCTCGGGAGCGGACACGTCCACCAGGGGAGTTGGCTCTGCGTACTGCTCCACGCGCCGTCGTCGGGCCTTTCGGACCATCGCGATGGCCGCCCAGCCAAAAAAGAGAAAAAACCCAACGATCAGGGCAAGATGTAGCCATTTATCTTCATGCATGAAAGCGCATGTACTAGGGTAGACAAACCCCTGTCAATCCACCGAGCGTCCGCTTCCTGCCCATGGTGGAAAATGCTTGAAAAACCAAGACATTTGCCCCTTCATTCCCCTAGGCGTTGTTCCCGGAATATGATATTCGCGCCCCGATATGACAAGCCCAGCCCCCCACTCCCGCGTGATGATTGTGGCCGGTGAAGCCTCTGCAGATTTGCACGGGGCCGAATTGGTCGAAGCGCTGCACCTTCAAAACCCCACCCTGGACATCTTCGGGGTCGGTGGCGAGACCATGCGCTCCAAAGGATTTGACGCCCTCATCCCGGCCGAGTCCATGTCCCTGGCCGGGTTGACCGAGGTCCTCTTCGCCCTCCCACGTATGTTCCGTTACATGAAAACCCTGGTGGAGGCGGCCCGCTCGCGCCAGCCGGCGGTGGTGGTGCTGATCGACCTGCCCGACTTCAATCTCCGCCTGGCCAAACGCCTGAAGCGTCTTGGGATCCCGGTGGTGTATTATATCAGCCCCCAGCTCTGGGCCTGGCGGCAAGGCCGCGTGGAGCAGATCAAACGCTACGTCGACCGAATGCTGGTGATTCTCCCCTTTGAAAAGGAGTTCTACGACCGCCACGGAGTCCCGGTGGAGTTTGTGGGCCATCCCCTGGTGGAGGAGCTCCCCGAGCGCCCCGATGAAAGCGCCGCTCGCCAGCAATTGGGGCTGGTAGAGCATTCCTCTCCCATCGTCGCGCTCCTGCCTGGAAGTCGGCGCAAAGAGGTCACCCGCCACCTGCCCATCATGCTCCAGAGTATGAAACTTCTGCAGGGGGACTTTCCGGGGCTCACTCCGGTGTTGCCCATAGCCAGCACGATCCCCAGAGAACTGGTGGAGTCCTGTGTTCGAGAGTCAGGGCTGGAAGTTCATGTGGTGGAGGGTCAATCCACAGAGGTCATCAGCGCCGCTGACGCCGCAGTGGTGTGCTCAGGCACCTCCACCCTGCAAACCGCTCTGCTGGCCCGCCCGATGGTGGTGGTTTACCGCATCTCCTGGCTAAGCTACCAGATTCTCCAGCGCCTGGTCCGTGTCGCCCACATCGGGCTGGTGAACCTCATCGCCGGTAAACGCCTTGTCCCCGAGCTGCTTCAAGGGGAGTTTACACCCACCAACGTCAAAAACGCCCTCGCGGAGTTCCTCACGGACTCCCCTCAACGCGCGGCCCTGCAAAACGAGCTGCACACCCTCCGGAACCAGCTTGGTCAAGGGGGCACCGCAGCGCGAGTTGCCCTGGCGGTCCAGAGCTATCTGCCCGCTGTGCCAGCGCCCCCAACGGAGACCCCATGACCCCCTCCTGCCCACGCGCCGTCGTGCTCATTCCCACCTACAATGAGCGGGAAAACATCGAGGCTCTGGTTCCGGCGGTGCTGGAAGCCGCGCCGGTAGACGTTTGGATCATCGATGACAGCTCGCCGGACGGAACCGGCGCCCTCGCCCAACGTATGGCCGATGAAAATGAACGGGTTCAGGTCATTCATCGGCCTCAAAAAGCCGGTCTGGGGCAAGCCTACCTCGACGGATTTCAGCGAGCGCTGGACGCCGGGTATGAACGCATCCTTCAGATGGACGCCGACTTCAGTCACCCCATCGATGAGCTCTCCACCCTCCTGCAGCTCTCCGAAAACTCCCATGTCGTCCTGGGCTCCCGATGGACCCCCGGGGGCGGCACCCAAAACTGGCCCCTGCGCCGTCAGATTCTCTCCATGGGTGGCTCGCTCTACGCCCGCCTGTGGCTCAACATCCCCGTCAGAGATCTCACCGGCGGCTTCAAATGCTTTCGCCGCGAAGTGCTTGAGAGCATCGACTTGAGCAGCATCCACTCCACAGGATATTGTTTTCAGGTCGAGGTCACCTACCGAGCATTCAAGCGCGGCTTCTCCATCGAGGAGACCCCGATAGTCTTTGTGGAACGTGAAGAGGGGACCTCCAAGATGTCCCGTGGCATTGTTCTGGAGGCGATTTTAAATGTCCCCCGATTACGGTTCACCCGGAGCTAAAGAGGATAAAACGCCGTGAAAGCCCTGAGACGCATCACCCCCCATCTGCGCCACGAGCGCTCGAGCCTGGTCATCGCCGGCGTCTGCATGATTGTGTACGCCCTCTCCACGGCGTTTTATGCGTTCATTTCGGGGCCGCTGCTCAAATTTCTCTTCACGGGCAACCTCTCGGATGTTCTCCAGAACTCTCAGGGTGAGCTGCGCTCCGGATGGAAGGTATTTCCCAGCGAGTTCATCGACACCCTGCAGACCCTCGACGCCACCTACGCAGCCCTGGTCATACCGACGCTCCTGGTCATCGCCGCCATCCTGAAGGGGCTTGGCCAGGCGGGACAGTTTTACTTTCTGGGAAGAATCGCCCAGGGGGTGCTGCGACGGGTTCGTCAGGGGGTCTTCACCAACCTGCTGCGTCAAGCCCCGGAGTTTTTTAACAAACGCTCCCACGGAGATCTTCTAAGCCGCCTGACCAACGACGCCAACCACGTTGAACAGGCCATGTTTTATGGGATCGGCCCCTTGGTGCGCGAGCCCCTGGTGCTGCTCTTTCTCCTGAGCTACCTCTTTTACAGCGATCCCAAGCTGGCCATGGTCACCTTTATCACCATCCCCATCGCGGCCATTCCCCTGGTGCGCTTCACCAAGTGGCTCAAGAAGGTCTCCACCCGGGGACAGGTGGCCCAGGCATCGATCAACGCCACCTCCTACGAGGCCCTCGCCGGGGTTCAGGTGGTGCAGGCCTTCTCCAATGAAGCGAGAGAAGCGACGCGCCTGGAAACCGCAGGCTGGCAATATTACCGCCAGATGCTCACCAGCTATTTTATTCGCGCCATACGCACCCCCATCATGGAGGTTCTCGGAGCGCTGACCGTCGCCGGGCTGCTCGCGTTTTTGAGCTATCAGGTGCGCGAGAACAACGCAGACGCGGCTCACTACATGAGCTTTATGGCCGCTTTCTTCTTTATGTACGATCCTCTCAAGCGCCTGGGCCGAGTGGCTGATTATCTCGCCACCGGAGAGGCCGCCGCCGAGCGCCTGCTGGAGATCACAGAGCTGACACCAGCCATCGAGGACGCCCCCCACGCAGTGCCGCTGCCGCCTTTTTGCCGGGAAGTGCGCTTTGAAAACGTCAGCTTCGCCTACGACGACGAGCGCGTCCTCAACAACCTCTCCCTCACCCTTCCCGCGGGTCAGGTGGTTGCGCTCGTGGGTTCAAGCGGCTCGGGCAAGACTACCATCGCCAATCTCCTCCCGCGCTTTTGGGACATCGACGAAGGCAGCCTGCGCATCGACGGCGTGGACATCCGCGACCTTCAGTTGAGCTCCCTGCGCTCCCAGTTGAGCATCGTCAGCCAGGACACCTTCCTCTTTAACACCTCCATTCGGGACAACATCGCCTACGGCGTCATGGACGCCGGAGAAGAAGCCATTGTCCGCGCCGCCAAAGCCGCCCACGCCCACACCTTCATTCAGAACCTCCCCCAGGGCTACGACACCATCGTAGGCGAGCGCGGGGTGATGCTCTCCGGCGGACAACGGCAGCGGCTCTCCATCGCTCGGGCGCTCCTGCGAAATACGCCCCTGCTTATTCTGGACGAAGCCACCAGCGCCCTGGACATCGAGAGCGAGCGCCACGTTCAGGCGGCCCTGGAAACCCTGATGCAGGGGCGAACCTCCCTGGTCATTGCTCACCGCCTGAGCACCGTCCGCAAAGCGGATAAAATCGCGGTGCTTAAAAACGGCGCTGTGATCGAAGAAGGCGTTCACCAGGAGTTACTTGACTCCGGTGGCGAATACGCTCAGCTTTATACCATGCAATTTGACGAAGAGATTCTTCCCGAACCTCGCTCACCGGCACAGGAGTCGACAGTCCCATGAAACAATGGATCAGCCTCGCGCTCGTCGCCGGGGTCATTGGAGGAGGAGTCTGGGCAGGAAAACGCGTTGAGTCACGAGCGCTCCCCACCCTGCAGTGGCAGGAGAGTTCCTCGCCACGAGGCGTCTTTCATGTACACTCGGAGGCCAGTCACGACAGTGAGGTCTCCGTCGCGACCATCGCTCAGACCGCAGCAGCTCTGGGGCTAAGCTTTGTCATCCTCACAGACCACAACAACCAGCAGGCCCCCGTGGAGGTCGACGGCGTCACCCTTCTCTCCTTCGCCGAGCTCAGCACCAAAAACGGACACGTGATTCAATTTGGGCTGCCCACGCTCCTCGACCGTGAGCAAAAAAACAGCTTTGACATTGGCCCCATGCTGCACAAACAGAACGCCTCCACCATCCTCGCTCACCCCACAGACCTGAAGCGTCCCTGGGTGGGGCGATGGCGGGACCACGGTGGGCTGGAGATCGCCAGCCTGTCCGCCTCGGCGCGACGGCGCGGAGGGCCGACCTACCTCGGACTGCTTCCGGGCCTTTTAACCTGGCCCATCAACCGTCAACTCGCCCTCACCCAGCTCTATGACCGCGACCATAAAGCGTTGCGCCGCTGGGATGAGACCTCCAATCCTGGCCAGGTGGGCCTCTGCGGCGTCGACGCCCACGGGCGCGTGGACCTCTTCTCCAATCTGCAGCTCTGGCAGCTGCACCTAGAAGACCCCCTCCCCGTTGATTTTGAAAAACGCAGCGTCGCCCTGCAGGACGCCATCAGGCAGGGGCGCTTCTTCTGCGCAGCGGCTCTCTTTGGGGACAGCCCGGAGTTTGTCTTTGAAGCAATCAACGACCAGGAGACCATCGCCTCCGCGGGGGACTCCCTCCGGGCCAGCGAGGTCTCGGAGCTCTTGGTGCGAGCCCCCACGGTCCAATTCCCTGAGGCCGACCAGAGGGTCTCCATTGTCCTCTTTAGAAACGGCGACGAAGTGATTCGTCATCACGGCAAAGAGTTGCGCTACAAAGCCCCACGCCCAGGCCTCTATCGTGCCGAGATCCGGATGCCCATTCCCAACCTGCTCTTTGGCTACCGAACCATCCCCCTAATCTACTCCAACCGGATCAAGCTCGAAGCGAGCGAGTGACTGCCTCCCTGATACGCGAATCGCGCTCCGGCTCGCGATGGACTCGAACTTAAGGATACATTCCCTCCCACAACTTTGGCTTCCTCCACTCGCCACGGACTCGGGAACGCCAACGAGTCCCCCTTCCCTCAGACCGAGGAGGAGCCCAGCCTGCCGAGTTCATCCTGGCTCATCAACCAGTGTAACCTTCCCCGTCCCTGCTCCGGAGCCTCATCAAACTCGATGCACGCCAACGATCCGGGCATAAACTGCAGCGCCAGCCCGCGCTCTCCGGCGAGGAAAAAATAACAAATCTCGGAAACATCCGGAGCGTGACCCACCACCATCACCGAACCAAAATTGGCCAAGCCCGCCACTTCTCCCTGCACCTCCGCAGGAGACGCCCCAGGGCTTAGCAGCGGTGCCTCCAATAGAGGCACCTGCCCACCCAGTCCGGCGACGAGAATCTCCGCGGTCTCTCGAGTGCGCACCAGGGGACTGTGCACGATGATCTCCGGCCTCATCTCAAGAGTGGAGACCCCTTGAGCAAGCGACACCAAGTCCAACCGTCCCGTACGAGAGATGGGACGATCAAAATCCGATCCTGTCCCTGCAGAGTCGGCGTTTCCATGCCTCATAACCAACAAAAACATCTCGCTCTCCTTCTAGTCCTGAGGGCCTCGATGAATTCCCCAGAGCAACACGGTCCCATCAGCGCTCGCGCTGGCCATTACCGACGCGTCTTTACCAAAGTCCAAGGCGAAGACCGGCAACGTGTGCCCCTTCAGAGTCAGAATCTCCTGCCCTCGCTCCACATCCCACAAACGCACCTTGTCCCAACCACCGCTGGCCAAGGTGGCTCCATCGGGGGAGAAGCGCAACGAATAGACCACCCCGCTGTGCCCCTGAAGCTTCTGACGCTCCTTGCCCGTCTCTACGTCCCAGAGTCGCACCGTGGCGTCAACACTTCCCGAGGCAATGGTCGCCCCATCGCGCGAAAAATCAAGCGCGGTCACCGGGAGAGCGTGGCCACTGAGCACCTTCTTCTCTGCGCCTTCTACAGTGTCCCACAAACGAATCGTTTGATCGTAGGAGCCACTCGCAATGCTCTTCCCATCGGGAGAGAACGCGATGGAGGTCACCCCTCCCTGATGCCCTTTCAGGGTATAGAGCCGAGGGGGCGGCGAAGCCTGGGCCCCCCATAGCTCAATGGTGTCCCCGACCGCGGTGGCAAACATCTCACCGGTGGGGGAGTAGCTGACCGCGTTAACCGCCGAGGGATGTTCAACGGTCTCCGCCAGCCCCTGCGCCTTGACGTCCCAAATCCCCGCAAACTTATCCTCACTTCCAGTAATGAGCTTTGTCCCACCGGGGGCGAAGGCGATGGAAGTAATAGCCTCTCGATGGCCCGCCAGATCGAAGATCATGCCCCCATGCTTGGCCCCCCAGATACGCAGCCCATTGTCCGGTCCATTGGTCGCAATAAATTGCCCGCTTGGCATAAATGCCAGCGCACGAACCGGGTTCTGAAAGGTCGTTAAACGAAGGCTCTCCTCTCCTTTGGGGACGTCGCGAACCCGAAGCGTGTTGTCACCCGCCCCCAACACGAGCTGACCTCCATCCCGAGAAAACGCGAAATCGCTTATCCCCTTAAGCGTCTCCTTCGCCTGGCTCATTCGAGAAGACTCCCTCCCCTCGCTAACGTCCCAGAAGATGATCACACCGTCCTTGCCCGCGGTCGCGAAGGCCTTTCCATCCGGAGTAAAGTGAGCCGCGGTGACGGGCCCCTCATGCCCCGCCAGGAGCAGGGTTTTGCCTCTCCCCTTCCCTTTGCCTCCCAAAATCGAGAGCTGCACCCCACCGCTGTCGAGCCCTACCCCAACGATGCCGCCGTCCGAGGAGAAGTCAAGAGCGACCACTGGCGAAGAGAAGCGCTTTAAGCGACGTATCCTGCGTCCATTCCTGGCGTTCCAGAGAATCACATGTTGGTCCCCACTCCCCGTAGCGATGGTCTTACCGTCATCCGAGAATGCTACCGCCCGCACGGCCCCCCGATGCCCCTTCAGTCGACGACGACGCTTTCCGGTCCTCCAATCCCACAAAACCGCCGTCTCGTCCCAGCTCCCGGAGACCAACGACCTGCCGTCGGGAGAAAACGCGATGGATAAAACCACACTCTCATGCCCCTCAAGCCGCTTCATCAGCTTGCCCGTCTTCACACTCCACAGATCAATCACATGCCCCGCGGTCGCAACAAAGCCACCGTCCGGTGAAAATGCCACCGCCTGAGTGACACCACTGCGCGACTCGAAGACCTGTCGAAGCGTTCCTGTCTCCAGGTCCCACAGACGCGTCTTATGGTCTTTGCCGCTCGCGACTGCCAGCTTGCCCTTCGGAGAGTAGGCCACTGACGTCACCGCCTCTCCCTTTCTCATGGTGGGCTTGCCCAGACGATCCGTGGCGCAGGGTGGAAGCGGATCCCCATAGCGGTCCTTCAAAGGATTGGGGCTCTCACAAACAATTTTGGGCAGTGGCGGCGGCTCCGCGGACTCCTCGTCACTTTTGCATCCAACGAGGCAGACCCCGACAACCACGACAAAACGAATCATCCATGATCTCATCAAAACCCATCCATTCATCCGGTGAATTCGGCGCTTGGGCCCGCCGTCCCATTCGTTGTTTTTGGGGTCAATGCTGTGTTTGACTCTCGATCAAACTTAACCCCTGTCGCGCAGCCTGCTCAACTTCCGGCGGGGGATTTAAATCCAACACCGTCAGAAAATGCTGATAGGCGGCGGGCGCCCGACTCATGCCATGCAGATGAATCAAACCGGCACGCAGATGCGCGAGGCTCAAAATCGGGCTGGTGGGCCTCGAGCCAATAAAGCGCTGCAACACTGCCAGGCCGGCCTCATAGCGATTGCTCTTGGTTAACCCGTCAACCAGATTGATGACATCCCAATCGCCGATGCTGCGACGCTCGTTCATGGACATCTGAGCATAGCACTCCAGAGCGTCTTCCCAGGCCTCACTCTCAATAGCCTCCCCAAAGTTGATGTCCTCACGCGCGGCCTGCTCGGCGTCCCGCTCGGCCCGCTGCTGCTCCTTCTGAAAATCGATGTACTTCGCCAGCCCAATCCCGGCGAAAAAACCACCAATATGTGCACCGTGCGCCACCGCGCTTTGGCCCCCCTGCAGCACCGGTAAAATATTGTCGATGATGAGATAAAAGAGTAAAACCCAGCGCGCCGGAATGGAGATCACCTGGACAAAGATGAAGAGCACCATCAACACGCGAACCTCGTTGCGCGAAAACCAGACATAGTAGCATCCCAGCACCCCCGAAATCGCCCCGGAGGCCCCCACCAGAGGAATGGTGGAGTCGGCCTGAAACATCGCAAAAAAGAGCGTCGCCGCGACGCCCGTAAGCAAATAAGCACTTAAATAACGAGCTCGCCCGAGATGATGCTCCACGTTGTCTCCGAAGATCCACAGAAAGAGCATATTGCCCAGCAAATGCATCCAGCCCCCGTGCAGAAACATCGAGGAGAGGATGGTCACAATCGAAGGGCTCGCGGGGCGAAAACCCCATTGATGCAGGAATACATCGTAGGAGGTGAGATGCTTCAGGTAGGAGAGGTCGGTGATGCGGGAGACCCCGTTGCTCCGAGCCAAATCCTGTAGAAACTCATTAATGTAGGGAGTGCTCTCGCTAATCGGCTGCATGGAGAGGGGCAGATACACGAGCACAAAGGCCGCGATATTCACCACAATCAAGGCGTAATTGACGAAGGGGGTTTCCCGAGGATTGGGCTCATCACCAATGGGTATAAACACGACCTGTCTTCCTATCCTTCAGCCTAAGGGACCGAATACTCCCTTGTATCTTTAATCGCCACGAAAGACCATTCCCGCAAGCCACTCTCCTCTTCACTTCCGCTTGAAAAAAATGCCCACAATTGCGGGGGAGTCCTATCTTTGTAATAAATTCGCCATGTCCACTCTGCAAACCATCGACTGGGTTATTCTCGTCATCTATCTCTCCGGGAGCATCGGCATCGGCTTATGGATGCGGCGCTACGCCTCGAAGGGCATTGAAAACTATTTTGTCGCCGGACGGAATGTGTCTGGCTGGTTGATCGGCACCAGCATGGTCGCCACAACCTTCGCCGCCGACACCCCCCTGGCGATCACAGGAATCGTGGCAAAGAACGGCATCGCCGGAAATTGGTTCTGGTGGAGCCTGGCTTTCAGCCACCTCACCGCCGCGTTCATCTTCTCACGACAATGGAGGCGCGCAGAAATCATCACCGACGCCGAGTTCATCGAGCTGCGCTACAGTGGACGCTCCGCCACCTGCCTGAGGCTTCTGCGCGCGTTCTTTTTTGCCATCCCCATCAACTGCATCATCATGGCGTGGGTCATTCGCGCCATGGGCAAAATAGTCAGTGTCCTCTTCCCCTGGGACCAGTGGCTTCCCCACTCCTTCTACGGCGCCCTGCAGGCCTCGTGGCCAGGCTGGGTCGCGATCAAGAGCCATTCCGAGGCCATCTCCATTCTTATCGGGGTCGTCCTGGCGACCTTCTACGCGACGCTCGGGGGCCTGCCCACGGTCATCATCACCGACGTCATTCAATTCGGACTGGCCATGATAGGCTCCATTATGCTGGCGTGGTACGCCATTGAGCACATCGGCGGGCTTGGCAACCTCACGGAGAAATTGAGCGCGACCTACGGAGATAAGGCCGCCGGAATCACCTCCTATTTTCCCGACTCCGAAGCGGCCTGGCTCCCCCTGCAGGTGTTTCTGGTGTACGTCCTGGTGCAATGGTGGGCACAAAAATTCTCCGATGGCGGTGGGATCCTGATCCAACGCATGAGCGCAGCTAAAGACGAAAATCATGCGCTCCGCGGGACCAGCTGGTTTGTCATTGCCCATTATGCCCTGCGTCCCTGGCCCTGGATCATCGTGGGACTGGTGGCCCTGGTGCTCTTTCCCCTCGAATCCAGCGGCGTGCTCACGAACCATCCACAGGCGGCGGCGGTTCTCGCCGACCGGGAGATGGCCTATCCGGTCCTGATGGCCGAATTTCTCCCCCCGGGACTCCTGGGGATCATGGTCACCGGGATGGCGGCGGCCTTTATGTCCACGGTGGACACGCACATCACCTGGGGCAGCTCCTACCTGACCCGGGACCTCTACCAGCGCTTCATCCGACCGGACGCAACCCAGGCCCAGCTGGTGCGAGCCGGAAAAGTGGGTGTCCTCTTTATCGTACTCCTCGCCCTGGCCTTTACCACGCAGATTCACACCATTGAGGGGGCGTGGAAGTTTATCACGGTCATGGGCTCCGGCCTCGGGCTGGTGGCCATGGCCCGCTGGGTCTGGTGGCGAGTCACCGCCGCCAGTGAAATCACCGGGCTCCTCAGCGCCGCACTCCTCTCGTTGGTTCTCTACGGCACTCCCCTCGGCGAGGGCCTGCCCTATCACCACGCCCTCCTGATCGTCGTTGCTGTGTCCACCCTGGCCATCATCGTGGTCACCTTGCTCACCGCCCCTCCAGATCTGGTCCACCTGCGACGATTCTACGAGAAGGTGCGCCCCATGGGCTGGTGGAGCCCCGTTCAGCGCGCCGACGATCCCACTCCGGAGTCCCTGACTCCCCTGATCATCGCCTGGGCCATCGCGGCGGTGTCCCTCTTTGGACTCCTCTTCGGCATCGGAGAGTGGCTGCTGGGATCTACCCCCATGGGGATCGGAATGGTCCTTGGAGGCTCGGTCGGTTGGTACATCGCCCTAAGGCAGGCCAAAGCCTTCGGCTCGGCCAAGGAAGTCCCCCTAAAACAGGTCCTTCCGACGACGTAACTCCCCAAAGGTTTCCACGGGAGAGGCCTTGCCCATCAACTCCCAAAGCGCGGGGTCATCGGCGCGCATAAAGGGATTGGTGCTACACTCAACGGTCATGGACGCTGGCACCGTGGGCCGGCCCGCGGCCCGAAGCGCCACGACCTCCTCAAGGCGCTCAAGCACCCTGGGGTTGTCCCCCTCCACGGAGGCCGCGAAGCGCAGGTTGTTTTCGGTGTATTCGTGCCCGCAATACACCTGGGTCTCTCCGGGGAGCTTCCCGAGGCGGCTCAGGGAGTCGTACATCTGCGCGGGGGTTCCCTCAAAAAGTCGACCACAACCCGCCGTAAAGAGGGTGTCTCCGGTGAACACCGCGTTCACCTCCGGCAAGTGATAGGCCAAGGCACCGAGGGTGTGTCCCGGCACCAACATGCAACAAACCCGGTATCCCAGGAGCTCAAACTCGTCGCCGTCTCCGAACGCTCTGCTCGCCTCGGGCACTCGGCCCGCCTTCATGTCGTATTCCGAGCAATAGACCTGAACATCCCCGTAGCCCTTGACGAGCTCCACGATACCATCCACGTGGTCATAATGATGATGGGTGGCCAACACCGCCCGCAAGCGAAGGCCCCGCTCCTTCAACAGAGCGAGCACCGGCGCCCCCTCGGAGGGGTCCACCACCGCACAGTCCGGGGAACCCTCGTTATACAGCAACCAAGCATAATTATCCCGCAAGAGTGGAATGCTCTCTATCTTCACCCTGTCCTCCCGGCCCCACTCGACTTGCATTCACAAATCCGGAGGGGTAATTAGGGGGTTAATGAAATTTGACACCATCGCCATCCACGCGGGCCAAAAGCCCGACCCCAGCACAGGCGCCATCATGACGCCCGTTTATCAAACATCCACCTATGTTCAAAGGGGGCCCGGAGACCATCAGGGCTATGAGTATTCCCGCTCACAAAACCCCACCCGGCACGCCCTTGAGGCGAACCTGGCGGCATTGGAGGGTGCACAATACGGGGTGGCCTTCGCCAGTGGCTGCGCCGCCACCGCGACAGTGATGCACCTCTTTGGCAAAGGCGACCACATCATCTGCGGCGATGACGTCTACGGAGGCACCTACCGCCTCTTCTCCCAGGTCCTCGAACCCATGGGGCTGGAGTTCTCCTTTGTTGATCTTACGCAACCAGGAGCCCTTGAAGAGGCCATTCGCCCTGAAACACGGGCGGTGTGGCTGGAGACGCCAACCAACCCCATGATGAAGATCACCGATCTGCAGTCCCTTGCGGAGCGCGCACACCAACACCAGGTTAAGGTTTTTTGTGACAACACCTTCGCTACCCCGGTGTTTCAACGCCCCCTGGAGTTGGGCTGTGATCTTGTGGTTCACTCCACCACCAAATTTCTCAACGGGCACTCCGATGTGGTGGGTGGAATCGCCTGTACCAACGACGGCGCCCTGGCCGAGCGCCTCTTCTACCTGCAAAACTCCATCGGCGCCGTCCCTGGCCCCTGGGACAGCTGGCTGGTGCTCCGAGGCACCAAGACTCTCCCCCTTCGCATGCGCGCCCATGACGCCAACGGACGACAGGTCGCAGAATTTCTGGAACAAAGCGACGACGTCAGCGCCGTCTACTACCCGGGGCTCCCCTCCCATCCTCAACACGAAATCGCCAAAAAACAGATGAGCGGCTTTGGGGGGATGATCTCCTTTGTGCTCAAGGGCGGGTTGCCACGAGCCACCGCCTTTCTGCAGGCGCTCCGCATTTTTGCGCTGGCGGAGTCCCTCGGGGGGGTGGAGTCTCTGGTGGAACATCCGGCGATTATGACCCACGCCTCGGTCCCTGCGGCCATGCGTGCGGAGTTAGGCATCGATGACGGGCTGATACGGCTCTCTGTTGGAGTGGAAGACATTGAAGACCTTCTCAACGACCTCAGGGTGGCCCTCGACCGGAGCCGGCCCAACCCTTAAGCTGCTTGCGGTGCTTGGCATCGGCGTTCTGCTGGCTCCCTCACCAGCGGCCGCTTACCAATGCGCTTCCGCAGGTGGGGCAGATCCCGAACAATCAGGGCCCTCCCTCTCGTGGTTTCAACGCACCATCCCCCTAACGCTGCACAAGGACGGCACCCAGGACCTCCCCGATGACCAGGAGTTTACCCTCCTCGCCCAGGCCCTTAACGTGTGGCCCCATGCCCAGGGATGCCAGCCCCCCCACGCCCACACCGACCTCGAGTTTGACCTCCAAGCGAACCACTCCCAAAGCATCGCGATCGGATTTCACTTCGGCCCCGAGGCCACCAACGAAAACCTTCTGCGCTTTCACGACCAGAGCTGGCCCCACCCGGGGCAGCGAGACTTCGTGTATGGGATCACCACCACCACCTACAATTGGGTAAGCGGCGCGCTCCTGGACGCCGATATTGAGTTCAACACCGCAGATTTCCACTTCACCGGCTCCCCCGGGGCTGACGAGGTGGACCTCCTCTCCGTGGCAGTGCACGAGTTAGGCCACGTGCTGGGCCTGGACCATAGCGAGGTTCCTGAGGCCACTATGGCCGCCAGCTACACGCACGGGGACATCAACAAACGCACCCTGCACTGCGATGACCACGATGGTATCACCTTCAAATACCCCGCCAGCGAGCCCAACGGCTACTGTGACCCAGACGACTCCCAATGCAAGAGCTGCCTTCCCCCCCGGACTCTCAGCCGTACGCCCACCCTGCAGGTGGTCAACCAGCACCCCAACTCCACGGGCGGTGCCTGCAGCGCCGGCCTGCCACCTTCCCTGCTTGGAGTCCTCTTCCTCACTATGATCTGCCGCCGCCGAACTCGATCGCGCGGCGCCTGAGCTCAATCCACCACCTTTACCCACCTAATCCCAGAGTATAGTATCCCCCTATGAGAAAACTCATCATCCCGCTCTTTGTTCTGCTTCTGCCTCTCTCCAGTGAGGCGAGCGTCGCCCGGCGAGCCAGTCTACCGGACCTGGTGAAGGCCTCCTCCACCGTCGTGGTGGGGACGGTCACCCAGCGCTCCAGCTTTTGGAGCGGCACCCGAATCTACACCCGCAACCAAATCACCGTGGAGGAAATTTGGCTGCAGGGAACCACCGTCGATCCTCAAAAACTCACCCTCCCTCCCACGAGCCCTGCGCTTGAGGTCCACACCCTCGGCGGCGTGGTCGGCGACATCGGGCAATCGGTGTCCGGCAGCCCCCGCCTCGTCACCGGTCACACCTACGTCCTCTTCCTCACCGAGGGAGCCCCCAACCAATGGCATGTAGTAGCCCTCAGTCAGGGAGCCTTTGAAGCCTCCTCGGAGGCGCTCCGGCCCCTCACCCAGACCCACGCCCTTGAGTTAGTCGGAGACGCCACCGCCATCCCGACCACCCGCACCAAGCTCCGGCAGGCCATCATAGCCTGGGTGAAGGAGCAACCATGAGATATTTCATGCTGGCCCTCCTCCTGGGATCGATGACCCTGGCCACCGCCGCTCCGGCCCTGGCCTACATCTGCTCCCGAGTCCCCGACGCTGACGGCATCGAGAACGGAGCATCTCTCTCCTGGTACAAGCGCGACCTCACCTACAGCCTCAATCGTCACGGAACCATCGATATGGTCAAAGAAGAGGAGCTCGACGAGCTGCGCGCTTCCTTTGAAGTCTGGGAGAACAACCTCGCGCCCAGCGGGAGCCCTTGTTCTTCTTCGGCCTACCCCACGGATATCACCTTCACCGAGGCCGCCGAGTTAACCAGCAACACCGTCGTCGGTTACGATTTTCTTTACCCCGACAACAACGAGAACCTCCTGGTGTTTCGGGACACTCACTGGCCACATCCCGGGCAAGGGGGTGTCATCATCGCCCTCACCACCAACACCTACAACGCACTTAGCGGAGAGCTCTTCGACGCAGATATCGAGTTTAATTCGTTCAATTTTGACTTCACTGCCCGCTCGACCACTGCAGTCGAGACAGACCTTATGAACACCGCAGTGCATGAAATAGGGCACATGCTGGGACTCGGGCACAGCACCATCCCCGCCTCCACCATGTACGCACAAGCCGACAACGGCGACACCAATAAGCGCGATCTCGACTGCGACGACGCCGAAGCGATTCACTTCAAATACGCTGCAAACAACGCCAACGGTTATTGTGCTGTCACCAACGAGAGCTGTGGGTTCTGTGCCCCTCCAGGACAATTAACCAGCACCACGGACATCCACGTCCGCAATCAAGACCCCACCTCCACCTCCGGCTGTCAATGCTCGGGGGCAGAAGCGCCCTGGCTCGCCGCGGGCCTGCTACTTGGGCTCGCCCGGCGACGCAGACGACGCCCTTAAATGTCCCTGGGGAACTCGTCGAGATCCAGTTGGCTCAAGGCGTAGCGAATCAGCTGGCTCTTGTTGGCCTTGTAATGCCCCCGTCGCTTAAGCTCTCTCACCATCTCGTTTAAGCGCTCGATGTCCTCATTATAGAGGGAAATCGAGACAATCTTGTAGTGCTTTGGCTTCGCCGCGGGCGCCTGTCGGACCCGAGACCGCTCCGCAACACGCTCGGCCACCTCCCGCGCCGGCACCTCCAGCGCCGGCCGAACCGGCTCCGCGATCACAGGCCGAACCGGTTCGCGCACAACAATTGGCTCAACCTCCGTGCGAACCTCCGCCGGAGCCGGACCGTGTACTGGACCGGCTACTTCCGTACTGCCCCCAAACATGGCATCCAGAAACA
>JAZAIZ010000116.1:0-10908 GCA_036230545.1 Myxococcota bacterium
CTTTCGACGCGCTGCTTCTGGCGCGATGGTTTTTCTTCGGTTACAAGCGTCTCGCGGGGATGGGGCGTCCGGCGGGCATTAGAGGGCTTGACGGACACGGAACCTGACCAGGATGATGGATTTGGAGGTATAATGTCTGTGGTGGCTACAGTTCATGAAATAAATACGCAGGAGGTCAGCCGGGAGGCATCAGGCGCTACCGCTCAGGAGCCCTTGCGCTTTATTACGGCCGCCTCGCTCTTTGATGGCCATGACGCCTCGATAAACATCATGCGCCGAATTCTTCAGGACGCCGGGGTAGAGATTGTCCACCTCGGACACAATCGGGGTGCTGAAGAGGTGGTGCGGGCAGCGTTGCAGGAGGACGCCGATGGGATCGCGCTGAGTTCCTACCAGGGAGGGCATGTCGAATACTTTAAGTTCATGATGGACCTGCTGCGTGAGAATGATGCTGAGCATATTCGAATCTTTGGAGGCGGAGGGGGAGTCATCATCCCCGAGGAGATTCAAGAGCTTCACGAGTACGGGGTGGAGCGGATCTACAGCCCGGAGGATGGGAGGTTGCTGGGGCTTGAGGGAATGATTCAGGATATGATCAAGCGGGTTCGTACCTATTCACGACCCGCTCGCTCGGTGCCGGCGCCTCATCTTGAGGATCCCTCTTCCATCGCTCAGGTGTTGACGGCCATTGAAGGTGCGTGTGAAGACTCGGAGGCGCTGGACGCGCTCAAGGTCGATTGGCAAAAGCCCGATGAGCTGCCGCCGGTGATTGGGATCACCGGGCCCGGGGGCTCGGGGAAGAGCAGCCTGACTGACGAGCTGCTTGTTCGCTTTATGGATCATTTCCCCGATATCCACATTGGGATCTTGTCTATTGATCCTACCAAGCGCCGAACAGGGGGGGCGTTGTTGGGGGACCGAATTCGCATGAACTCGCTCATCAACAGCAGACTCTTTATGCGTTCTATGGCCACTCGGCGCAGCCACCTGGCCACGAGCGCCAGCCTCTCTTCAAGCATTGAGCTTCTTCAGGCGACCGGGTTTGATCTCATCATTGTTGAGACCGCTGGCATTGGGCAGAGTGACAGTGAGATTGTGGATCTTGTGGACTTCTCCGTCTACGTGATGACCTCGGAATATGGCGCGGCTTCCCAGCTGGAAAAAATCGATATGCTTGATTTTGCGAACGCCATCGCGCTGAACAAATTTGAGAAGCGGGGGTCTTTGGATGCATTGAGAGATGTGAAACGTCAATGGCGACGCAATCATCAGGCATTTGAGCATGAGGATGAGGCCATTCCGGTGTTTCCGACTATCGCGAGTCAGTTTCAAGATCCCGGGGTGAACCGACTTTTTGACAAAGTCTGTCAAGGATTAGCCGGTTTAAAGAGGCGGGGCGCCCCTCAATGGTGGACCTCGGAGCGGAGTGAAGAATTCAGAGAGCCCTCACACCAGTCTCTAATTCCCAATCAGCGGCAGCGTTACCTCTCGGAGATTAGCGAGCAAGGTAGAGCCTTGAACAACGAGACCACCAGGCAGGCCCAAGAGGCCAGCCTCGCTCAGAGCTTCTACGAGAGTTTAAGCGCGCTCGAGGATCCAGAGCTGCCGGCCCCTTTGGAATATTATTCTCAGGAGACCTTGAGCGAGGTTGGAGATGTTACGCTGCAGACCCTGCGACAGCGCTACAACGCCGCACTTCAGGAGGTGGGTGAGGAGTCCATTGCTTCTTTGCGAGGCTGGCCGAAGCAGGAGGAGGCGGTGGTTGCCCGGACCTATTCCTATAAGGTTCGTGGCAAGGAGATCTCAGGGGAGAATTATAGCGAGAGTTTGAGCCATCAGTGGATCCCGAAGATCGCGCTACCTCGCTATAAGGACTGGGGAGATGTGCTGCGTTTTCTTCGGCAGGAGAACCTGCCAGGGGGCTTTCCCTATACAGCAGGGCTCTATCCCTACAAACGTACCGGTGAAGATCCGACGCGAATGTTCGCGGGAGAGGGCACCCCTGAACGGACCAATCGTCGTTTTCATTATGTGTCCCTGGGGCAGCCGGCGGTGCGGCTCTCGACAGCCTTTGACTCGGTAACTCTTTACGGTGAAGATCCTCATCGCCGGCCGGATATCTATGGCAAGGTGGGGAACTCCGGGGTCTCGATTTGCACAGTCGATGATATGAAAAAACTCTATTCGGGGTTTGATCTCTGCGCGCGCACCACTTCGGTGTCCATGACTATCAATGGACCAGCGCCCATGATTCTCGCGTTCTTTATGAACACGGCTATCGATCAACAGGTGGAGAAATATTTAAAGGAGCGGGGTGAGTGGGAGGCGGCGTGCAGGAAGCGCGATGAACTCTTGGCCGGAAAACCCGCCCCCCGCTATCAGGGGGAACTGCCAGAGGGGACCGATGGTTTTGGGCTCGGGACCCTCGGTATCTCAGGTTTGGACTTGGTTGATGTGGAGGTCTACGAGAAAATCAAAGCCGATACCCTGGCGAGGGTACGGGGCACGGTTCAGGCGGATATTCTTAAGGAGGATCAGGCTCAGAACACCTGTATCTTTTCCACGGAGTTTGCCCTGCGGATGATGGGGGATATTCAGGAATACTTTATTGAGAAGAACGTTCGTAACTATTACAGCGTCTCCATCAGCGGCTACCATATCGCGGAAGCGGGGGCGAACCCGGTTACCCAATTGGCTCTGACCCTGGCGAATGGGTTTACTTTGGTGGAGTATTATCTCTCCCGTGGGATGGATATTGATACCTTCGCACCAAACCTGAGCTTCTTTTTCAGCAATGGACTTGATCCGGAGTACGCTGTGATTGGCAGAGTGGCTCGTCGGATTTGGGCGCGGGCGATGAGGTACCGTTACGAGGGCAATAGCCGAAGTCAGATGTTGAAATACCACATTCAGACATCGGGGCGCTCTCTGCACGCTCAGGAGATCCAGTTTAACGACATCAGGACGACCCTGCAGGCGCTCTATGCCATCTACGACAATTGCAACAGCCTGCACACCAACGCCTATGATGAGGCTATCACGACTCCGACTGAGGAGTCTGTTCGTCGCGCTATGGCTATTCAGCTGATCATTAATCGGGAACTCGGGCTCACCAAGAATGAAAACCCTCTCCAAGGGGCCTTTATCGTGGATGAACTCACCGACCTGGTTGAAGAGGCGGTCTATGCAGAGTTTGATCGACTGACGGATAGGGGCGGGGTTCTTGGGGCAATGGAGACGATGTATCAGCGAGGAAAAATTCAGGAAGAGAGTCTTCATTATGAAGGGCTTAAGCACAGCGGCGGGCTCCCGGTTGTGGGGGTAAACACCTTCATGTCCAAGGATGATGCGAAGCAAAATGAGACAACGCTGGAGTTGATACGATCGACGGAAGAAGAGAAAAACTCGCAGATTGATGCGGTTAAAGACTTCAGTGAGCTTCATGGAGAGGAGCGCGAGGAGGCCTTGAAGAGGCTGCAGGAGGTCGCGAAGTCTGGTGGAAATATCTTCGCGGAGCTTATGGAAACAGTGAAGAGCGCGAGCCTTGGGCAGATCTCGCATGGCCTCTATCAGGTAGGCGGGCAATACCGTCGGAATATGTAATCCTGCGAGAGTATACTTATCGCATCAGAGCAGGTGATTGATGACTCAATTATTGTTGATCTATGGAGCCAACGGGTACACCGGGAGACTCATTGTTGAGGAGGCTTATCGGAGAGGCTTGCGCCCGATTATCGCGGGGAGAAGTGCGGAGAGCATCGAGGCTTTGGCAAGCCAATGGGATTTGCCTGCGCGGGTGTTCTCCCTTGAAGAGCCCGCTCGGCTCTTGGAGATGCTGCAGGATGTGCATACCCTGGTGAACTGTGCGGGGCCTTTTTACAGTCGCTCGTTCAAACCCCTGCTGAGGGCGTGCATGAACTCGGGCACCCATTATCTGGACATTACCGGAGAAGTGGACGTCTTTGAGGAGGCGGCTTCTCAAGGAGAGCAGGCCGCGGCGGCGGGTATCGTGGTGATGCCGGGGGTGGGCTTTGATGTGGTGCCGACGGACTGTCTCGCGGCGCACCTGAAGCGCCGGGTTCCTGACGCGGTCTCGTTGTCCCTGGGGTTTTCGGGATCGGGTGGAGTGTCCCATGGTACCGCTATGACCATGGTGGAGAATATCGCGGAGCAGAGCCTGGTTCGGCGGGCGGGGGACGTGGTGCCTGTTGCCTCGGGTTCGTGGACCCGGGTCATCGACTTTGGGCGGGGGCCGCGTTGGGGGATGGGTATTCCTTGGGGGGATGTTTCTACGGCGTTTTACAGCACAGCTATCCCCAACATCGAAGTGTATATGGCCGTCTCGGAGCAGATGCATCGTATGACCAGGCTAACACGCCATTTTGGTTGGCTTCTGGGCTCGACGCCGGTGCAATATGGTCTGCGTCGGTGGTTGGATGCGAACCTTTCCGGTCCTTCGGAGGAGACGAGACGCACCTGCCGCACCTGGGTTTGGGGTGAGGTCACCGATGCTGCGGGGAAGACTACGACCAGTCGTTTGGAGACCCCCGAGGCCTACACCTTAACGGCCCAGGCTACGGTGTTGATTGCCGAGAAGGTGTTGCGTGGTGAATGTACCCCCGGTTTTCACACCCCCTCTACCGGGTTTGGAGCAGACTTGATTTTGGAGGTGGAGGACGTCATTCGACGGGATGAGGGCTAAGGGGGGAATCAGGGAAGCGCACCCTCAAAGCGATTGCCGACCCCTGCGCTGATGTACCAGTGCCCCGTGTTGAGATCCTGAGAGACGTTCAGGTTGAGAAAGGGGAGGGCGAAATATCCCAGTATCTCTCCGGCACGTTCCAGTCGGGGGCCTGAAGTTATGGAGGCGATGAGTTCGGGGAGGGAGAGGCCAAGGTGAAACCCGAGGTTTCGGCGTTCGGGGGGATCGTTGGGGATGCGTGGACGGTAGTTACTCGTTCCCCAGTTGACTCCCATCAGTAGGAATTTTCCCCAGCCTGGGGCCAGCCCCAATTTAGGCAGGAGCCCCGCAAGTTTAAGGTCCGCAAAGACCACTTGGCCCGAGTAGTCATTAACCACCTTGATGTAGTTGAGCCCCTTCCCTTTTTGGATAAAGGTCGGGCTGGGAAAATACCCAAACCTGAACCCGAGGAGTTTTTTTATCTCCGGGAAGGTTTCCTGGAGAAGCGCCGCGCTGACTCCCAGGATGTTCATGATGCTGTCCCCATATTCAAATTGATGCACCGTGAACCCGTCAATGATCTCCACCCCGTTTCCCATGAGCAGGGAGAACCCCGCGGCCAGGAGGAGCGCGGGTTTGGGGTTGATCCCCATGGAGGAGTAGAGGTTGGCCATCATGAGAGTGCCCAGGTAGTTGGCGATAAAATGACCGGCCTTGTCGCCGCCGCCGGCGTAGGTCCACTCCTCGAAGAAGCCGGTTTCTTTGAAACCGAAGGGCTGGAAGGGCTCGCTGATCCACCAGGAGAGCATCCCCAGGCCCAGGCCTCCGACTGCGACACCCAGCGAAGCCGCGCCGGCCTTAAAGGTGATATCATTGGGCTCCTGGGTTCGGGTGAGCTCGGGAGTGTCGGAGGTGGGCTGGGCCATCGACGCAGGGGGGCTAGCGAGGGGAGTGAGGAGGAGGGAGAGGCTCAGAATAAGCGGCTGCATTTGGATGAACGGCTTAGGCCGTGGCTTTGCTTACGATCTCTCGCTGAAGAACTACGAGCTGTTTTCTCGGGGCGTCTAGAAAGATGCGATTGAAAATTTTCTCGATGAGGTCCTTTCCCAGCCATTTGTCCACGTAGACCTGTTGGTCCGGTTCAACGGAGATGCTGGTCTCACCGTAGCTTAAATTATGGGAATGCAGGATGCTTGAGTTGGGCTCAAACACCACCTTAAACCCGGCCAGCCAGGTTCTCAGGCAGAAGTCATTGTCGGAATAATAGTGTTGCATGCGCTCATCGAGCAGGCCCACCGCCTCCAGGCAAGGGCGCTTAATGAGGACACAGGCGAAGGTCACCCAGATCTCTTCGGTGACCTCGTTGAAGAGGTGAGCGTCGGGCCCTCCTTTGTGGGTTCCCCCGATTAAATCGGCGGTTCCCGCGTGAATGACTTCAGCAGGATTGTGCAAAAGGAAGTGCTTATTGCCGATGACCCCCGCTTCAGGATGGTTTGCCTCGGCGAGCTTGGAGAGCCAGCCCGGCGTTACCACTGTGTCGTTATTCAGGAGCGCGATGGAGGAGAAGTCCGGAAAATGCCGCAGGGCGTCTCGGATTCCGGCGTTGACTCCGCGGGTGTAGAAGAGGTTCTCAGGGAGGCGAACGAGGCGATAGTCTTCGGACTCGGGGTAGGCCGGAGTGGAGCCATTGTCCACCAGGATAATCCGAAAGGGGTGAGTGGTGTTTTGGTGAATGGAGTCAATACAACGCCGGGTCTCGTCGTGCTTATTAAAAGCCAGAACGACGATGGGGATGGGAATGGCTGTGGCGTTTGTTGGCATTCGAGAACCTTTGTGATGATATCTCAAGGGCGTTCCAGGATGAGAATCTGCCGTCCCGTGGTGGAGCTGAAGCGTATAATCTGGGTCTTGCCACGTGGGATTCGAAAGCTGCTTCCAGGGGAGATAACCTCGGTGTTTTTTAGCCAGGTAATGGTCTCTTCAGGGCCTGGCTGGTCCTGGGGAGGGCTGAACTCAAGAATTCCAATGGGGCTGTAGCGGAAGGATATTCTGAGGTTCCCAGCCTGGAGAGTGCCCCATTGGCGGTTGAGGGTGGCCTCGGGTCCGGGAATCTCCTGTCCGTCCCACAGGATCGTTTGAGGGGGAGCGGCGTCAAGTCGCAGTCGGGCAGCCTTGACTCCGGCCCCGGTGAGGGGAGCCCGTGGGCCGGCCTGGGCTTTTGGAGTGTTGTCGCCACGTCCATTTTTCGGGGAGGGCAGCGGGCGTAAGGCGATGGGGATGGTTAAATGCTTGTTGCTGGGCAGCTCAAAGCTCAGGGAGAAGGGGTGAAACCCGCTGGCTTCAATGTGGAGTTGGTGTCGTTCAGCCTTCAGGTGGCGGGCCGTATAGGGCGATTCGGTGGCGACAGGCTCTCCGTCAAGAAAAACCTCAATCTTATTAGAGGGTTGAATCTCAAGGGTGATGGCGGACGATCCTGCGACTCCCTGAGGACTCTCGTCGGGGTGGAACACAGCGCGGAGCCTGGTGATGACGTCACACCCGCCGAGGAGGACGCTCAGAAACAGGACGCCCATGCAGGCGAGGGCTCTCAATCGTATGAGGGGCAGATAGTTGTTCACGTTTGAATATTACCCATGAGGGGAGATAAATGCACACTCTTTCTAAGGGGGAGGGAGGTTCGGCTTTCCCTGCGGGGAGGAAGGGCTTTTGGGGGTATCGCCATTGACGGCGGCTTGCTGGCTCGTTACATCACCGCACAACTTTCATCCAGAATTGAGGAGCATTCATGCGCACGTTGTCCAAAGAGGTGTATATTCTAGCCGCAAAACGAACCGCTTTTGGAGCTTTTGGTGGAAGCCTGAAGAAGCTTTCAGCGACAGATTTGGGTGTCACCGCAGCGGAGGCAGCGCTCGTTGCGTCCGGGGTTGAGCGGGCAGACGTGGGCCATGTCTTTTTTGGAAACGTTCTTCAGACCTCCGCAGACGCGATCTACCTGGCCCGTCACGTTGGCTTGCGCACCGGGTGCCCTCAGGAGGTGCCCGCCCTCACCGTGAACCGACTCTGTGGCTCCGGCTTTGAGGCGATCGTTCAGGGGGCGTTGGACATTATTTCCGGTGGCTCCGAGGTGGCGCTGGTGGGGGGCTCGGAGAACATGAGTCAGGCTCCCCACGTGGTTCGTGGAGCCCGTTGGGGACTCCCCTTGGGGAAGTCTCAGATGGAAGACTCCCTCTGGACCTGTTTGACCGACAGCTACACCGGGATGCCCATGGCCATTACCGCAGAAAACCTCGCGGAGAAATACAGCATCTCGCAGGATGAAGTTGATGAGTACTCCGCGCTCTCGCAGTCGCGCTTCGCGGCGGCGCAGGAGTCGGGGGTGTTTGAGGCGGAGCTGACTCCGGTGGAGTTGAAGAGCCGAAAGGGGACCACCTCGTTCAACAAAGATGAGCACAACCGGCCTGGCACCACCGCGGAGTCTTTGAAGAAATTACCGAAGGTGTTTAAGGCCGATGGCGTGATTCACGCTGGCGCCGCCAGTGGGATCTGTGATGGTGCGGCGGCTTTGGTGCTGGCATCCGGTGACTATGTCCAATCACGGGGACTGACGCCTCTGGCGCGCTTGAATGGCTGGGGAGTGGCCGGGTGTGATCCCAATATCATGGGGATTGGCCCGGTGCCCGCCATGAAGAAGGCGTTGGCGATGACGGATTCGAGTTTGGGGGATTATGGGTTGATTGAGGTTAATGAGGCCTTCGCTCCCCAAGTGCTGGCGGTTCAGAAAGAGATGGACCTCGACCTTGAGACCCTCAACGTTAACGGCGGCGCCTTGGCTGCCGGTCATCCCCTCGCTGCGAGTGGGGCTCGGATTACTGCGCATTTGGTGCATGAACTGCGTCGACAGGGCAAAACCCATGGTTTGGGGTCTGCCTGCATCGGTGGTGGGCAGGGGATCGCCGTTTCGATTGAAGCGGTGTGATGAGCCTGGGTTTTGGTTCTGGAGAAGGTTGAGATTGGACCTGGGGCGAGTGCCCCTTTTATTGGGAGAGAAGTGATGTCGCAGAGAGCTCATGACCATGATTATGTTTTTGACTGGAACCACCTAAAAAAGGTGGCCCCCTTAAGTTCAAAACCATTTGAGATATTGGACGAGACCTTGCGGGACGGCATCCAATCTCCCTCGGTGACAGATCCGGGAATTGAAGAGAAGATTGAGTTGCTTCACCTGATGGAGTCCCTCGGGATTGGCGCGGCGGACCTTGGCCTGCCTGGGGCTGGTGAGCGCCAGCAGGGGGATGTGGAGGTGCTGGTTAAGGAGATTGAATCAGCCGGGCTTAAGATTAAGCCTAACTGTGCCGCGCGAACCATGGTTCGGGACATTCGCCCCATTGTGGAGGTGGTGCAAAAAACCGGAATCCCCATCGAGGTCTATGCCTTTATCGGCTCCAGTCCCATCCGCCTCTTTGCGGAGGATTGGACCGTGGACACGCTGCTGAGGCACGTGGACGAGTCCATTAGCTTTGCGGTCAAGGAAGGCCTTGATGTCTGCCTCGTCACCGAAGACACCACGCGCTCAAGACCGGATGTGCTCGACCCGCTCTTTCGTCGCGCGATTGACTTGGGAGTGAAGCGTCTTTGTTTGTGCGACACCGTGGGCCACGCGACCCCCGACGGTATTCACAACCTCTTTGATTGGACGAAATCATTGTTGAGGGGACACGGGGCCGAACAAATCCAGCTGGATTGGCATGGGCACAACGATCGGGGGCTTGGGGTAGCTAACGCGATTATCGCCATCGAGGCGGGCGCCGACCGGGTGCATGGAACCGGACTCGGGGTTGGGGAGCGTGTGGGGAACTCGGCCATTGATCAGATTCTATTGAATCTTAAGCTGCTGGGAGAATGGGAGCCCGATTTATCCAATCTGCTCCTCTACTGTCAGGCGGTGTCCAGGGCGTGTAATGTGGACATCCCCTACAATTATCCCATGGCTGGCTCGGACGCCTTTCGCACCGGCACGGGTGTGCACGCGGCGGCTATCATCAAGTCTGTTAAGAAAGATGACCAGTGGTTGGCGGATCGCGTCTACTCAGGGGTGCCCGCGGGGGTGTTTGGGCGTCATCAGGAGATCGAGGTGGGGCATATGAGCGGTCTCTCTAACGTCTATTATTGGCTTGAGTCCCGCCGGATTCCTTATACTGAGGAGTTGGTGCAGGAGATCTTCGCAAAGGCCAAGAGTACCAACCGAACTCTCTCTAAAGAAGAGATTATGAGCGTCGTGCGAAAGCACGAGAGCATTTAGGAATACTGATGGGTCAGGTGATGAATTGGATGGGGTGGATTTCACTCCTTATTTGTTTTGCGATCATGGGGATGGGCGGTGCGCCTATCGCCGAGCGTTTTGGGCCAGAGTGGCTGGTGACCGTTTTGACGGGGATCGCCTACATCTCTATCAGCCTGCTCGCGGTTGCGACGCTTTTGATTGGTGGCCTCTTCTTTTACCACGGGTTTCTTACCTTGATTGGGAGGTCACCCGGGACGATTATCGAAGAGGACCGCGAGCGCTTGGCGGCGCAGCCTGTGATGAAACCTAAGGTGGTGGACGAGCCTCAGTCCTGAGAGTCTTAACCGTGTGTTTGGAACATGGGGCGGAAACGACGAAATCCTTCGAGGAGAACTTCGGTGAGCATGTCGAGTTCTCGGTTGCCCATGGCGGTGGAGAGCGTCCCCGAGCATGTGTTGATCATCATCATGCCTTTCTCAAAGAGATGATCCAATAGAGCGGTTCTTATCTGAACCTCCTCCGGGTCGGCGTAGGTCGCTCGGTAGTTTTGTGGTGGTTCCGGCTTCATGTGAATGCGGAACATCGAGCCTCCCCCGGTGACACAGGCGGGGACCCCTGCGACGCGAATAGCCTCGGTTATTTGGGCGCGGAGCTGCTCGTTGAGTGCGTTCAAGCGGGTGAGGGCTGGTTGGTCAAAGAGGGTCATCGCCGTGAGCCCCGCGACCATGGTCACGGGATTGGCTGAGAAAGTACCCGAGTGGGGAAAGAGCACTCTATCCCGCAGGGGGTTCATTACCTCCATGACGTCTCTTCGGCCCGCGAGCGCACCGACAGGGAAGCCACCACCGATCATCTTGCCCATGGCGGTGAGATCCGGCTGCATGGAATAATCATCCTGCGCTCCTCCATAGCCTCCCCGAAAGGTGATCACCTCATCGAGCACAAG
>JAZAIZ010000117.1:0-5806 GCA_036230545.1 Myxococcota bacterium
ATGTCCGCCAGCTTGAACTGAATCGCCTGATGCTCGGCGATGGGCTTGCCAAAGGTGACCCGCTCCAAGGAGTAGTCCCGGGCCTCCTCAAAGGCCTGACGGGCGATCCCCAGGGCCTGCGCCGCAATCCCAATACGGCCTCCATCCAGGGTCGACATGGCGATCTTGAAGCCCTCCCCCTCTTTCCCCAGCAGCGCCTCTGGCCCCAACTTAATGTCATCCAGCTGGATCTGACTGGTGCTGGAGCCCTTGATGCCAAGCTTCTTCTCGTTTTTGGCCACACTGAATCCCGGCGCATCCGTGGGCACCAGGTAGGCGTTGATGCCCTTCACCCCGAGGCTCATGTCCCCCATGGCGAAGACGATGATCACCTTGGCCTGCGCGCCGTTGGTGATGAAGTTTTTCGCTCCAGTGAGGATCCACCCATCCCCGTCCCGCCTGGCCACCGTCTGCTGCGCCGCAGCGTCCGAGCCGGTGCCTGGCTCGGAGAGGGCGTAGGCCCCCATGATCTCCCCACTGGCCACGGGCTTGAGCCACTGCTCTTTTTGGGCGTCGGTCCCAAAACGCTTGATGGGATCACCCACCAGGGAGTTGTTGACGCTCATGATGACCCCGCAGCTCCCGCAGGCCGCTGAGATCTCCTCAATGGCCACGGCGTAGGCGACATGGTCCATCCCGGCCCCACCCCACTGCTCGGGGATGGCGATGCCCATCAGCCCCATATCGCACATGCTCTGGACCTGCTCCCAGGGAAACTCCCCGCTCGCATCGATCGCCTCTGCCGCGGGCAGAATCTCCTGCCGCGCCATGGTTCGAACAGAATCTCTCAACAACTCCTGATCTTCACTTAAGTCAAAATGCATGATTACTGTCCTTTAAACTGGGGTTCACGTTTCTCGAGAAAAGCCTGGGTGCCTTCGCGCATATCTGCGGTGGCAAAAAGCTCGCCAAAGCGCACCTGCTCGCTGGCCGCCGCCGACCGTGGGTCCGTCGCCAGCCCCTGCACCATGGCCCGCTTGGAGGCCCGCACCGCCTGCGGCCCCCGCTGCGAAATCAATGTTGCGATGTTGCGCACCCGCCCAAGCAGCTCCTCCGGAGCCACGAGTTCCTGCACCAGCCCCACGGCGTGGGCCTTCTGCGCCGAGTAGACCTCCCCGGTAAAAATCCACTCACTGGCCGCGCCCAAGCCAATTTTGCGAGGTAAGCGCACCGTGCCGCCAAACCCAGGCATCAACCCCAACTTGACCTCAGGCTGACCGAATTTGGCCCGTTCGGAAGCGTAGATAATGTCGCAGCTCAGGGCCAGCTCACAGCCTCCCCCGAGGGCAAACCCGTTCACCGCCGCGATCACCGGGGCTGGAAACCCCTCGATACGCTCGAAAACCCGGTGACCCCGCTCCGCGAAGGCCTGCGCCTCCGAAGGATTCAGGGTGCTCATGGCCGCGATGTCCGCCCCGGCCACAAAGGCCCGGTCGCCCTCGCCGGTGAGGATCACACAGGTGATATCCCCCCGCTGCTCAAGGACCTCAAAGGCTGCGTTCAGCTCATCGAGCATCTGCCCGTTAATGGCGTTGAGGGCCTTGGGTCGGCACAGGACCACCTCGGCGATCCCCTCGCTTATCGCGACCTTCACCACTTCCAACGATTCCAATCCGTCCATTTTTTTGTCCTTTTCGATGAATCGCACCCAAGCCACCGGCTAGTGCCTCTCGACGCTTCTAAGGAGCCAAGGAGGGGGTGTCAAGGGTCGATTATTTCGTTTAAGCGCTGATAAACCATGCGTTTTTTCACCCCAAGCACCGCGGCCACCGCCACCGAAGTATCCCGGGGACTCAGGCCCCCCTCAAGACACCCTCGAATCGCCCTGTCGAGGTCCGGAGCCTCCAAAAGTGCCCCCTCCGGCTCGGGCATCGGACCCAGCACCACGGTGATTTCCCCACGAACCCGATCCTCGGAGGCCCACGCCCTCAGGGACTCCACCGAGCCCCGCACCAACTCCTCATGCAGCTTCGTCAACTCCCGGGCCACCACCGCCGGGCGCTCCGGCTGCTCCCCCCCAACCTCCTCGAGGGTCTTTCGCAGGCGATGCGGGCCCTCATAAAAGACCACCACCCCCGGATGACTCTGAATCCGCCCCAGCGCCGCCTTGCGAGCCTTCCCCTTCACCGGCAGAAAGCCCAAAAAGAGCACGCTGGTGTTGGAGGCCACAAATCCCGCCACCGAGAGCGCCGCCGCCAGGGCCGAGGGCCCCGGCACCGGGGAGACGGTCCCGCCGGCTTCAGCCACCCCCGCCACCAGATCGGCGCCCGGATCACTCACCGCAGGAGTTCCCGCATCGGAGATGACCGCGATCACCAGCCCCTGGTCCAGGGCCTCCACCACCTCTGCCCGCCGGCCACGCTCATTGTGGTCATGCAGGCTTCGAAGGGCCACGGAGGACCCCAGGTGGTCCAGCAGGATCCGAGCGCGGCGGGTGTCCTCCGCGTAAATTCGGTCCGCTTCTTTAAGCACCGTCCCGGCGCGCACCGTCAGGTCTCCCAGGTTCCCCAAGGGAGTGCTTACAACGTATAGAGTGCCGGGGCTGCAGGAGAATGAGCTCATACTTCAAAGGCCTCCTTGACCAGGGAAAAATGATGGGGCGGACCAAGCACAATCCCCAGGGCGTCAAAGCGCATGGGGCCCTCCAGGCCACCGGCTTCGTGCAAAAAATGGCGGGCCGCCAAGATAATGCGTCCCTGTTTTCGACGGTCGATGGTCTCCAGGGGGTGCCCAAACTCCTCGCTCTCCCTGGCCCGGACCTCCACAAAACTCAGCACCCCGCCCTCGCGGGCGATGAGGTCAATCTCTCCCTCAGGGCAACCATAATTCTGCAACAGGACCTCATAGCCCTGCCCTTGGAGGTATTCGAGCGCCAGGGACTCCGCCCACTGGCCCACCTGCCTCGTCGTGCGTTTATCCATGGAATCCCCCAATAAAAAACGCCGGAGGCTATCTCAAGAGAGATAACGCCCGGCGTTCTCGATCATCGCAAAGCAGTCGAAGATCAGGCTTGGGCTGCAGCCCCTGCCGCCTTCTTCTTCGATGATGGCTTTCGGCCCGCGTCGCGGTCCTTAAGACGAGCCTTCTTACCGGTAAGCTCACGCAGGTAGTACAACTTGGCGCGTCGAACCTTACCGCTGTGGATAACTTCGATCTTCTCAACGTTGGGGGAGTGCAAAGGAAACACCCGCTCAACGCCCGTTCCGAAGGACATCTTGCGAACCGTGAAGCTCTCGCGGCTACCCGACCCGGAGCGACGAATCACGACCCCTTGAAAGATCTGAATTCGCTGCTTGTCACCTTCGGTGATCCGAACGTGCACCTTCACCGTGTCACCAGGGCGGAAATCACTTTTGATTTCAGTGTTGATTTGCTCTTGCTCGATTTCTTGTAAGATACGCATAATCCAAACTCCGGGTCTCATCGACCATAGAAATTACCCCACACGCGGCCTAGCGTCGGTGTGAAGCGCGTGCAGCGTTTAGCACAAGAAAATCTCCGCTGGCAAGGGTTCTTTTCTGAAGAAAGCCGCTTTCCGAGCCCACAACCGTCCTTAAGACTCCGATTTTCGAGGGCCCCGCCCCAGAAGATCCGGACGATGCTCCCGCGTCAAGGCCAGGGACTCCTCGGCCCGCCATCGCTCAATGGCCCCATGATCCCCCGAAAGCAGCACAGGCGGCACCTCGCGGCCCTCCCAGGACGCCGGCCGGCTATACTGAGGATACTCTAAGAGTCCGGAACTAAAGGACTCTTCCTGCAACGAGCCCGGATTGCCAAGCACCCCCGGCAAGAGCCGAACCGCCGCGTCGATCATGCACCACGCCGCCGGATCCCCGGCAGAGAGCACCATGTCCCCCACCGAGAGCTCAAGATCAATATGCTCCCGAATCCGCTCATCCACCCCCTCGTATCGACCGCAAATGAGGGTCATTCCCTCCCCCTGAGCCAACTCCTGGGCCACCTCCTGGGTGAAAGGTTTTCCACGGGGAGAGAGGAGCACCACCGGCCCCTTTCCGAGCGCCCGGGAAGCCTTGATGGCATCATGCAGGGGCTCAACCTGCAACACCATCCCCGCGCCTCCTCCGTAGGGGGCGTCATCCACCTTCCGGTGCACGCCTTTCCCATAATCACGGAGATCGTGCAGGTGCAAATCAGCCACCCCACGCTCAAAGGCCTTCCCCACCAGTCCGGACTCCGGCCCAAGCAGGGTGGCCCACATCCCTGGAACCAGGGTGATCACCTGAACGGTATAGGACATCTCAATCCTCCCAGAGCCCGTCCGGAACAGACACCGCCAAACGGCGGTTTTCGCGGTCATAACCGCGCATCCACTCCTCCACGCAGGGCAGCAAACGCTCCTCCCCGCCGTGGTCGAGCTTCAGCAACACCTGGCCTCCGTTATCAAGCAAATCCTCTACCTCACCGACAACACCGAGCTTTTCGTCCACCACGCTCGCTCCACGGAGTTCAAAGAGGAAGTACTCGCCCTCGGCCAGAGCAGGCAAAACATCCCTGTGCAGCTGCACAGAGGCCCCCTTGAGGGTCTCCGCGGCATCCCGCCCCTGCACCTCGGCGAAGCGAATCAGGTAGGCTCCGTGCACTGGGCGCACGCCAGCCAACGCTAGAATTCGCGCGGCTCCAGAACGAGGAACCACTCGAAGCTGCTCTATAGAGGATGGTAAGGAAAACTCGGAGGTAGGAATAAGACGGAGGTCCCCATGCACCCCGTGGGCTTTGAGGACATACCCGAATTCGACCCAGGCGGCGTCGTTTACCGACACAACTTCACCGGAAACGCGAATCAGTCGACGACTTCAAGCCGCGCGTCCTGGCCTTCACCGGCTGCTGCAGCGAGAACCGTTCGAATGGCGTTCACTGTACGCCCCTTTCGACCGATGATTTTACCACGGTCGTCAGCGGAGACATAAAGCTCGTAGCTGTTGTCAGAGTCCTCAAGACACTCGACAGAGACCTCATCGGGCTCTTCCACAAGCGCCTTGGCGATATACTCAATCAAATCTTTCATGAAACACTCCCTGGCATTAAGCTATGCCCTTGATTTGCTTATGAAATCAAGCAACCCCAGCGCGACGGAGAAGCTTCTTGACGGTGGGGCTCTGAGTAGCGCCTACGCCGAGCCATTTCTTGGCTTTTTCTTCGTCGATTTTCAGCTCGGTTGGGCCCATGGGGTTGTAAGTACCGATCTTCTCGAGGTACCGCCCATCACGGGAAAACCGCTGGTCTGCTGCTACAATGTGATAAAACGGACGGTGGGTTTGCCCCCGTCGTGCTAAGCGAATGGTCACTGCCACGCGTAACTCCTGTAATTTTGATCCGCGGTGGCTATAACACTCCACCAAGGGTATTTGTCAACACGTTATTCCAATAGATAGTACTTCCCGGACTCGAACCGATCCGCCGATAGCTCTGGCTCATAGGGGACCAGAGACAAGAGGCTGTTGTTGCCCGAGTAGCTAACAAAAACAATCGCTTGAGTGTCCTTCCCCCCAGCGGGGCTCACCACCATCGCCCCGGGCAGGGTGCCCACGCTACCGGTGATTCTGGGGACGTCCACGTCCATCTCCAAACGCAGCCCGGTTTGCAGCACCAGGCTCGAATCCAGATTGTAGGCTCGCAGGTTCCCGGCATATTGACTGTCGCTTACCCGCACCCCATACCCATGGGCAGTAGAAGCCCCCCCAAGCCGATTGACCACACTTCGACGCAGCTCCCTGGCCATCTCCCCCTGGGGGAGCCCATCGGCGTC
>JAZAIZ010000118.1:0-4324 GCA_036230545.1 Myxococcota bacterium
CCCATCTCACGCTCAGTCGGCGCGATGAAGAGGCCCCAGTAACCGCCCACAACCAGGAGCGTCAACGCCACCACGGGCAGACCATAATCCAATAGTTTGCGCATAGAATTAATCCTCAATAACCCGATTAAAGAGCACGCCGCAGAGTACCCAATAAACAAGGGAGAAACAGAACAAAAGAGTCGTCCATCCCGCCAGCTGCTCCATGGGATCTCCCTGCATCACCAGGGAGGTCGCCTTCACCGCCCCCAAAAGGACGGGGATCAAAACCGGGAAAAGCAGGAGGGGCAAAAGCACATCCCGGGCCCGGGCCTGAATCGCGATGGCCGCGTAAAGCGTCCCCGGCGCACAGATCCCAAGACATCCCACCAGCAGGATCTTCGTCAGCGCCCAAAACCCCAGGGGCAAGGAGACACCGTAAACCGCGATAGCCACCGGTACCAACACCAGTGAGAGGCCCGAGAGAAAGACCGCGTTGACCACGGCCTTGCCCAAAAATATCGCCAGGGGACGCACGGGCAGCAGGCGCAATCCCTCCAGAGCTTCGTTCTCACTCTCAAGCCGCATGGACTCCGACAGGCTCATCACACTGGCCAGAAAAATCGCCAGCCAAAGAAAGCCCGGCGCAGCACGAACCAGCAATTGATGATGAGGCCCCATGGCGAAGGAAAAAAGCAGCAGCGTCAGAACCGCAAAGAAGATCGTCGCGTTCGTCCGAGCTCGCCCCCGCCACTCGAGGCGAAGATCTTTGCGAATCACCGCGAGGGTTGAACGCAACACCCCGGGGCGACTCTCAAGAGGGTCGCTCTGCCACATTTCGTGGGGCAGCGACGTTTTTTGGTTCATCAAACCACTCATCCTGCCATCTCCACCGGAGCCACGATCGGACGAGGGGCCTGCACCAACTCTCCCCCCTTGAGGCTCATCTCCACATCACACAACGAGCGCCCCAGAGCGTGCTGATGGGTGGCCAGCAGAATCGTACACCCCCGCTCCTGAAGCTCCCCAAAAACCTCCTTCATCAGCTCCACGCCGCCAGGATCCAGCTGCCCAAAGGGCTCATCCAGAATCACCAGCCGCGGGTCACGCATGAGCAGGCGCGCGATCATCACCCGACGCTTCATTCCCGCCGAGAAGCTTCTCACCACCTGATGAGCCGCATCCTGCAGCCCCACCCGCTCAAGAGCCGCCACAGGATCGGAAACGCTTCCACCGACGCCGCTGAACTCCGAAACCAGCTTCAGGTTCTCAAGAGCCGAGAGGTCATAATAGAGGTGACTGTTGTGACTTATCATCCCCAACTGAGCCCGAACCGACTCACGCGCCTTCAAAGCGTCCTGGCCGAAGATCTCCACCTGGCCCCGCGTAGGGCGCAGCGCAGTGGCAACTACCCGAAGTAACGTCGTTTTTCCGGCTCCGTTGTCCCCGGTAATGAGGGTAGACTTCCCCTCTGGAAACTCGGCGGAGATTCTTAACAGGGTCCACTGACGACTGTAGCGCAGGGAGATATCCTTAAGAGCAACTGCTACCATGGGTGGTTGTGCTCATGTCATAAACATTCAGGATCCGCAATGTATCAACGTCCCCTCCTCCGATCCCCCTTCAGGGTCCCCGGTGTCGCTGGCGATAAACCAGCCCGATTAAAAGAGGTGCCCCCAAAGCGGCGGTGATCACCCCCACCGGCAGCTCGCGGCCGGGCAGAGCCACCCGAGCGATGGAATCACAAAGCGGCAAAAACGCCCCCCCACAAACCGCCGACAGCGGCAGCAGCAGGCGACGGGACGCCCCCACATAGAGCCTCACCCCATGGGGCACGAGCAAGCCCACAAACGAGATCGGACCGCACCACGCCACGCAGGCCCCCACCCCCACGGCCCCCACCCCAAGGCAAAGGGCCCGAGTGCGCGCCACATCCACCCCCTGAGCGTGCGCCACCTCTTCACCACTGACCAGCGCCGCCAGCGCCCGAGTCTGCCCAAGAATCACCACCACGGTGAGGGTCACAAAGGGCAGCAACACCAGCACACCCTGGTAGCCCACCTGCTGCAGGTTTCCCAGAGACCATCGAATCGCCTTAAAAGTCGCCGCCATATCCGCCTGAAACTGCAAGCCCGTCGACACGGCCCCCGCCGCGAGGGTCATGGCGATCCCGGCCAACAGAACATCGTTGCTGCTCACCCGCCCAAGGGAGGCGATCAACGTGATCAAAAGCGTTGTTACCAAAGCCCCCACAAACGCAGCCAAGGCCACCAGGGGCATCAGTGTCGCCCCCTCAACCGCCCCCTCCAGGTAAACCACCGCAACCAGTGCTCCGAGCGCAGCTCCGGCGGTGGTCCCCAAGGTGCTCGGGGTCGCCAGAGGGTTGGTGAATACCGTCTGAAAAACCGCCCCGGTCAAGGCCATGGTCACCCCCACCAGGGCCCCCATCAAGGCCCGGGGAACGCGCAGCTCCCAAAAAATAAAACGCCCATCTTCAACATTGAGGGACAGGCCAATCCACGGAGCAGAGACCAGGATCACCACGGAGAAGACCACCAACGCGGCGACGCGCCCCCTCATGAAGCACTCCCCACGGCCATGGAGGTCACAAACCGGGGCACGTCCCCTGACCTGAGCACTTCCACCTTCACCTTAAAGAGGTCCGCAATGGCCTCCGGCAGCGCGGGGTCTTCATAGCCATGCTGAAATGCGATCCGACCGGACTCCATCCCCACCACCCGCAACTCGCGGCCTCCCCCTCCCGTCGCCATGGACGACAAGAGCCCAATGTCGTGGGTAACACAGACCATGCCCCGGCCAGCCCGCCACTGCTCCCCAATAAATCCGTACACCGCAAACTGCTGGGCAGGATCCAAATGATTCGCCGGCTCATCCAGCAGCCAAAACCCGGCCTCCTGCGCCACCAATGAGGCCAGGGTCGCCCGCTGAGTCTCCCCCCCCGAGAGCGTGGGCATCACCCGCTCCTCAAAAGCCTCAAGCCCCACCGCCCCAAGGGCCTTCCGAGCGGCCTGAAGAGTCACCGCCCGCGGCTCCTGAAAACGATAACGGGCGCACCCCACAAAATCGAGCAAAGTGATGGGCTCTTCCACCTTCCAGGTCTGGGGCAGCCAGCCAAAGGTCGCCGCTCGCTGCGCCCCGGACAAAGAACCTGTGTGGCGCCCCCCCACCCTCACCGTCCCGGACTCAGGCTCCACAAGCCCAAGCAGCGTTCGCAGCAGGGTCGTCTTACCGGCGCCGTTACGCCCAATGAGCGCCACCAGCTCCCCAGGTTTGATCGATAAGGTGACCTCATCGAGGAGGCGGCGGCCCCCCCGGGTGTGGGACACTCCCACCAGCTCGACGCCCTCACTCATATCCGCTGCTCCAACACACCGAGCCGCTCCAGCTCCCCTCGCAAAGCATCCACAAACCCCACGATACGAGGCCCCGTGCTAAAAAGCGCCGGGCCCTTCAGAAAACCGATGCTGTCATCTTTTACCGCCCGAAGCATGGGCAAGCGCGCAAGCGCCTTGCGGTAGGCCTCCCGCTCCGTCTCAAACTGAGAAACGTCCGCTATCATGGCCACGATAACGTCCGGGTCGAGCTTGATTAACTCTTCAACGCTCATACTCGGCGCCGCTGAGTTCTTCCCCCCCACAGCGTTACGCGCGCCCGCGGCCTCCACCCCGCGACCATGGAGGGAGTCGGGCCGGATAAACCAGAAGGTCGTTGAGTCAACGCCTCCCATGCCAATCAAAACAAGCACCCGCGGCGCACCCGCGGAGGCCCTATGGGACAAGCTCGACTCCAGCTTTCTGGCCACCTCCTCCGCTCGCTCACCATTGCCCGTAAGCTCTCCCAAAACCCGAACACTCTTCATGATCTCCGCAAGGGTTAGCCATGGTAATTGAGTGGTCGGTGCGATCTCACCGAGCATCGACGCGGGAACACTCTGGGAGCGTTCTGTCACCAGATGAGTGGGGCGCATCCTCACCAAAGCCTCAAGGCTCGGGGTCAACGCGGTCCCCCCGGTGGGCAGGCCCTGGACTTCCTCGGGGTGACGACAATAATCACTGCACCCGACGACCCGCTCCCCGGCACCGATAGCGAAGAGCGTCTCGGTAATGGCCGGAGACAGGCTAACAATGCGCTCCATGGACGCCGTCGACTCCAAAGCCGAGCGTTCCTCCTCGCCAACGAGCCCAAACGACACCAGACCCGCCGCCGCCACCAGACCCGCCACTGTTATCCAGGAGTTCTTCTTCACTGCCGCTCTCTTCAATCCGGTGCGCTTCACACCTGCCTTGCACGTGGCTATCCAACCCACTCCCCACCGCGCTATCCC
>JAZAIZ010000119.1:0-1025 GCA_036230545.1 Myxococcota bacterium
GCAGAACGCGGAGAATCGGCGTATCCTTGGGGGCTCTCCTTTTGTGATGGATATTGATGGTGATGGAGATGACGATATCCTGCTGCCACCCGCTCCGGGACGAGAGGTTGTTCCGGAATGGAGCGAAGAGGGCTTAGAGGAGGAACAGAGAGAACTGTTTTTTGTGATGCTCTCCGAGGACGGAGTGCTACAACTTCCGGTTAAGACGAATATTAAAGCGGGGAATGCTCCCCAGCACACCAACCCTCGAGTGGCGGATTTTAATGGGGATGGTTTGGCGGATGTGCTGTTGTGCCGCGCTCCTGACACCGTTGATGCGAAGGGCGTGTGGGCTATCGCTGAGAAGAGCCAAGCAGGTGGCACCGACTTTAGGGAGGTGACAATTGGAGCAGCGAGAGTGGATTGTGATGACCACATGGCGTTTCTCTTTGATTACAACCGGGATGGTCGTTCGGACTTGCTTTATAGCTTTGGGGACACCTTTAGGGCGCTCTACGGGGACGCGGACGAGTCCGGAAACGTCATTTACAAAACTGTGGATACTGGGGTGCCGGTGCCGGGCTTTGAGTTTGAGCAGGTGGTTCTTGGAGATGAGAGCTGCGTGGGAAGAAATTGCAACCGTGCGGTGTTGCGCCAAACGAACCCTGTGCGTGTGATGGACATGAACGGAGATGGCCTTGGGGATTTGTTGATTAACCACGGTGTTGGACTGAGTTTGGTGCGTTGGTTTAATACGGGAGCGGGATTTGTGAAGGAGCTAACCTCCTCAGGCTCGGTGCTTGAGGCGCCGGGTGAGGGGGAGTTTGGTTATATGTTCGCCTCGGCGGTGGTGGTGGACCACAATCACGATGGTCGACAGGACCTCCTGATACCGACAGGGCCGGGGGGCGAGGTGCAGCAGGGGGTTGACCAGACGGGAGAGTGGGTTGTTTTGGAGTCGACCGACGACGGCTTTGACATGATTAAGACCGGGATTACCTCCTATGTGGGAGGCTGGGACACAGAGCATGTGCTGCCTAAGGTGA
>JAZAIZ010000120.1:0-3894 GCA_036230545.1 Myxococcota bacterium
CAAAAACGCCGAGTTTACGAAAGATGGGGTGCTGGAGATTGTGGAGTTGGGGCATCAGCGCTCCCTCGAGAAGCTCGATGATGTGGCGGGATGGTATGATTTTTACGGACGTGAGGTCGATGACCCCGAGGCAGAGTTCGAGCGAGCCTACGCGAACCCTGATGAAGAAGGAGTTCTTCATTTGACGACCCGTTATGACACGGAGTGGGAGCTCAGCGATCCGTCACTCCTTCGGGTGTTTGCGATTATTCAGGCCCAACGCAGCCCCGGTAGCAGTCTGGCAGAGGAAGACCAAGGGGTGCTGGCCGCGCTGCAGCAGGAGTTGGGAGAGGGAGGGAGCCTGCGTTTTGACCGGGCGTCCGTGGAGCTGGTGGTGGAAAAGTTGCAGGAGCGGGAGCGGGAAAACTACCGTCAGCGCGCTGAGGTCTTTGAGCGCTTTCCCACGGATCCCATTGAGATTCGGCTCTATGCGCGAGACCTGCTGAGCCGAATGCAAGATATGGACAAATTGAGGGCTAGCTCGAGCGTGGCTGATTTTGCTGTTTGGGGCGATGAGGGGATTCGAAGTGCCCTGCACATTATCGCCAACGAGGTAGATAAGCCCGACTTTAACGTGCCGGGCACCGATGATGACGTTCCGCGGTGGTTTTTTGACCGCGGGGAGCGGGTCCCCGACTACACCCTCGAAAATATCGAAGGGCTGGTGAACGCCATGCGGGATTTCTCCGGCAGCCAGGGGAACGGGCGAATCGGGCGCGTGGCAGATAGATACAGCCTCCAGTTGGATGAGGCGGCGAAGCCGGCGGCCCAGCTAAAGAGCATGGAGGCGCAGCTGACTGAGAGGGTGAAGGACTACGATGCCATCGGGTTTGCCGTGAAGGCCCTGCGTTCGCGGATGGACCAGGGTTTGGGACGCAGCTCCAATGACACGATCTCTCAGGTTGGGGGCGATTTAGAAGGCGAGCTGGTGGGTGGGGATCTGGCAGGGACTGTTAGAGAACATTTGAATAAGGCACACGCGGCGGCAGGTCATCGAGACTGGAGAAGAGCGGAGCGGGAGGTTGCGCTTTTGGGAGCCTCCCTCAACGAAGTGTATGTGCTTTATGGAGAGTCGGGGCTGCGGGATGTGGATTTCGAGCATTTGATTACGGTGCTTGACGAAGTCGCCGCTGGGGCCCAGGAGGATCGGGAGTGGTCGACTTTGGATATCATCTACAGTGTCTTAACCCTTGGGTTTTGGGCGCTGCGCAAGGGGGCTTTTTCCAAAGGCAGCGGCGCGACCATTGAGCGGGCGGATGCCCTGCGGGCGAAGATTGAGGACTTTTCCGGAGCGGGGGCCATCTCAGATATGCAGGCCCTGCGTCAGTTGCGAGAGACCGTGAAGAGGCAGGTGATGCCTCAGGTGAAAGATGCTCAGGGTAGAGAGTTTATGAGCTTCTTTGTTAATTATCTGGATGCAGCGATCTATCGCGAGATGCAGAACGAGTTGACCGCCCAACTCACCGAGCAGGTCAAGCACCTTGAGCAAGGAGGAGGCAGCTCAAGTGTTAGCTTTGAGGTGGGTGCGGGCTGGGGCTTGCCTGGGGCGGCCAAGTTGGGGGCGGGGGTCGGGGTGACCTTGGCGATGAAAGGCGCTGATGACCGTCGTGTGCGGGAAGGGACATCAGTGAAGCTGACCTTGGAAGGCAGCGGTACAACGGGGATAGCGACCCTCAAAGGGAAGTTGGGCGCGTCGGCCAAAGCCGGGAAGACCTTCAAGAGCACCAACGATTTTATTCAATACCACCGAGACGATATCCTTGGGCTGCTGATGCGTCGGTCCGGTGAAGCCGGAGACAACCTCAAGGCTCATCGAAGCCTCAAACGAGCTACGGAGTTGAATGGATTGACCAAGAGTCAAATGGATCGCTTTCGGAAATCCGCCCATATGATGGGGCTCATTGGGCCTCATGATGCTTTCAGGGTGGATCCCAACCGAAAGCCCGTGCCCACGCGTACCCTGACTCTAGGGGCCTCGGGTAGCGCCTCGGAGGAGATTGGGTTTAAGCCCGTCAAGCTGGGGTTTGGGCAAAAGCTCTCCAGCGCCAAGACCACGTTTTTCAAGCGGGTGGATTATTTGGAATACCTCAAGAGCAACCTCGATCTCCTCGATACAGTGGAAGCTCCGGACGATGCGCGCAACATCGCTATCCCCGCAAAGCCTCGTTATGAGCCCATGGCCGAGTTCAAGGAGCGGGTGCGCTCGACAGAGGGGCGCGCGAATCGTGTGGAGGCGATCATGGACGCCATGAACGGTCTGCATGCGGAGTTCACCCAATATTGCCAGTTGACGCGGCACCGGGACTCTCTGAGGACGAAGTTCAGTCGGTGGATGGGCTCTCCGATGGAAAAGGAGATCCAAAAAATCAAGCAGAACTTTCAGGGAGAGCGCGGGCTCTTGCATCGTGGGGATTATATTCACGCCTGCATCCTCACTCATGCCAACCTCCTGGCCATGTTGCATGATGAATGCACTCCCGAGGAGTTGGCCGAGGTGGATCTAACCCATTTTGACAAAGCCTATACCTTTCCCCGCATCGAGATGACCGAGAAGCAGATTCACAAACTCAAGAAGGGGGTCGAGAAGGTGGGCACCACCTCGGAGGTCGCCTTCTCCGTGGACGCTTCGGTGGGATGGGGGCTTAAGGGAGAGGTCGCGGCCACGATTTCTCAGATCAAAAACAACGCCAATCCCGACAATGACGGGCTTTATCTTACCTTGAGTATGCAGGCGACAGCCGATGTTCAGAAGGTGCTCGGAGAGATGGTCAGCCAACTCGAAGGTATTGATCCCGCCCAAATGGTGAGCGCGCGAACGATGGGCCCTGCGGTCACCAATGCTCTGATGACTCAGGTGACCACGGGGGCCGAGGCGGGGGCGCCTTTCAACCTGGGGTTGACTGGAGACATGGTGGGCAAGGTTGATCTGGTCTTTATCAAAAACCCCAAGCTGCATCTGCAATATGTTCGGGTTACGGGATCAACGACCGTGGGAGGGACGGTCGAAGACGTGCCCATATTCCTCGGTGGTCTCTTCAAAGCAGGGGTGAAAGAGAGTGAAGAGCGCCTCATTGGCGAGCGTCTCGGCAACAATACCCTCTCGTATATTCAGGGGCAGTTCAACGGCTTCAAGCTGGCTGGAGGGGAGTGGGAAGACAATTGGGTGGCGTGGTGCAACGACGGTGGGGATTTCAAGCGCAAGCAGCTCTGGAAGTTGGGTAAAAACCTGGGGGATGAGAAGCGCAACGTCCGCCGGGAGTTCGACGAACTTGCGGAGGGGCTTAAGGGGGCCGAGAAGCAGAAGGCTTCGGACGTCCTTGAGTTTGTTAAGCAGTTTACCGACAACCCCGATACGGTGGGGACCCAGGAGCAAATGGACGCTTTCGCCCATTTGATGGCGGCGTTTTTTGTCGCAACAAAGGGAAAGCAGGACCTAAACCGTGCAAAGCTACTCAAGAAGGGGTGGAAACCTCTCAAATAAGTGGCATTTGGTGTTTGCGGTATCCTCTCGAGGATGCGAGCGTTTCTTACCTTATATATAGGACGGAATTAGCGCCGTGGAGAGGGCGTTTGGGCGCCTGAATGGAGCCCAAAGCGGGGAGTTGTTGGGCGAAGCTGACAAAATTTCCCCTTACTTTGGCCCCATTGGGGCTTTTTTTTCGTTTTTTTTAGGCTGCCTGAAACCAGGGTGGGCTCAGCCCGGAGGACGGATGCGTTTTGTCCCATAAAAACAGACGGTTGCGATAGTTGGCGCGGAGGCGGTCGTGCCCCTCCATTTTGGGACAGAGGGGGGGCTTTTGGGGGCGTGTGGGAGGTCGGGGGGTTGCGCTCCCCTTGTTATCATTGGAAACTCTG
>JAZAIZ010000121.1:0-4068 GCA_036230545.1 Myxococcota bacterium
GAAGAAGAAGATCTGCTCCGAGTGTTTAAGACCCTTCGGCAGGAGTTCCCGACCCTGCGCATGGTTATTGTCCCCCGCTACCTTGAGCGCATCGATCGCATCGCGGGGATGGTAAAACGCGAGGGCCTCAGCGTTGGGCTGCGCTCCTCAGGAGAGGGGCCTGCGGATGTGGGGTTGCTCGATAGCGTGGGTGAACTCTCTGCCTGTTATGCCCTGGGAACCGTGGTCTTTGTTGGTGGCAGCTTTGTTGCCCGGGGTGGGCAAAACATTCTTGAGCCAGCTGGCTGCGGACGGCCGGTCATCTTTGGTCCCAATATGAGAAACTTTCCCGACTCGGTGAAGGTGCTGCTTGGTCGTGGGGGGCTACAGGCCGCCACCACCGACCAGCTTCTGGAAATTATTCAGGAGCTGTTGCGGCGACCCGACTATTGCGAAGAGCTGGGCCAACTTGCCCACGCTCAGGTGCTGCAAGTGCAGGGCGCCGCCTTGCGCAACGCCACTCGCATCAATGAATATCTTCCGGCAGTGGAGTCTTAGACCCAGCCCACCAAATAGGCAATCCAGGAGATTTCGTTCTCGGCTTCGTTGGTCTCGGTGAAGATACCGTTGCCTTCCCCGTCCCCGTCATCCCCTTCCCAATAGCACTGCGCGGAGGTGAAGCCCGCCTCAAGCATGAGGTCGCGAAGCTCCGGGAGACTCCACAGGCGCCAGTCGTATTCGAATGCCCGAGACATCTCGGTGCCGTCGGGGAAGCGGAAGTGGATAAAACGTTTGGCGGTGCCCTGAATGGCGTCGTAGGGTTCCTGATCCCAAACATACTCATAGCCCTCAAAGTCCTTCACCTCTTCGAGGCTCTCGTGACACTCGGTGCCGCCGTGGATATCAAGGAGAAAGGCGCCGTCATCGCTGAGGCCCTCGCGCACCTGCTTAAAGTAGTTCAGCAGGGTCTCGCGCTCTTTGAAGATGCAGTAGGAGAAGTTAAACGCGACGGCTACGTCGCTCTTTTGCACGATGGGATCGAGCACATTTTTATTGAGCAGCTCGACGCGAGATGCTGCGCTGCCAATGGTGCCAAGATTGTGGGTTCGACCCCAGGTGAGCGTCGACTCATCGAGATCGATGCCCACAGCGGTGGCCTCTTCGGAGTTGGCCGCCCAGGTGGCGCAAAGCTTCGCAGTGCCACAGAAGTCTTCCCGCAGCGAACGTGGCTTTCGCCCACGCTTGCTCTGAAAGGTCTTTTGGATGAACTCCATGTCCGCCTCGGCGTTTTGCACGGACATCTCGTAGAGAACGTGCTTGTCCGCGGTGGTTGCCGTGTAAACAGGCTCTCGTTTTTTGTGTTTTTTCATTTTGTTTCTTTGTGTAAATCGTGCGCTCATGGGCGGGAACTATTCCAGGAAGGGGAGGAAGATCAAGGGTGAATCACACCTCAGTGGGCCAGATGTCTTCTGCCTGCGCCAGGGAGACAAAGTCATCGGGGACGGGTGCCTCAAAGGTCATGGTCTCGCCGCTTATGGGATGAGGGATTACCAAGCGTCGGGCGTGCAGCATCGCTCGGGGAATGGGCTCGGGGGTATCAGCGCCGGTGTACCCGGGCCCCCCATAGAGTCGGTCCCCGAGCAGGGGGAGTTCGATGGAGGCCAGGTGCACTCGAATTTGATGAGTGCGGCCGGTAGTCGGGGTGGCCCGCACGAGGGTAACGTTGCGGTTGGTTTGAAGGGGAGCGACGTGGGTGTGGGCGGGTTTGCCGCTTGGAACGACGCCTTGTTTTGTGCCCTTCAATCGCGCAAGGGGCGCGTCGATGTCGCGTCCTTTACGAAGGTAGCCGGAGACCAGGGCGAGATAGGTTTTGGTGGCCTTGCCTTCTCGAAAGACCTCGTTAAGTTCCCGAACGGCTCTGGGGGTGCGTGCCATAACGATGACGCCACTGGTGACCGCGTCAAGGCGATGCACCAGCCACACCTTCCCATTCTGGCCGGCGCGTTCAAGCATTTTAGGGACAATGGTCTCAAGTGAGGGGCTACCGAAGCGGTCGGATTCGCTGAGGAGCTGCGGGGGTTTGTTCAGCACGAGCAGGGCTCGGTCCTGGTAAATAATTTCGGGTTCAGCGCCGGTCTGGGCCGCTTGCTGCGGCGCGGGCGACGACTCGGTGAGAATCTCAACCCAGGTTCCAGCCCTCAGGGGACGGGTGAGAATTCGAATCACCTGCCCTTTAATGCGCACCCGCCCAGAGCTTATCCAGGTGCGCGCGATACGCCGCGAGACGTCTCCGCACTGGGCGACAAACTTATCGAGGCGAATACCGGCGTCGTCGGGTTCGACGCGCCATCGGCCATGGGTCGGGTCCTGGGTCATGCCTTCCTCTACCCTATAGGAGGCACAAAGCAACCGGAAATCGCCAACGAAGAGAATCGCCGAGGCGGGATGCGGCCCCTGGCTCAGCCCTACATGCCCCTTGAGTAAAGAACCCTGAGGGCGACGATAGCAGGCATAGCATCCAGCACTGCCATCTCCCTTGGACGTTAGGTTGGTGCTGCAGGGCTCGCAAGTCCCCCCGTCCGAGTTATGCATCCCTGCCCCGCAAGGAACGCAAGTCTCTCCAATCCCGTAGAAATGTTCAGGCCACTCATTTTTTTTGCCGCACCCAACGATAAAGGCAGCAAGCATGAAAGCACCTAAAGCATAAGCCTGATCTGCGGTGAGCGACCGTGGTCACACCAATCCCCAAAACCTGGCGACACGATGAAGGTTGTATGGGCCGGAGGCATTGGCAATCCGCAACAGGCCTGGAGGCACAGCATGAAACGCCCCCAAAAGGGGTGCTTCAACAAGAATCAATAAAAGTTAAAAACTGGTGGGTGCCCCATTAACAAATGGGGATCCAGCCTCTATGGTCCGGGGAATGCACTCTTTAGCCTAAGGAGCCCCCATGCTGTCTGTCCTCCCTGTTTTACTTAGCGCTCTCGCCTTCACTGGCCCCACTGGGGACCTCGCCCCCGCTAACGTTGACGACCTGCTCGTTCAGCATGCGGAAGTCCTTCATCTCGGACCCGGGGACACCCTCCGGGACCTGCGGCACGTAGCGCTTCACAATGGCTATGTTTTGCATGTGCGCCGCTACCACCAAGGGGTCCCTGTGCTCGGAGAGTCCGCCAGCCTGCGCTATGATGCCCATGGTGTTCTCCAGCAAACACACTCCGATTTTCACCCACTCAGCCCTTCGGGCACCCCGACTGTCTCCGCCGTAGAGGCCCGAATCAGCGCCTTCAAAGCCACATGGGGAATCAATCTCCCCACGGAGCTCTTTCGCAAGGACGCCTTTGATGACAGCCTCGCCATCGATGGCGCCACCCACTCCTGGATTTATCAGGTGCACGTCCCCGGGCTTCTGCCGCACCAAAACCGGGAAGTATGGGTCGACGCCCTCACCGGAGAAGTCACGCGCATCATCGACCCCACCCGTCACAGCACCAGCGCCAGGGTCTTCACCCCGCACCCCAACCCCACCGGGGATCTCAGCGACACCACAGCCGTGGAGTTGGAAAACCTCACCAGCGACAACGCCCTCACCGGCCAGTGGGCCAACAGCCACAACTGCCTCACCGGCGAAGCCGACCGGCAGGTCTACACCTGCGATGACCTGATACCGATCTTTGCCGGCCAAATGGGCATCGGTGGAGCCACCTGCGCCGACCCGCTCATCGGGAGCTTCGTGGGCGAATACAAGCACATGGTCCTCGCCATCTGCGGGCCCACCCACAAAGCCACCCCGCAGGGCGACCAGGGCTACCTCCACCACAGCCCCGTCGAGCCCTCCCGTGCCCAAGTTCCCTTTCCCGATCCTGCCTTTGAAGATGAATTCGCTGAGATCAATCTCTACTACCACATCGACCGCGCTACGGAGTGGTTTCGCGCCATTGGGCACCCCGCCCCCGCCAACCCCCTCGATGGCGCCGTCAACGTCTCGGTCCCCTCGGGAGCCCTCATGGAATGCGGCCGCGCCGAAATGACCTCGGCCAACGCCACCGACCACGAGACGGGCGTCGCCGCCGTCACCACCTGCCTCGA
>JAZAIZ010000122.1:0-2144 GCA_036230545.1 Myxococcota bacterium
AAGGCAATCTGCACCCCCGCTTCATCAGACTCCACCAAGCCCCTGAAACAGCGGCTGTATCCATCGCGAAGGCCCTCGCTGAACTGATGTTCGTCCAGTAACTCCTTCAGTTCACCCTTCCGGTCTGACAGAAAGAGCCCGAGGCACCAGCAGCGGAAGACCTCAAAAATGTGATGAAAATAAAGGTCTGGTTCACACACCAGCTCAAAGAGATCCCGTGCAAGCTCCCACTCCCCGAGCGCCACTGCGGCATACATCGCATCGCCAGTAGCGCTACTACGACCTCCGAGGTATTCGCTGTTTCGGTCCACCCGGTATTTGCCCGCGCTCAGATCCCGATGAAGATCCACCAATCCATTAATCGCCCGCAAAATCTCCCCCCGCCAGGCGTCCACATCCTCACCAAGATAAAGATTGCAGTGCGCTAACCCCACCCTTGCCTCGAAGAGTTCCACAAACAACCCCGGATCCGGGAAGATCCCCTGCAATTCATCCAGCCGGCTCCGCAGGGTTTTCAACTCCCCACTTCCCCGCTTGATCTCAGCCTCCAGCTCTTTAACCCCTCCCCGCAAGCCCTCAATCTCCCTCTGCAAGGCCTCCGTCTCCACCCCGGAATCCTCAAGCCCCACCAACACCTTCGCCCGCTCTCGCCGCATGTGACCATAGCCCGAATCGTGCCGCCCAACCCGCGTCATCTTCTCTTTGATCTCATCCGCTCTAAGGCGCAGACTCGCGGCTCTTTGATGCCGGGTCGCCAGCGTCGCGTTGCCCTCAGCGATCTGAGCCATCAACGCTGCTACCCGCCGCCGGGATACCCCAAGACCCTCCTCCTGCGCTCCAACCTCAGAAAGCAGCTCCCCAAGCTCTTTCACCACCGGCGCCCCCTGGCTACGGGCACTGGCCATTTTGTCCTCGACAGCCGCGAACCAACGACCCGACTCACTGAAAAGTCCTAAAACATAGGCCTGAGAAAGATAGTTTTCCACCACGCCCTCCTCCCTTGAAGCCCCCACCCCGCCCTGAGATGTATATCTTATTCACTTGGACAAACAACTGTTTACCTGCTAAACGCCTGCTAACATGAACGTATTGAGGAATATCCCGCGCCTGAGCCTGGCGTGCCTGCTGCTCTTTGGTTTGGCCCATTGTACCGAGCCATGCCTTGAACTCTCCAACCGAGTTTGCAGCTGTGAAGACAGTCAGGGCCTGCAACAGCTCTGTAGTCAAACCCAAAAGCAAGCGGCCACAAACCGACCCGCGGACAACCACGAACAAGAAACCTGCGAGAAATACCTCGACAAAAACGAGTGCCAGGAACAGACAATCTGCAACAACCTCGATGCCTGTGGTTTGACCAGCCCCAACGCCACCCACGAATGAGTTGATATGTCGCAACCACCCAGCGCTCCCCAATCACCCCCACCGCCCCAGCGCCGGCCCCGAATGCGATTCGACCTCCAAAAGGCGATGTTTGTTCTTCCCAACCTCTTCACCACCTCCAGTATCTTTTGCGGTATCTACGCCATCGTACGGGTCTCGGGGATGCCCACCCACCACGAACTCTACCAAGCCTGTATTGCCGTGTTTTTTGGTGCCTTTTTTGATATGATAGACGGCCGGGTTGCGCGATTAACCCGCACGCAGAGCGAATTTGGGGTACAACTCGACTCCCTCGCCGACCTCATCACCTTCGGCGTGGCCCCCGCAATCATCGCCTACCGTTGGGCCCTTGAGCCCCTGCAGTTGCTGGGCGTGTTTATCGCCTTTATCTACGTCGCCTGCGGTGCGATTCGCCTGGCCCGTTTTAACGTGCTCGCCAGCCACTCCAAGGACCTCTCTCCCTATTTTATTGGCCTACCCATTCCCCTGGCAGCTGGCACCCTGATTTCCCTGGTCATGCTCCACCAACGAAGCGTTCGGGCCCCCTTGGAGAACAACCAGGGGTTCATCCTCTTTTTCCTCTGTCTCGCCCTGCTAATGGTCTCCAACATTCGCTATCGCAACTTCAAAGACCTTAAGAAAGAGAAACAACCCCTGCTCATTCTCGGCGCTACGTTGACTTCTCTGGTTCTGCTTGGCGTGATCTATCGACCCACCTTTGCTATCGTGTGCTTCTTCTTCTCTTACGTGCTCATGGGTATCGT
>JAZAIZ010000123.1:0-2237 GCA_036230545.1 Myxococcota bacterium
GCCGGGCCCCCAGCCGGGACTGGGAGTTCAGGGGGCGGGAGACCAGGGAGCCCAGGAAGGCGTCATCTACGGAGGGTACCGTGAGGGTAGCTTCGCCGAAGGCGCGCAGGTCCCCCGCTGAGGCGGGGGCGCAGAGCGCGTCGGCCCCGCAGACCTCCCCCGGAGCACAGTTCAGATCTTTCGTGCAGGGGACGGAGGCGAGGTCTTCGAGGGGGCCGCAGCCAACACAGAGCGCGGTGATGAGGGTGGCGGTCAGGAGGTTGCTTTGTCTTTGGGGGCCCATGGTGACTCTCCTTGTGTCGGGGAGTTTCCCCGATGGTTTTGGGGGTCTGCACTACTGTTTTTTTGGGGCACAGTCATGAAAAAAACGCCCTCCCCTTGCAAAAGCGTTGGGGTCGTTCATAACCCCCCTCAAGGAATTCTTTTACGGTGGAGATTATTCATGGACAGATTCGATCGAGCGGGTCAGGCGTTTGCGGAGTTATGCAGGGTGATGGCCCGGTTGAGGGGGCCTGGGGGGTGTCCCTGGGATCAGGAGCAGACTTTGGACTCTCTGAAGCCCTACCTGATTGAGGAGGCCTACGAGACTCTGGAGGCCATGGACAGTGACGACTCTGCCGAGCACTGTGAAGAGCTGGGGGATTTGCTCCTGCAGATCGTCTTTCAGGCGGAGATCGCGCAGGAGACCTCCTTCAGCATAGAGGATGTGTCCGAGTCGATTCGCGCCAAGCTGGTTCGGCGGCATCCGCACGTGTTTGGGGACGCCACCGTTGCGGGCGCCGATGAGGTGGTGAAGAACTGGGAGGCCATTAAGGCCGAGGAGCGCCCTAAAGACAAAGGGGTGCTGGATGGGGTGCCGCGCTCAATGTCGGCCCTGCTGCGGGCCTACCGCATGGGCGAGAAGGCCTCCGGAGTGGGCTTTGACTGGCCGGACGCCGAGGGCCCCCGGGCTAAGGTTCTTGAGGAGTGGGCGGAGGTGCAGATGGCCCTCGACCAGGGAGAGTCTCCGGAGCGGGTGGCCAGTGAAGTCGGCGATGTTTTGTTTGCGATGGTGAATTATTCGCGGCATTTGGGGGTCGATCCCGAGACTGCTTTACGAGGCACGATCGAACGATTTCATGAACGTTTCCGATATGTTGAGGGGGCTTTGCGCGCCGCTGGCGAGCAGGTCGCTGACACGTCTCTTGACGCGCTCTCGGCGCTGTGGGACGAAGCTAAGGCTCACGATGCGAAGGCAACTTCCCGTGAATCAAAACAGATCGTCGGCTCATAAACCGAAATCAGGCATGTGTTTAAGCTGTGGATAACTTTGCTGCAGTGGTGGCTGGCTTGGGCTTGGTTGGAGCAGATAACTGGAAAACTTAAATAAAAACAATGGGTTGTTGCTGGCCGGGTGGTCAGGGACTGTTTCGGGCGGGTTATGCACAGAGACGTGCGACCTTATCATGAGCCTGGGAGAATCCCGCTTGACAGTTGAAGTTGTCTTCTGTTAAGTCGGCGCCCTTAATCAGCGGGGTCATGTTGACAGGCCCGTTAAGAAATCGATTGATTTCAACCTTTCGGAGAGTGTTGTGGCTAATAGCAAATCAGCAGCGAAGCGAGCACGGCAAAACGCCAGCCGCGCCTTGAGAAACATCAACGTTCGTACCCGCGTCAAAACCGTGGTTCGTCATTTTCACGAGGCTGTGGCCGATGGAGACGCTTCGGCGATTGAGAAGGCCATGAACGTCGCGACTCGCGAGATTCGTCGTGCGGTGGCCAAGGGCACCATGCACAAAGCGACCGCTTCTCGACGGGTGAGCCGTCTGGTGCTTGCGTTCAACAAGACCAAATAAAGTCGACGACGACGTTGTCGTTAAAAAAGCCCCGTCCATGGACGGGGCTTTTTTTTTGCCTTTTGCCGAGGCTCAGTGCTCATTGCAGCCGACGACCTTTGGTGAAGCGTTGCTCCGGTCCGGGGCCTACGTACACCTGGACCGCGTTCAAGTCCTCCCCTTCGAGCACCTCCGCTGAGTGCTGCGCCCCCGCGGGGATGTAGACGGCGTCCCCTGCCCTCGCCACCAGGATCTCCTCCCCGATGGTCATCTTCACGCTGCCGCTTTGGATGTAGACCGCCTCGTCGCTGTGGGGATGCTGGTGAAGGGGCACCGTGGCGCCGGGCTTGAGGTAGAGGACGTTCATGGACAGCTCCCGGGAGCCGGTGGCGGGATTGAGGAGCAGTTGCACCGAGCTGCCCG
>JAZAIZ010000124.1:0-1834 GCA_036230545.1 Myxococcota bacterium
TTTCGAATGTTGGCGTCCCCAAGGGGATTCGAACCCCTGTCGCCGCCGTGAAAGGGCGGTGTCCTAGGCCAGACTAGACGATAGGGACGCTCTAGAAGCGCGTTAGCGCTTGGCCACGGGCGAGTTAGTAACCAATCCACCCTGAGTGTGCAAGAACTTTTTCGTCCTGTCTTGCCCTCCCACGTACATTTTGTTTCCCTCCCCCCTTTCCAAGATCCTCATCCCTTGAAAGTATTGTCTTTTTTTGCTTGCTCGAGACTCCCACACTCGATACTTCTAACTGGTAGGTAAACGGGGAGGAAGAGAAACTACCATGACCATACACGTTAAAAAGCTACCGCAGGCATCCATCAATCATGAGGAACTTACGTCCCTCGTCGCGCTGGTGCTGCTTTGCGAAAATTTCAATGACAACGAGCCACTCAATGAGCGTCCCGGCGCCTCGTGGCTTCGGTGGGGCGACGCCATCGCCGCTGGCGAGAGAGCCAAAGCGGCCTTCATGGCCATTAATTAAGATCCTTTTTACGACACCCGGTTAAGACAACCTGCTTCGGGCCACCCTCGACAGCGACGCTCAAGCTACGGCTTCTGCTCGCCCCCAGGGAGCGTACACCCGCAGCGCCCCGGGCATCACCTCGTAGGTCACCGGCAACTTTCCAGGGGTCTCCCCGTCGGTCTCAACCAGCACATCCCGACGATTCCCCACCGGGGTCGCCACAACCTTTCTCCCCCGGTGCAGGGAAAAACCTGGCAGTTCAAGGTGCTCCCCCCGATAAAGTTCGGGATTATATTTGATAAAATCCACCAGACTGATGTCCCCCATGATCACCACATCGAAGAGGCCATCGTCGAGCCGCGCCTGCGGTGCCACCTTCATGGAGCCCCCAAAATAGCGCCCATTGGCCACCGCCACCGTGTTAATCACAAGCTCTGCCTCAAACGCATCATCCACCCGCAAGCGCACCCGTTGGTTGCGGTAGGAGAGCAGCCCCCGCACCGTCCCAAAGGCATAGGTCGCCTTCCCCCCCAGGAATTTGCTCGCTGCACCCATGCGGTTAACGCTGTCGGAGATCACCCCGCTTGAGCCAAAACTTGAAATATTGAGAAAATAACGTTGCTGAGGCTGCCCGTGATGGTCGGTTAAACGAACCGAGCCGACGTCAATCGCCCGGGTGGTCGCGTCCGCAAAGCTCAGCGCAGGGTTTTCAGCGGTCAAACCGATGGAACGAGAAAAATCTCCCCCAGTTCCGCGAGGATACACCACCAGGGCCGCGTCCGGATTCCAGGCGGCGCCCTCAGCATCAAACCAGCCATTCACCGCCTCGTTGAGAGTACCGTCTCCCCCCACCACAATGATCTGCTCAAAGCCCTCGCGGGCAGCATCTTTAACAAGACGCGCGGCGTCCCCGGCACAAGCAGTGAAGCGGTCCTCGGCCGTGCCAATAGCCCCGAAGATCTCGCGCTTAATGCCAGCCCATTCGCGACGGACAGCTCCAGACCCCGCGTTGGGGTTTGCGATAATGACCCGTTTCATTCAGGAGTTGTTATCCGAATCAAGCCAGACTTCAAGTAAATCGTCCACGGCCGCCCCCGCGCGCTCCAACTGTGCCCCGCACGTCGGCGACTCCACCAGAATGCGCTCCCCGCCTCCCCCAAGGAGGTCTTCCGCGCAAGACGCCGCCATGCGACGGGAGAGGGCTTCGTCCCGATAACGAGAAAGCATCCCGCCACAGGAGCCCCGCTCCTTCTCCATCACCGCACCCGGGGCGAATCCCTCCCCTCCCTTGAGGCGGCGGCGCAGCCCCGGCTCCCCTTGAGGACGCTCGCAACAGTC
>JAZAIZ010000125.1:0-1012 GCA_036230545.1 Myxococcota bacterium
CTCACCGAGGCCCAAAGCAGTTTCGCCTTCGCTGCCCTCTTTCGCGTTCACAACAAGCGCGTCTTTGGCTGGCGAACCCTCGACCCTACACGCGCCAAAGAGCTTGCCGAGGTTCACCTATCACTCAGCGAGGCGCCCCTCTTTCAAACCGTCTGCCAGAGCGGAAAACATTATATAGGGCCCCCGCAAAAGACCTCCTCTTACCATAAAATGCGACAAACTCTGCGGCTTGATGAGGCCACCCAAGTGCTGGCTCTGCCCATCACCTGCCACGAGCAGGTCTCTGCCGTCCTTTATTGCGAACAAAGTGTTGGTAAGATCTCTCCCGAATGGGTCGCTCCCTTTATCGATCTCATAAGGCGCGCGCAGTGGGCTATGGGGCGGGAACCTCTCCTTCCGCAGCTCAATGAAGCACCAACTTCTCTAAACAAATTAACTCCCACCCCCAGCAACGCGACAAAAGAACCACAACATCAAAACGAGGAAGAAGCCGAGCACCACCAGCTACCAAAGCCTCTCTCTCCTCCTCCCTCTGAGCCAAAACACCCGCAAGAAACAGAGTTCGATCTCGACCTCTCCCCAACAATGCTCCCTCCAGCACAGACCCCGGAGAAGGGTGCCCACCTCTCTGCCGAAGCGCTTAAGCAACTTCAACCAGAAGCGAATCATCTGCGAGAACCAGAGCTGGAGCTCGACTTAAGCATCGAGCCCATCCCCGCACTAAACCCGGAGACTCATAAAGCAACAGAGTTGGAACTCGACCTCAACGTCGAACCCATCATGACCAGCCCAACACAAGAACCGATCGAGAAAGAAATCGAGCTGGAGCTCGACCTCAGTGTCGAACCCATCATGGCAACCCAAACACAAGAACCGATCGAGAAAGAAATCGAGCTGGAGCTCGACCTCAGCGTCGAACCCATCATGGCAACCCAAACACAAGAACCGATCGAGAAAGAAATCGAACTGGAGCTCGACCTCAACGTAGAACCTATCGCGGCCGCCCAAACAC
>JAZAIZ010000126.1:0-5718 GCA_036230545.1 Myxococcota bacterium
GCCTCCCCCATTGAAATCCTCGAGTGGGCCGAGCAACACTTCCCCGGAAAAGTAACCTTCGCGACAGGCTTTGGGCCCGAAGGATGCGCCATCATCGACATGATCGCCCGCGCCGGCCTCACCACCGACGTCTTCACCCTCGACACCGGTCTCTTCTTTGGCGAAACCTACGACCTCTGGACGCGCCTCGAAGCCCACACTGGCCTGACCATTCGCCCGGTTCGTCCCGCCTTCGATCTGCAGCAACAAGCCAAGCACTACGGCGAAGACCTCTGGAAAAACGATCCGGATCTCTGCTGCACCATTCGCAAAGTCATGCCTCTCCAGGACGCCCTCCAGGGTTTTGATGTGTGGGCCAGTGCCATTCGTCGAGACCAAACCCCCGAGCGGGCCAACACCCCCATCGTGGCCTACGACCCCAAATTTAACCTCCTTAAAATCAGCCCCCTCGCGAAGTGGACTGACGAGCAGGTCTGGGAATACATCCGTCGCTTCGACGTCCCCTTCAATCCCCTCCATGAAGAAGGCTACCCCAGCATCGGCTGCAGACCCTGCACCTCACCGGTTAAGCCCGGCGAGTCCGCGCGGGCCGGACGGTGGCGCTCCCATAATAAGACAGAGTGTGGTCTGCACACCAAGGGCACTAAAGAGCGTGCCAACAGGTTGCGCATCATTTAATCTCACCTGTTCCCTTCAATAACGCTCCGAAGCGTTATTCACCGAAAGCAGCGCCCTCCCCATGAGCCCCCTCACCACAAGGTTCGAAACCCATGTAAACAACGCCGGGAACGCACCGACTTCTCACATCACCATCGAAACTCCCTGGCTTGAGCCCCCCACCCCCTGCTATAAAACCCGAAGCGCACCACAAGGTCATTAAGGACTTCGTCATGACATCGTTAAGCTGGAAAGAACATTTAGGCGACACCCTTCCCGAAGGCCTCGCCACCGAGATCGACGTCTTTGAGCAGCAGATGCAGCTGCGCCTGGATGACAAACTCTCCGAGAAGATCTTCGCCGAGACCCGACTTCGTCGAGGCGTCTACGGACAACGCTACGACAACGGTCGTCGCCACGACGGCTTTGAGTCCAGAGCCCTCAACTATCCTTGCGGCGACGCCACCAAGGGTCCCTCCACGGTGTGGGACGCCCCCGGCATGATGCGCATCAAGATACCCTACGGAGGCGTGAGCGCGGAGCAGCTTGAGGTGCTGGCTGATCTCTCGGAAGAATACTCCGACGGCATCAGCCACATCACCACCCGGCAGGACATTCAACTGCACTTTATCCACATCGAAGACACCCCTGACCTCATGCGGCGGCTCGGCGCGGTGGGCATCACCACCCGGGAAGCCTGCGGCAACACCGTCCGCAACCTCACCGCCTGCCCCGTCGCCGGTGTCTGCTCAGAAGAAGCCTTTGACGTCAGCCCCTACGCCCACGCCCTCACCTTTTACCTCCTCGGACACGAAGACCTGCAGGACTTTGGCCGCAAGGTGAAGGTCTCCTTCTCTGGCTGCAACGAGAATGCCTGCGGGCTCGTCTCCTTTCACGACCTCGGCTTTGTCGCCAAAACTCAGCTCAAAGACGGCCAACCGGAAAGAGGGTTTGCGTTTTATGTAGGAGGGGGCCTCGGCGCCGTCCCCAATCAAGCGGAGCTGCTCGAGAGCTTTCTGCCCGAGAGTGAGCTCTTCCCCCTCTCCCTTGCGGTGTGCCGCGTGTTTGCCCGCCTCGGCGAAAAAGACAACCGCTCCCGGGCACGGATGAAGTTTCTCCTCAACAAGCTGGGCCTCGAGGAGTTCCGACGCCTGGTGCAGGAGGAGCGAGCCATCCTGCCGGAGGACCCACGCTGGGAATACAGCGCTCAGATCGAAGACTTCAAAGACCTCCCCCTCAAAGAGCCCTCCCAACTCGCCCTCAACCCCAAAGACGCCCCCGAGGGCTTCGCTCAGTGGTTTCAGGTCAACGTCGAAGCGCAGCGACAACCAGGCTATGCCACCGCCACCATCGCGTGCCCCCTCGGAGACCTCTCTGCCCAACAGATGCGAGCCTTCGCCGACATTATGCGGGAGTTCACCGGAGACACCCTGCGCCTCTCGGTGGAGCAAAATCTCGTCCTGCGCTGGATCAGCGAAGAAGACCTGCCCCGGCTCTATACACGACTGCAGGAGATAGGACTCGGAGCTGCCACCGCTGGCACCATCGTGGACATCACTGCGTGCCCCGGAACCGACACCTGCAAGCTCGGACATGCCTCCTCCCGAGGACTGGCCGCAGAGCTCCGTGAACGGCTGGGGGCCCTCAACACCACCCTCGATGAGGCCGTCAAAAACCTCCGCATTAAAATCAGCGGGTGCTTTAACTCCTGCGGGCAACACCACGTCGCCGACATGGGATTTTATGGGATCGGCCGAAAGATCAAAGGCTTTATGGTCCCCCACTTTCAGGTGGTTCTCGGAGGCGAGTTTCAAAACAACGGCGGCTCCTTCGGACTCGCCCTTGGAGCGGTGCCTTCGAAAAATATCCCGGCGGCCATTGAACACCTCACGAAGTTCTACGTCGACCAGCGAGAGAGCAACGAATCCTTCAAAAACTTTGTGGGGCGGGTGGGTAAGGTGACCGTCAAGAAGCAGCTCAAAGAACTGCAGGCCGTCCCCACCTACGAGGAAGATCCCTCCTTCTACAGCGATTGGGGAGACCCTCGCGAGTTCACCACCGGAGACCTCGGCGAAGGGGAATGCGCCGGCGCGGTGGTCACCCTCACCGAGTTTGGCCTCTCTGAAGCCGAGCGTCAGGCCTTTGAAGCCCAAACCCACCTCGAAGCGGGCGAGCCCGACGAAGCGGCCCGCCTTGCCCTCGACTCCATGATGACCGCTGCGCGCTCCCTGGTGAAGATCGAATTCCTCGACGTACCCGATGAGCACGACGCCATCGTCGAAGAGTTTCGCGTCCGATTCTGCGACACGAAGGTCTTCTTTGACCCCTACGCCGGGGGCAAGTTCGCCCAATACCTCTTCCGCCAGCATCAGGAACCAGCCAAGGAACTCTCCCATCACATCGCCCACATCCGCATCGAAGAGGCCCTCCTCTTCATTGAGGCCGCCTACGCCTGCTACGCACGCGTCGACTCATCCAACGCCCCTTAGGAGCCCCCATCATGAGCGCACTCAACGCGATTCAGCTCGCCTTCAAGATCCCCACCACCGGCGCCCCCATCCCCCTCCGGGAGGTGATTCCCGTGTTTCACACCTGGATCCAAGAGCAGGCCCTGCCGGGAGTCCTGATCGATGTCGCCGATTACTCCCACATGCACCAGGGCCCCGGCGTCCTGCTCATGGGACACGAAGAGATCTACAGCGTCGACGAGGCCTTTGGTGAACAGGGCCTGCTCTACGTGCGCAAACGTGGCGCCCCCCCCAAAGACCCGGCTACCGGCGTCCGGAACGCCCTCAGCGCAACCCTGCGTGCCTGCGCGCTCCTTGAACAGCACCCCGACCTGCGGACGGGCTTTGACCTCACCCGCGTTCAGTTTCGAATTCACAACCGCCTCGTGGCCCAAAACACCGCGGCCACCTTTCACGAAGTAGAGCCCCTGCTCCAGGCCACCCTCAGCGAGCTCTTTGACACCCCCGTGATCCTCTCCCACGACGACAATTCCCGAGAGCTCTTCACCCTGCGCTGTGAGAGCGAAGTGACCCAGAGCGTCTCCCAGCTCCTCCAACGACTCACCGGAGAGGCCCCCACCACCCAAGTCCCCACCACCGACGCTCCCGGCCTCATTCAGGTGATCCCCGGCCCCAAATGAGCATCCGACAACGTTCATTGACACCCTCTTGAAGTGTCAATATTTCTTGACAAACCCCCGCCACCCGCACGATCCAAGCCTTCGTTTTTATTCCGAATTTTCTTCGCGCTCCTGGCACACCCGATGCATGGTATCAAGCAGGCTCACTTACCAGGAGATTCAATATGAGATGCCGCCCCATTCCTCCCCTTTTCTTCCCCGGACTTTTGCTGGCCTTCTTGTGCGCCAGCTGCGGCGGGGACCTCCAAAGCAGCGAGAGCGCAAGAAAGAGCGCCGCCGAACCCGCACCGCAGAGCGCCGGTGGCCAGGGCACCGGCAACGCCGACAGCGGCCGCGCCGGCTCCCCCGTCACACCCAACTCGCCCCCCAGCCCAGGCCCAAGCGCCGGTGAAGGTGAGAGCGACCGCGATGACACCGGCACCACAGAGGATAACGAGCGCCCCAACTGGTACCAGCTCTCCACCGACGACTCCACCAGCATGGCGTCCGCCCAGATGTTCAAAGCCAACTTCGGGGGCAGGAGCCTGAAGGCCCACGAGTTTATCAACTATTACGATCCGCCGAGCGCCCTGCGGGCTCAGGAGAATTGGGCAGTGGACACCCAACTCGGCGGCATCCACTACGCCTTCAAGACCGTCTACTATCAAGACGAGGTCCCCGTCGAATGCGACAAGCCCACCCCCGAGGAGGTCACCCCCGAAGAAGGCCCGGCGGAGGGCAACCAGGACGCCGAAGAGGGTGAGAGCCCCCCCAGTGCTCCCGTGGTCAGCGACCCGCCTGTGCCCACGGAAGACTGCGAAACCACCGAGACCCGCCAAATCGCCGAGGTGCTCTTTCACATGAACGCGCCGCAGGTGCCCCGGGAGACCCGTCGAAACTGGAACCTCTTTTTATGCGTGGATGTCTCCGGCTCCATGTCCGGCAGCAAGATGTCCTTTACCCGGGAGGCCCTCGCCAAAATGCTGGGGCACCTCAAACCAAACGACAAGGTGACCCTGGTGACCTTCGACAGCAACGCGCACACGGTCTTTAGCGATCTCGAGTTCAGCGCCAACGAACAGGCCATCTCCCAGGCCTTCAGCGAGCTTAGCGCCGGCTCGGCCACCAACATGATCGCCGGGCTGGAGCGCACCTACGAGCTGGCCCAGAGCAACTTTGATGAGACCATGTTGCAGCGGGTGATTCTCTTCAGCGATGGCAACGCCAACGTGGGCGAGACCGCTATTGAGACCTTCAGCGGCCTCACCCGCATCAACGGCCAGGAAGGCATCTACCTCTCCGGGGTGGGGGTGGGCACCGACTACGACTGGGAGCGCATGGATCGGCTAACCGATGCGGGCAAGGGCGCCCACGTCTTTCTTCCCAATCGCAACGAAGTGGACCTCATCTTCGGAGACTATTTTACCAAGCTGGTGGAGGTTGCTGCCGACCGCATCGCCATTGAGTTAACCCTGCCACCGGGGATTCACCTGGAGTCCTTCTCCGGGGAAGAGGTCTCCCAAAACCCCGAAGAGCGCCTCCAAAACATCGTCCTCGCCGCGGGGGACGACATCACATTTCTCGCCCGCTTTGTGGTGGAGCGCGAGGCGGCCCTCAACGAGGCGGCCACCCTCACCCTCAAGTTTCGCCCTCTCTCCACCAATGTAGAGCTCGAGGAAGAGATCACCATCGCTCACTTCAACGACCTGATTAAAGAGCCCGGCGAGTTCTTCAAACGCACCCGCCTGATCAACGACTTCGCCAAACTCGCCACCAACACCCGCGGCCGGCGGGTGACTCAGGCCGACCTCGCAGCCGACCTCGCAGCGCAGGACAGCCCCGACTGGGGGCTCCTTGAGATTCAAAGCCTCCTGCAAACTCACTTCTAATCCCCCCCCCCCAGGCCCCGAAGCGCTAACAACACTTCGGGGCCT
>JAZAIZ010000127.1:0-2688 GCA_036230545.1 Myxococcota bacterium
TCTAAAACTCCAAGCGGCGTAGAAGCTCCACCACTTCGGTGTTGTCGGATTGTCGCGCATGATCCACAAGATCCCAACCGTGTGCTTTAATATCCCGCAAATTAATATCCGCTGCGTCGAGGGCCGCTTTGATGTGGCTAACGCAGGCGTCGCTGTTGAGTTCATCGAGGGAAGCTGTAGCGAAATCCAACTCCAGTGACTCCCCTCCCTGAGACTTCAACAATGCATCCGCCACCCCAAACGCCTGGCGACGGCAATCGGGCCGATCCCATTTGGAGAGCATGCTGACCAACGTTCTCCCCAAAAAATCCGGGTTCTCCTCTGCCAGCGCCGCCTGAACCCCCACGCTGCGAATAAGTGTGGTGACCACCTTATAAAGAGTTTTGATCTCTTGGGGAGAAAGGCCCTGCTTTCTCCCCTGACTCCACATCATCGCCAGCTGACAGGATTTTCGCGACGCAATGGGACAATTGCCTCGTTTCTGCGACGCGCGCTCAATCGCCAAGGGGATCTGATCTGCCTCCGGGCATCGGCTCAAACCAAGCGAGTCAGGCCCCACGGTCCAAAGTTCCTTAACTCGATAGGGCTCATTGTCACCCCTCGCCAGGAAACGCTTAAAAAGCTTCTCATCGCTGATGGAGTATTTCACAATGGTTCGGCTGGAGTCACGCTCACCGCCGGTGTTACAGGCGTAGATATAAGGCTCACCGTCTTCCCGGGCATAAACAAACCCCACCGCGTGCCCTTTGGGCTCTCGCCACCCTGTCGTCACCACCTCCAACTCCGCGGGAAATTCTTCGTAGGGCAGCTCATCAAGAACTCTAAACTTCAAGTCCATCAAGTCATTTTCCCATTGCCAGCACTCGCTTATCATCTCAAGGACCTTGTCCCATTGAGCCGCCGTCCCGTGCCCCTCGCTCCCCCCTGCCGCCAACAACGACCGGGTCAAGTCCGTCACGTCACGAAAAACCTGCGACAAATATCTCTTGGACTCGCTCCGCAACAATCCCTCAAGACGAACCTCCGTGGAGAGACCGCTTGAGAGGGAGACGAATATCTCTCCCCCGCTCCCCATTAAATGCGCCATAAACGGATATCGACGCTCCTCCTTCAGCTGCTTGACCACCCCGGCGATGTCCTTAAGCTTTTCATGCTCCTTTGGAGTAAAATGCGGCATCAGGTCAATGGACCTCCCTGGCCGAAACTTCTTCCCCACAAGCCACGAGGCCATGGCATAGAGGGAATCCACCAGTCTGCCAGCGGAGGGGATCTCCAGACCTTGAAGAGCTTCCATATTTTCCTCGACTGGCTCCGGGGCGGGATTTCCCACTCCCGGCTTCGGCGCGCTAACCTCAGGTTTTTTTAAGGAGCTCCCCCTCCTGACACGCCCCTGGTCAAGCACGGGCCGTGACTTCAACTCCATCCCATCAACCGAGGAACCTCCCGAGCTCTCGGGCACAGAGGTCGTTTCTTTTTTAGAGGTCGATGACAAGCTCTCCTCTGCAGACCGGGGCAGCGGCGATGACGGCTTTATTTTGGTCATACAGTAGGGTATCCCTTCCATTCTCCCAAGGTCAACGTCAGCCAGCACTTCAACATTCTCGTTGGTTCGACCTCCATGTCCGTGTATGAATCCCCCATGAAATGGACACCCTTTCTACTCCTGGTTATGACGTTCGGCTGCGTCGGTCCTTTTTCGTTCTTATCCACGCGGACAAAACACCATACTCCCGTTGTGTATTATAACGCGACAGTCATCACACAGAATGAAGCCCAGCCCACCGCAAGGGGCCTGCGTACCTACGGAGATGTCATCACCGATATCTACATCGGTGATGTCCCCAATAACGCCACTGGAACACGAATCGACCTTCAAGGCGCCACCCTGCTCCCCGGTCTTGTGGGCGCCCCTGTCCATCTCCGAGGCATCGGTCGCCGTGCGCGGCAGCTCAACCTGACGCACGCTCAGTCCATCCATGAGATTCAACAAGAGCTCTCTCAAATTACCCACACCCTGGAAACAGGTCGGTGGATCCGGGGATATGGATGGGACCCCAAACAATGGTCCTCCCCTACATTCCCCACCGCCAGAAACCTCGATCCCGTGAGCCCCCGTCACCCCGTGTGGCTCAAACGCACCGACGGACAAGCGGTGTGGCTCAACTCCGTCGCCATGGAGCAACTCGGAATCGACGCCAGCACCCAATCCCCAAAAGAGGGAGAGATTGTACGCGACCACCAGGGCAACCCCACGGGAGTCTTTATCGGCGACGCCATCGACCTGCTCACCAGAGGGTTGCCTGAATCCCCCCCTGAGGAAATCCGAGCCGATATCCTCCGAGGACAAGAGCTCTGCAACCAAATGGGCCTGACCGGGATCTACGATCCTGGGACCAGCCCCGAAGAGCGAAAAATCCTACGAGAGCTTGAAGCCGCAGGCCTCTTAACCCTCCGAATAAGCTCCTGTCCCCACATCACCAAGCAGGTGCCCAAAAGCGGAGTCGAGTCAAACCGCCCGGAGGTCCCTCTACTCGAAGCCATTCCCCCCTTGCCCCCTGAAGCGACCTGCGCCGACCTGTCCCAGCCCATAAGACAAATCAGCCGCGGCATGCGCGCCGACCTGACCATCGTAGTAACCAACCCTCAGCAATCTTCTTCCAAGGCTCAGCAAGGGATGAAGACCCTGCG
>JAZAIZ010000128.1:0-10164 GCA_036230545.1 Myxococcota bacterium
CCTCTTTGTGCCCGATGACTGTGTGGAGCAGGGTGAAGCTGAACCAGGGCCAAAAGAGGAGGCCACAGCGTCGGGAGGCCTGCAGCAGGGGGGGGAGGAGCACGAGTCCGAGGGGGGGGACGGTCAAGAGCAGCCAGAACCCGATGTAGGCCCCAGGATTGGAGCGGGTGAGCTCCTCGCTGGGGTGGAGATTGACCTGGATGTTGCCAAGCAGTGGGCCCAGAAAGGCCCCGGTGGTTTTAAGGTCAAAGAGTCCCTGCAGGCCGATGGCCAAGCCCCCTCCCGCAGCGAGGGCGAGGACGTGGGAGAGCCCCCGTCGGAGGTTTAATTCACGAGTCCCGCGCCAGAGCAGAAACCCGGCCAGTCCGAGAGTTGCGGCGCCCACCTGATATCGAAACCAGCAGGCCAGCCCGATGAGCAGCCCCCCGAGGAGAATTCGGCGCCATGTGGAGGCGGTGCAGAGCCAGAGTCCTCCCACCAGACAGGGCATGGCCAGCGCTTCGATGAGGAGGCGAGTGCCTCCGTAGGGCATGGCGAAGTGGAGGGCCATCAGCCAGGGGGCTAAGCGAATCGTCGCGTTAAAGTCCCCGGTGGGGGTCTTAAAGAGCTCCCGTGCCAGGAGGTAACTGGCCGGGATCACCAAGGCGCTGTAGGTTCCCAGGCAGGCATGAATCACTCGCAGGATGGTGGAAGGATCTGAAAGCCCGAGGCTATGACATGCCAGCAGGATGCCCTGCACAATTCTCGGTACCAAATGAGAGCGAATGCCGGCGCCGGCGAGGGAGGAGGTGTCCCAGTTAAAGTTCGGATCGGCCACCCAGTGCAGCGCCGGATCCAGGACGTGAAAATAATCATCCCGGGCATGAAATCCCATGCCCCAATAGGCGGTGAGGAGCCTCACTCCCAGGCCAACCAGAGTGGGGCTGAGGATGGGGTGGGCGAGAGCAAAGGAGACGAGGCGTTGGTAGATAGATTTCATGGGCAGGGGTGGGTTCTTAATTTGTAGTTGAGAAAACGCGTCACTTTGTGAAGAGCGTTCTCCGGGGTGGGGGCGTGCCACTGAGCGTATTCGCAGTAAGAGCGAATGAAGGGTTCGTGGGCTTCATCATTGTGGACAAGTACGTAGCGGAGGACTTGATAGAGGTTGATGACACGCTGACGCTCCGTTAAGCGAAAGCCTGCCCCTGCGAGATCGATCCAAAGGAGCTTATAGGCGGCAGGCGCGTTGGTGGGAGAGGCGCCGCGTTGCACGTAGGCGTGGAAGGGTTTTAGGTCGTTATGAAAGAACCCTTTGTTGTGCATATCGGCGATGGCGCGAGCCAGCGGGGGCACTGCCCCCAGGGAGAATTTCTCCCATTGTTGGGCGAAGAAGTCTTCGAGGAGGGGGTGGCGGGATATATTCACCGGCTCTTGGACCTGCCCCGCGCGGAGGAGGAGCGGTCCACGGCGGAGCTCAATATAGCCCAGGGTTTTGCAGGCAGCGAGCCCCAGGGCTTCGCAGCGGAGTTGGTTTTGGTGTTCCGTCTTGCTGGTGGAGCGCCCCAGGAGACCGGCGAGGTGATTGCCCGGGCTTCGGGGTTCAAAGACCTTGAGGATGCGATACCCCGTGCTGGCCCGCAGCCCGAGGACATAGCGTTTGGCGCATCGGCTTTGGACCTCCCGGCGCTTTTGGAGTCGCAGCTCCTCGAGTTGGTCCTGGGAGGGCGCTGCGCGGTGATCCCCGTGCACCAGAAGGGAAGCCTCTGTCTCTTCGAGCGCGAGGCGGGGAGCGGAAGATAAGAGCTCGCCCCACTCTTGAAGGGACTCCGGTAGGAGACAGTCTCCTCGCAGGGTGCCTTGGTGAGATTGATTTGATTTTCTGGGCTCGATCATCAATGTGTTCTCTCTAAGAATCCCATGGTTTCGTCAATGGGGATCCTCGGAATTTACATCGGGGAGTGGTTGAAGGGCAGCTCATTTAGAGAGAAGGTGCAGGCACATGCTTCGTTATGATCAGAACACGGCTGAGTGTTTCGTTTACACCTATAAGGAGGGCGTGCTCTCTGCGGTGGCTCATGATTTAAAGCTTCGGGTGGGTGCTTTTTGGCTCACGGTAGATCCGCAGGATTCCGCTGTCTCGGCAAGCTTTGATCCGAACTCCATGGAGGTGGTCTGCGCGATGGTGAAGGGCGTTGAGCGAGCGGGGGTTTTGGGCAAGAGAGATCTAAAGCAGATCCAGACCAACATCACTCGGGACGTGCTGCGCACAAAAAAGTTCCCCTCTCTGACCTTTCAATCTTCCTCCGTGGTTCCGGAGGGGAAGGGCCTTCGGGTGCAGGGGACTCTGAGTCTTTGTGGGGTCTCGCGAGCGCTGGGGTGTCTGGCCCGGCGCGAGGGGGCTCACTATGTGGCAGAGTTTGATCTGCAGCAGCCGGATTTTGGGATCAAACCCTTTAAAGCCCTGATGGGAACCCTCAAGGTGGCTCCGGGGCTGCGGATTCGAATGTGTGTCCCTGCAGAGGCTTAAGAGTTGAGTGAGTGAGCGAGGGTTCGTCCCTGCACCATCGCCCCTTCCATGGAATCGTAGGTCCATGCACCATAGCGGCCGATGGACCAGATTTGATTTTGATTCAGCCAATCCATGATGGTGCTGCGGCTTGGTCCATAGGACTCATCCATGATGACGTAGGCGCCTGGGATGGAGTGGGCTTCCAGCAGGCAGGGGGTTTCATTGTCTGCGAGTAGCCCGACCTTTTTGAGGCTTCGCACGACGTCATCGGTGGAGGCTGGGCAGGGGCTGTCGATGGGATGGGAGACTTCGACGTAATAGGAGCGATGATCCGGGGGAGCGGTGGTTGAGACCGCTGCGCTGGGGGAGCCGACGCGGTAAAAGGGGATGTCTTTGTCGGGAAAGTAAATCCAATGGGGCGCCTGGTCGCTGCCTGCGCCGGCCACGCCGACGTTCCAATAGCTTACTGTGGTGGAGCGAAGTTTTTTTCGAGCCTCGACCACCGCCTCGGGGGCTCCTTCAAGGCAGTCCACAAGATCAGGGAGGGGCATGGTTGAGATGAGGCGCTCATACTCGTAGGCCTCGCCGGAGGCGGTGTGGACGATTTTTTCCTGCCAGTTGATGCGCGTGACAGCGGACTCCATGCGGAGGTTGTCTTTGAGGGGGGCGCTGATGCGAGTGGAGAGCTCTCCCATGCCGTTTTGGTGGGGGTAGTAGAAGCTCGAGTTGTAGCCCATGGGACGACCGGAGCCCGCGGGGGTGAGGGCTCCGAGGATCACCTCTTCGGGAGTGGGGACCGGGACAAAGCGCCCGCACCAAAGGTGGGACATCTCTTTTGGCGGGACGGTCCACATCTTAGTGTTGTAGGGGATCATAAAATGTTCTGCGATCCCATCTCCCATACGTTGTCGAATGAAGTCTTCAAAGGATTTAGGATCGGGGTGCTCTCCCCGGAGACCGGCTTCACGGGCGGCGAAAAAGCCTGTGAGGCAATCTGCGACGATCTCGATGGGCAGCCCAAAGGTGTTGGCCTGAAAGGGGTAGGGGGTCCGCACTCCCTGAATGTGAATCTCGGCTTTACGGGAGACCTCCAAGAGTCCTTCGGGAAAGAGGCCTTTGATCCAGCTGGCCATCTCAGGGTCATTGAGGTGCAGCCAGTGGCCTGTGCAGTCGAAGGTGAATCCGTTAGTGAGTCGGGACTTGGCGACCCCGCCCACGGTATCACATCGCTCAAGAACAATATTGGGATGAGTGGTGAACTGGCTATAAGCCAGACCGGCTAACCCCGCGCCGATGACGAGGTCATGAATCGGAAAGGAAGGCTGCGTGCTGGTGTTCATCATAGCTCGCAGCCTAGCATGATCATTACTTGGAGGTCGAGTTATACTCCTCCAGCTCTAGTTCCCACTCCTCCGGTTTAACCATCAGCTCCTGTCTCGCTGTAATATTTCTCATGCGTGTGGCCTCTTTTCGACCCCGGGCGGCGAGGCGGCGTTTGTTTTGCTGACGCTTCACCTGGGTGAGCAATCTGTCGTGAGCAAGATCGATGGCCTTGTGCATGTCGTCGTCGATTTCTGTGATGCAGATGGCCTTGCCGTGGGGCATAAACACCTGTACCCGGCACTCTTGGTGTTCTCCATTTTTGAATTGCCCCAATGAGGTTAGCTCGATCTCAATCTTTGCTGCGGGGCGGTCAAAGACTCGCATGAGAGAGTCCCCCAGTTTTTCCTGGGCGTGGAGTTTAAGGGATGGGGTTAGTTTAATGTGCCTTGCTTTAACGATTACTCTCATTGGTCGCCTCCCGCGGGCACCTCTGGGTGCTCGGGTTGAATAGTGCGCAGTAGAGGTGGATGCACCTCCGCACCGCTCGGTTTAATGCCGTTCTTTCTCCTCTCCGTGTAAGTCGTTTTCGGAATCACAGGTACGTTCAAAATGATAACGATAGCTTAACAAACAACAACACCTGTATCGCATCGGGCGCCCATGGGCGCTTGTTCTCTTGACGGGAGAGCACTCTCTCCCACTCTTAAAATTATGCACACGGAGGCTCTAAATCGTCTAGTGGAATCCCGTGTTTCAACTTAGTAATCGAGGGGTTTATTTTGTGCTCGGAGTTCAGGGAGAGAGCCGAATTTTTTGGGAGGGGCGGCCCCCGGTGATAGCCTTGGACCATGGCAGATGACGCAGCGATAGGCGAGGTTCTTGCACGGATGGAGACGCGGCTCGACCGCATGGAGGAGATCCTGGAAGGGGTTCGGGCATCCAACCGTAAGTCTTTGGAATGGGTAGGGATGTTGTCTGAACATCTTCGTTCGCTGGATGATTTTCGGGAGGAGGTTCGGGCCAGCCTTGAGCCGGTGGTGGAAAAGCTTCATTGCACCGATGAGGTCATTCGGATTCTTCGTCACGCGACGGCGGATGTCTCAAGGCGTATCGAGGGGCTTGAGGAAAAACCGCGCATCAGAGCGTAGGCTTTCGCCTCTTTATAGGGGGCATGTCGTTTGATGTAGGGCGGAGTGGGACGAGGTCGATTTTTTATTCGATAACCAGAACTTTGGTGCCGTTAACGAGCAGGCCCTCGCTGGTGTATCCGAGCGCCCCTTTTTGGTTGGCGACGAATGAAGCGAGCTCTCTTTGAGAGTGAAAGGCTTTGGGCATTCTTCCTTTTCCAGAGAAGAGCATCTTCCGCCAGTAATTGGTAAATTGCTTCGCGGTTTTGCCTACGTAGGCTTTGATAAATTGATTGTGGGCGTCGCCGCCGTGGAGGGTGGCGATAATCACCTTGTCGCCGTTTCTCCATTGCTTGGTTTTTCCGAGGAGAAGCCTGCGCAGCTCTCGTTTGCTTAACTTCTCGATGGGGTTGCTGGCTTTAACCAGCGCGGCTTCTCTGCCCAGGGCGTTCTGAGGCAGGAGCATTCCGACGAGGAGGGCGATGCCTGCCAGGAAGAACAACGAGCGCTTGTTTTTTTGCAAGGTCAGCATTTCGTTTCCGGCTCAATAAAGCGTTTCATTACAAATGGTAGGGCACGCATTAACCACGATCAATCCAACAAAGTAAAACTCTTTTAATTGTATCTGTTTCATGAGGTCCCTAAAAGGTCAGGGTCGTCTTAGCGACGAAGAGGTGCCAGTAGCGATCAAGATTGGGGTGTCTTTGATTGTCAATCCCGCTGATTTGAAAGGTGCCGTCCATGGCGTGGGCTTCAAGCTTGAAGAGCCAGTAATCGTTGATGTCAAAGCGGAGGCTCAGGGTGTAATTATGCTGGAACGAACTGTGTCGAACGTTGCCTACGTTGCTAACGTCGTCGCCGGTGCGGTCGTTGGGATCTCCGGTCCACGCATAGTAGATGGAGGCTTGCACCGATTCCTGGAGCAGGTAAGTAAGCTGAGCGTAGAAGAGCTCTGAGTTCAGGGAGAGGTGGGGAACGACCCGGGGCTGAGAGGAGCGAAACGTTCCGAAATAACGTCCGTACTCCGTGGCAAAGATAAGGTCGTTTCGGGAGAACTCCATCGAGCCAACCCAAAAGACGGTGTCATTGGTGGTGAACTTCAACGTCTCGGAGAAGCCCGGGGGGTCTGCTCGAAGCGCCCTTAGCTGCTGACTGAACGCATCACTGAACTGTGTGTTAAAGACGGCACGATGGTGCAGGATGGTTCCTTTGAAGAGCAGGCCGGGGATGAGAGTGTTGTATTGCAGAGCCGCCCCAGCGCTCCAGCGGTCCCGGGCGCTCTCAACGGCGAAGGGGACAAAGCCCTCTATTTTAAATTGCTGATAGGCGCGGTTGTTGAAAAAATTGGCTACCGCGCTGTTGGAGGATTCGACGGGGTCACCGATGATGGCGCCACCAAAGACCTGATAATCGATGCTCCCCGCCCCCTCAACCTCAAGGTTGCCGTAGAGAGAGACGCCGTTAAAGGAGAGTAGAATATCCCGGAGTGAGATCAAATAAACGCTCTGGGGAAGCAGCGCGGTTGCCCGCACCATGTCGACGTCCTGAGTTTCACCGTAGAGACCGTAGGGGATCTTGATGCGGCCTATTCGGATCCCAAGGGAGTCGCTAATGGTGTAGTCACCAAACGCCCAGTCCAGCTCAAGGTTCAGGTTGCCCAGAGAGCCGAGGTCTCGGGAGAAGAGCTGAAGGCCCATGTGCAGGTCGTCGGAGACATCCGTGGAGAAGTTGATGCCAACCTCGGAGAACTCCCACGTGCCTCGTTTGGTCTCAGCGAGAAAATTGTTGTGGTCGGTTTTGAGATAGCCCTGGCTGATGAAGCCATGGATATCGATCTCCTGTGCGTGAAGAGGGGCAGCTGAAAGGCTGAGTATTAGCGCCGCAGCAAGCCCCTGAAAGAAGAGCGCTCCGGTGCTGTTTGTACTCGATTGAGGTTTTGGAACGCCTGTCATTGAGCCGACCCTCCCGAGGGACCCTAAGTGGAATCGTTTCTCAGCTCCCGCGAGACCGGAGCGTAGAGGCTTCGTTTGGAGCGCTTCGTTTCACGCCCTTCCCCCTGAGCCGATCTGCGCTGAGGACTTTCTTATATATACTGAGGGCCACGGGGGCGAGAAAAACATGATTTTGCAGAGAAAGTAAACTTCTTTTGCGGAAAGCCCTCTGGAACAGGGGCTGGGGAGCGGAAGGGGGAGGGCGCGAGGTGGGCGAAGAGCGGCGTTAGAAGTGTTCAGGTGCTTTTGTTCGACATTTGCTGCCACTTCGAGTAGGCGGTATGCTGTCGCGGTAATGGGGGAGATTATTTCCATATCACGGGGTTTTACGGGGTTATTGTAGACCTTAAGGAGAGAATTCAATGCTCAAGCGCCTGGTGCTCTGTCTGGTGGCGGTGGGGACGCTGACGTCCTGTGAAGCGCCCACTCAGGATGAACTGAATGAACGTTGGGGCACGGTTCCTCGGACGTCGACGGTTGTGGAGTTTGACCCCTCAGCGGCTCTTCCGGTGTTGCCCTATCCGGTAGACCTGCTCTTTTTGGGCTCGGCTGACGGGACGATGAATCTGCCGGTGGCCAACGCTCAGAATTATGCAGATCCCATGGTGCAGCTTAACACTCTGGATGGCTTCTCCACGCTGACTCCCATTGACGCGACCTTCTCAGGCCTTATTGAACCGCTGACTCTGATTGCAGGGGACACGGTGCGTGTGTTTGAGGTCACCAAATCGGCGCCTTACCTTGCCATCAGTGGGATTGTCCGGGAGCTGAAGGGGGACGTTGAATTCAGTGTGGAGCTCACGTCCAGGGTGGTTGCAAATGAGGAGCGTCACGGGCTCCGGGTGATACCTACTTTTCCGCTTGGGGCCGGCACCAGCTATATGGTGGTGGTGGGGACGGGGATTGAAGACGTGCAGGGCTATCCCATTGAGCCTTCGCTTATCTACGGAATCAGCAAAGGGGGGAGTCCCCTGGTGGATCGCTTTGGACACACCACCGTCCCGATGGCCTTTGGGGATGAGCAGGCTGCGCTTTTGGAGCAGCTGCGAGCGTTGACTTACTCCTACGAGATTTTGTTGGGGCTTCAAGCCGGGATCGGCTCCGGGGAGGTCGCGCTCGCGTGGACCTTTACCACCCAGTCCGTTGACACCATGCTCGACGCCCTCGCCTCAACCAATGACGCGGGTGGTTTTGTGGTGAGCCCCGTTGTTGACGCGACGCAGGTTCAGGTGACCACTGCGGCTGCAGGCCTCTCAGGAAGCGCGGACATTCACTTTGGCGCCCTGGAGGTGCCCTACTACCTCGACAGTGAGAACCCGGCTCGGTCGGACAACTTCTGGCGGGGTTTGGGGGAGGCGTTTCCCACCCAGCATTACTATGAGTTGAGCGGGCAAGGGCCCGTGGCCAGGTCGACCCAGACGATTCCTTTTTTGGTTACCACTCCCAATGCGACGAGTAAGCCTGCGGGGGGCTGGCCGGTGACCATTTTTCAGCACGACTTCACCCAAAACCGTTTCAATGCCCTGGCTATCTCCGAGGCGCTGGCGGCAGCAGGGCAGGCGGTGATAGCCATAGACCTGCCCTTGCACGGGGTGAGCAAATACAATCTCTACGACCCGCTCACCGGTGCGGCGGGCAAGTCCTCTGGATTGAACGCCCTCTATCGATTTTCGGCGGATGCTCCGGCTGCGTTTGAAGCGTGTGGAGCGTGCGCTGAAGGACAGAGCCCGGACGCGACCTGTGGTGAAACCTGTGGCGTGGGCCGCTGCAAGGCCATGGTGGGTTCGGTTTATGCCAACCACCCCGCGTTTGGGGCAGTTGCTGAGATGCTCGCTGAGCGGATGATGGGAGTTGATGGTGACGGTGACGGTGAGGTGGATGGTTCTGGGACTGGCTTTTTGAATGTTCAGGGCGGGTTGAACTTTCGGGACAATCTGCGCCAGGCTGCCGCAGACCTGATGGTGTTGCGGAAGACTCTCCCTAAGATGGATTTGTTTGATACGACGAAGGTTTCTTTTGTGGGGCATGGGGTGGGGGCTTCGGTGGGGGTGCTCTTTCTCTCACAGGCCGAAAAAGCCGGACTTGGGATTACCTCTGCGGTGCTGGCGAGTCCCCTTTCAGGGATCGCCAGAGCGCTTGAGGCGTCGGCTTCTATCGGGCCCGGTTTAAAGCTCGCTCTAGTGGCGCTGGCGGGCCTTGAGGTGGGAAGTCCGGCGTACGAGTCGTTCTTTATGGCACTTCAGACGACTTTGGATGCGGCAGATCCTGTTAATTACGGCTCAGCGCTTGTTGTCCCCACCCTGATGTTTGAGGTGATAGGGGATGGGGACACGTTTCCCGAGGATACGGTCTTTCCCGTGTCTTTCTCTGCGGAGGCGCCCAATATGGGGAGCGCGAGTCTGGCGATCGAGATGGGGCTGAAGGGGGTGTCGTCTTCGGTGGCCGATACTGAGGGACTCCTTGCTTCCGTTCGGTTTACGAAAGGGGCGCATGGGAGCCTTCTTGATCCCACTGGAGCCGGTGTCTGTGTGCCGCTGGCTTGCGACGCCGATGCTGCTGCTCAAGCGGCCTATGGGGAGTGTGTGGGCCCGGCTGCTGCCGTAACCACTGAGATGCAGACGCAGTTGGTGAGCTTTATAGCCACAGGGGGCACGACGCTGCCTGTTCAGCAGAGCGTGGAGATCAACGGGACTCTGACGGAGATCATCGCCGCGGCTCCTTGACCTTTACCCCTTTTCTATTCCGCCAGGGCGGTCCCGATGCCTCGAGGGTCGGCGGCGCCGGTGACCAATCCGGTGTTGGGGTCGACGGCGATTCCTGTCGCGTTGCTCCACCGGCCCCTCACTTTAATCTCATGTCCCCGGGCTCTCAGGGCCTCAAGCGCCGGGGCTGAGAGGGTAAACTCTTCGACGAAGACGGTGTCGGGGAGGTGCTGGTGGTGAACCCGCCCGAGGCTCAGGGCGGTCTGGATGTCTGCCTGGTGGTCAACCAGGTGCAGAATGGCCTGGGCCACGGTGGTGGGGATGCGCGATCCCCCTGGAGATCCCAGCACCCAGCGGATGGGCGAGGCGGGGGTGGGCCCCGCAAAGACCAGGGTGGGGCTCATGGAGGAGAGGGGGGTCTTGCCTGGCTGGACGGCGTTGGCCTCGGAGCCCACGATGCCATAGGCGTTAGGGACGCCAGGGGCGATGGCGAAATCATCCATTTCATTATTCCACACGATGCCGGTGTCGCG
>JAZAIZ010000129.1:0-1628 GCA_036230545.1 Myxococcota bacterium
GTCTTCAGGGGCTTGAGCTGCCTGGCCACCGCCGCACCATCCAGCGCCTGATCAATCATATACCCGCCATCGGAGGACAACGCCCCCAGGTAGGCGTAGAGGATGTCTTCCACATGCGGGGGATGAAAGCGCACCACCTCCACCCCGAGAGCCTCAAGGGCCGCCACAGCCTCCCGCACCCCGCGACGCACGCTGGCGGAGGGGGTGATAAACCCATCATCCTCATAATAGCCAACCCGGAGCCCGCGGAGGTCCACCTCGCCAGGCCCCTGAATCGCAAGGGGTGGCACATTGGGGTCGAGAGCGGCGTGTCGACGAGCGTCAATAGCCGTCAGAAGCAGGGCCACATCCTCACTGGTTCGGGCCATAGGACCGCATTGACTCCGCACCACCTCCTGGCCGGGGATGACCCCGTTGCTGCCAATGTTCGACCAGCGATCAACGGTGGGCTTAATCCCGGCAATGCCGCAGAAGGCACTGGGAATTCGAATGGAGCCCCCGATGTCCGCTCCAATTCCCCAGGGAGTCATGCCCGCCGCAATGGCCGCCGCCTCCCCGCCGCTTGATCCTCCTGGCACTCGCTCCATGGCCCAGGGGTTGTTGGTGGCTCCCCAGAGCGGGTTGTCGGACTCATGAAAGAGCAGAAGCTGCGAGACATTGGTCTTGCCGATCATAATCGCGCCGGCCTCCTCCGTAAGGAGGTTCGCCGCCACCGAGAGTTCCGCGGGCATTCGGTCGCGCCAGCCCTCGAGGCCAAGACTCACCGGGGTCCCCGCGGTGGCGAGGGACTCCTTGATGGTGATAGGCATGCCCAAAAGAGGGGGCACGGTCTTCTCTCGAGCGCGTCGCTCATCCGCCTCGCCGGCTTTAGCCTCAGCCTCTTCGAGAAATGGATGCACAATCGCGTTAACCTGGGGATTCCAGCGCTTAATCCTTGTGGCGTGGGCATCCACCAGATCGCGAGCGCTCAAGTCACCAACGTTAAGGTGACCGAGCATTTCGGTTGCGGACAGGGAACAAATCTCGTCTGACTGGGTGGACACAGGTTACCTCCTCAAGCAACGTCATGTGCACCCCGCAATACCCCAGAGAGCCCCTGAATCAAAGCGAAAGTAAACGCTCTAAAGTTCCCTTCACGAAGTGGCCACCTTCAAAAGGGGGGCGCAAAAATGGTCGAGGTGGTCGCCATCAAAGAGATAGCCGGGAACTGAAACCTCGTCAGCGGCCTGAAGGTCGCTGGTTTTGTCCCCAATAAGAAACGATCGCTCCAAATCCACCGACCAGCGCTCCAGCGCCTGATGCAACATCCCCGCACGTGGTTTTCGGCAGGGGCACTCCACTCGAAACATCTCAAGAACTGCGTCTGGATGGTGAGGACAATAAAAATACTCATCCACGCGGGCCCCTACGGCTTTCAACTCACGGGTCATCCAGGCATGGAGGTTCTGCACCGCCTCTTCCTCATAATAGCCATGGGCGACGCCCGCCTGATTGGTCACAACAAACACGTGATAGCCATGAGCGTTCATACGCTTGATCGCTTCTCTCGCGCCGGGCACCCACTCAAACTCTTCCGGTGAATGAACATAGCCATGATCAATGTTCAGGACCCCGTCCCGGTCCAGGAA
>JAZAIZ010000130.1:0-2975 GCA_036230545.1 Myxococcota bacterium
CGCCGAGCGTTTAATCGCCTGCACGGCCAGGGGACCGTTGCGCGCTATCTTCGTCGCGATCTTCCGCGCCTGAGCGAGGGCCTCCCCTTTGGGCACAACATGGCCCACAAGCCCGATGTCTTTGGCCTCCTGAGCATCCATGCGCTTACCCGTAAGCAGCATCTCCATGGCGTTGGTGTAGCCAATCTGCCGGGGCAGTCGCGCCGTGGAACCCCCCAGAGGAAAGAGCCCCCAAGCCACCTCAGTGACCCCCAGCATCGAACCCTCTGCCGCCACGCGTATGTCGGTTGCCTGAAGAATCTCCGTGCCGCCTCCCACCGCCACGCCTTCTACGGCAGCGATGAGGGGTTTTTTCAAGCTATAATGGCGCAGGAGCGCTTTCCAATGTAACTCCGGATCTTCTTTGTAGCGCTGATAATAGGGGTCGTGTTCCTGATTGCCATGCATCATCTTAAGATCGGCCCCCGCGCAGAAATCCCCCCCTGCGCCGGTGAGAATCGCGACCCGAATCTCCGGATCTTCATCGATCATTTGCCAAGCGTCCCACAGACGCGCCAGCATCTCCAGCGTGAACGCATTCTTCGCCCTCGGTCGATTGAGCGTGAGCGTCACGATGTGCTCCACCCTGTCGATTAACAGATGCGGCTCGTCCGATTGCTCGAGGGGGGTGGTCTCTTCGGCCATGGTTTACTCCCTGTTCCGTTCAGCGGTGCTCTTAACGAATAATCCCCGCACCGCCGCTCCCCTCATGGGAGCGACCGGCGCGGGGATCCTACCCAGACAGCGGATGTAGAACATGTTTCACTTTTGTCGTCAAGCCCCCGCAGGCGCCCCTGTGCGCCCCTATGGGAATTCCTCACCACACGGAGACCTCGTGGTTGAAACGTGTTTCACTTTCTGATTAGAGTCTCCCGCAGCCCCGGGGATTCAGGAGGACAGGCATGAGTGACGCCGCGTTAAAAAAAGTACCAGGACCCAAAAACACGTTCGGGGTCACCACCACCCTCAACTTCGTCAAACAGCCCCTCGACTTCGTGCTAAAAGGCGCTCAGGAATACGGGGACATCTTCAAATTCCGCATGGGCTTTGACAACTGGTATGTCCTCTGCAGCGCCGAGTTCATCCACGAGGCTACCGTTCTGCAGGCCGCAAAGTTCCACAAGCCCAAGATTGCCCGGCGTCTCTGGAAACATTTCCTCGGCGACGGGATCCTCACCGCCGAAGAAGGCGAGTGGAAACGCCAGCATCAGCTCATGCAACCAGGCTTTCACAAAAAGCGCATCGACGCTTACGGCGCCGTGATGGTGGACTACGCCGAGCGCATGGTGGACACCTGGTCCGACGGCTGCGTACGTGACATGCCAGAGGACATGAGTTCCATCACCCTTGGCATCGTCGCAAAAACCCTCTTTGATATGGACGTCAACAACGACATCACCTCCACCGTAGGGGACGCCATGCGAACCCTCAACCAAACCATGACCGAGCACATCAACATGCCCTTGCCGGTCCCCAAATGGTGGCCCAGCAAAACCAACAAGCGCAAGTTCAACGCCATCGGCAATGTGGAGGACATTCTTCGGCGGGTCATCGCAGAGCGACGTGAGGAGGGTAAAGACCGTGGCGATCTCCTCTCCATGCTCGTCTTCGCCCGCGATGAAGCCGGCGAGGGAATGAGCGACAAAGAGCTCCGAGACCAATCCATGACCCTCTTCTTCGCGGGCCACGAGACCACCGCCATGGCCCTTGTGTGGATGACCTATCTTCTATCCCAACACCCCGCCGTCGTGCAGCGCCTGCGGCAAGAGCTTCACGACGCCGCCGGGTCACGTTCCCTCCGCGTCGACGACCTTCCGCAACTCCCCTACCTGGAAATGGTGGTCAAGGAGTCCATGCGAATCCTCCCTTCGGTGTGGTCGTTTATGAAAGAGCCCATCGAGGATGTCCGCATGGGAGACTACCTGGTCCCCAAAGGCAGCATGGTGTTCATCAGCCCCTACGTCACCCAACACGATCCCCGCTATTTCCCCGATCCGGAAGTGTTTCGCCCCGAACGCTTCACCCGGGAAAATGAGAAGAAGCTGCCCAAGGGTGCTTACGTGCCCTTCTCCGCCGGCTCACGGGTGTGCATCGGCAAAGCCTTCGCCATGATGGAGGCCAAGCTAATCCTCGGTACCCTCGTAAGAGCTGTGGACTTTGTGCTCCCTGAGGGGCACGAGATCACCTTTCTTCCCCAGCTCTCCCTCCACCCCAAAGGAGGGCTTCCCATGCAGATCCTCAAGCGCGAACCCCTTGAGGCCACCCCAACAACCGACCACCTCGCGGCCCATGCATAGGCCCCGGGACAACAAATGAGGACTGCCATGACAACCAGCTATTTCGACAAATACCCCCGCGGGTGGTTCGTGGTAGCCTACTCCCACGAGCTTCAACCCAACGAGGTCAAATCCCTCGAATATTTTGGCCAGCGCCTCGTCGCCTTTCGCGACAGTCAGGGCGAGGTCGCCATCCTGGACGCCTATTGCGCCCACCTGGGCGCCGACATGGGAGTGGGAGGGATCGTTGAAGACGACTGCCTTCGCTGTCCCTTCCACGCGTGGAAATTCGACCGCACCGGTTCCTGCGTCGAGGTGCCATATGCTAAAAAGATACCTGCAAAGGCCAAGGTTCGTAGCTGGCCCGTACAGGAGCGCAACGATCTCGTGTTTGTTTGGCACGATCCCGAGCAGAAGAGCCCTGACTACGACATCCCAATCATTGAAGAGTACAGCGGTGACTCATGGCTCCCCTGGAGTTCCAATCAGCTCATCATCAAGACCCATCCCCGCGAGGTCGTCGAGAACGTCGCAGACAAAGCGCACTTCCCCATCGTCCACAACACCCACGTCGCTCGCTTTGAGAACGTCTACGACCAACACATGGCCACCCAAATAACCGAAGGGGTGGCGTATCCCCGGGGCGGTGGAAAAGATGAA
>JAZAIZ010000131.1:0-1328 GCA_036230545.1 Myxococcota bacterium
GCCGTTTTGCTGGTGGAGGACAACCTCGTCAATCAGGAGGTGTCCATGGGGATCCTCCAAGACCTCGGATACCGCCCCGAGCTCGCTGAAAACGGAAACGAAGCGGTAGAAAAATTAAGCGGCGGGGACCACGATTTCTCGGCGGTGTTAATGGACTGCCAGATGCCCGTACTCGACGGCTATCAGGCCACCGAGCTCATCCGCCAACGAGAGCGTGGAGCTGCTCGCATACCCATTATCGCCATGACCTCCCGGGCCATGAGCGGCGACCGTGACAAAGCCCTCGCGGCGGGTATGGACGACTACATCACCAAGCCCGCCAGCCCCGAGCGGCTGAACTCCATTCTAGCCAAGTGGATCAAGGCTCCTCCCAAGAGCTCTTAAGCCCCTCTCCCAATCTCTCAGCACTTAACCCACTCAACCACCTCAGAGGGTCCCCTGAGTTCCGAGGAGAGTGGTCTTTAACACCTCCTGGCCCAAACTCAGCTGTTGCAGCAGAGTCGTGTAGAGCTCGTAAGTCCCCTCGGTATTCCCCGCGCTGCCGAGGGCCTCCAACTCACGGGCCAAAGACGAGACCCGCAGCGCGCCCACCGAGCTTGAAGCCGAGCAAAGCGAGTGCGCCTTCTCCGCCAGGAGCGCTGGGTCCCCCCGCTCGATAGCCTCCCCCATCTCCCGGGCGAGCCCAGCGGTGTTGGTCTCGAAGAGCTCCACAAGGCGCTCACAGAACCCTTCTTTTTTGATCTGCTTCAAGGAATCAATGATAACGAGATCTAAGATATCGGACATAAAACCCTCAGCACTGAATAGCGGAAAGATCATTCCTTCAGCCGAAGATGCTAACCGGACTCGTCCACCGACACAACCCGAGGTCGTCCCTTCAACCACTCCCCAAAACACCCCAACGACGCTATTTGGCCAGGCTCACCTTCGCCACTGGCTTGGACGCCATCCGCACTCCCCGGGCAGTCACGGCGGTCACCTCCAACTCACTCAGCTCAAACGTGGCCTTCTTAACCTTCTGTCGAGGTGCCGGGACAAAATCGAGCTTGAGCGTTGAATCCGCGTGCCCCTCAAGAAGCATGTCTACCTTTCCGGCTTTGTCCTTGATCAAGCGGTATTCCTTATTGCGAATAAACTTATGGATATGAATCTTCTTCGCGTAAGCTATCTTCTTTGTGTCTCGATAAATCACCGTAAACTCAACCCCCGCCTCCGGATCAAACACCTCCATGTAGAGAACCTTCTTCGACAGAAGCACCTTGTCCTGAGGCGTCAGCACCCGGAAGGTCCCGTCACCGGCGACGGCGAGCACCACATCGTACTCGCTC
>JAZAIZ010000132.1:0-4889 GCA_036230545.1 Myxococcota bacterium
GTGTCTCCGGGGGAGAGCCTTACACCGGGAAGACCCTGGCTGAGGCGGTGAAGGCGGCGCAGGCCCACGCTGATTTATTAAACGATGATTATTTGTCCACCGAGCATCTCTTCCTCGCTGCGGTGGATAGCCCCTGCCCTACCGGGGAGATACTGCGCGGTCTGGGAATCCACCGCGACTCGGTGCTCACGGCCCTCGCGGATGTGCGGGGCCCCCATCGGGTCACCGACTCCAACCCCGAAAACCGATACCAGGCTCTCCTGCGCTATGGTCGAGACCTAACCGACATGGCGCGGCGGGGAAAGACCGATCCGGTGATCGGCCGAGACCAGGAGATTCGGCGGGTGTTGCAGGTGCTGGCTCGTCGCACCAAGAACAACCCGGTGCTGATTGGTGAACCGGGGGTGGGCAAGACGGCCATCATCGAAGGGTTGGCTCGTCGGATTGTAGACGGGGACGTCCCCTTGAATGTTCGTAACAAGCGGCTCATTTCTTTGGACCTCGGCGCCCTGGTGGCGGGAGCGAAGTACCGTGGGGAGTTTGAGGACCGCTTGAAGGCTGTTTTAAAGGAGGTTGTCGAGAGTGAGGGGGAGGTGATCCTCTTTATTGACGAGCTGCATACCCTGGTGGGGGCCGGGGCGGGGGAGGGGGCCATGGACGCCTCCAACATGCTCAAGCCCGCTCTGGCGCGGGGGGAGTTGCATTGTGTGGGCGCGACGACCCTTAATGAATACCGCAAGCATATCGAAAAAGATGCGGCCTTGGAGCGACGCTTTGCGCCTGTTTTGGTGGAGCCACCCTCGGTGGAGGACGCTGTCTCTATTTTGCGGGGACTCAAGGAGCGCTACGAGATTCATCACGGGGTGCGAATTCAGGATGGGGCTCTGATGGCGGCGGTGACGCTTTCGGACCGATATATTACTGACCGTTTTTTACCGGACAAGGCCATTGATTTAATCGATGAGGCCGCCAGTCATCTGCGCTTGCAGATCGACTCCCTGCCCGCGGAGATTGATGAGCTGAGTCGGCGAATTATTCAACTGGAGATCGAACGGCAGGCGCTGCTTAAGGAGAAGGATCAAGGGTCCCAGGCGCGGTTGGAAAAGCTCCAGGAGGATTTGAAGGAATTTAAGGCTGAGGAGACGGCTCTGCGCGCGCGCTGGCAGGAGGAGGTGCGTCGAATTAAAGAGAGCCAGGAGTTGAAAGAAACCCTGGAGGCGCTTCGGGCAGAACAGGTGGACGCCGAGCGGCGTGGGGACTTGACCCGGGCGGCAGAGCTCAAATTCGGGAGCATCCCTGAGGTGGAGAAGCGCCTCGCGGCGATGGACGCTGCCCCCAGCTCATCGGATAAGCTGCTGAATGAGGAGGTTACCGCGGAAGAGGTCGCTGGAATTGTAGCCCACTGGACCGGGATTCCGGTGACGCGGATGCTTGAGAGTGAAGTGCTGAAGCTTCTTAAGATGGAGAGTAATCTGGGCGCGCGGGTCATTGGCCAGGAGCCTGCGCTGAAGGCGGTGGCGGACGCCATCCGGCGGACTCGGACCGGGCTCGCGGACGCCAACCGCCCGGTGGGGAGTTTTCTGTTCATGGGGCCCACGGGCGTTGGCAAGACAGAGACCGCGAGGGCTCTGGCGGAGTTTCTTTTTGATGATGAGAGCGCCATGGTGCGGATCGACATGAGCGAGTATATGGAGAAGCACTCTGTGTCTCGTTTGATCGGCGCGCCCCCGGGATACGTGGGGTACGAAGAAGGGGGCCAGTTGACTGAGGCGGTTCGACGTCGACCCTACGCGGTGGTGCTTCTGGATGAGATCGAAAAGGCTCACACGGATGTTTTCAACGTGCTTTTGCAGGTGTTGGAGGATGGCCGATTAACCGATGGACAAGGGCGCACCGTAGATTTCAGGCACGCGGTGCTGATTATGACCTCCAATGTGGGCTCTGACGTGATCCAGCAATATGCGGGTCGTGATCCCGAGAAGATGCATGAGATGGTTGCCGGCGCTTTGCGGGAGGTCTTTCGGCCGGAGTTTGTGAACCGCATTGATGATATGGTGGTTTTTGGCACCCTGCAGAAAGAGCAGATAGGCGAGATCCTGGATCTCCAGCTCGCTCAGCTGCGCGGCCGTCTCTCTGAGCGACAGCTCGATTTGCGGCTTCAGGAGTCTGCCCGTGAGCTGCTCATCGAGGAGGGGTTTGATCCCATGTTTGGTGCGCGCCCCCTCAAGCGGACGATTCAAAATCGTCTCCAGAACCCCCTCGCTTCGGTGCTTTTGCAGGAGCAATTTAAGCCTGGCGATACGATCGTCTGTGCTTTGGCTGCGGATGAGATCTCGTTCCTTAGAGATCGGGGCGATGGCCTTGAGGATTTGGAGAAGACCCTTCATTAGTGCGATTTAGAGGTTTTACTTGGGTCTCGGCTTTATCTGGAGTAGGGGGCTTTGTTGTTCAAAGACTCACGGGTGGGCTCTCCACCGAGGTCCTCGCTGAAGGAGAAGACAATGGCATCGAGTGAAACTTTTGACATTACGACGGGGTGTGATCTTCAAGAGGTGGACAACGCCGTGAATCAGACCCTCAAAGAGTTGGGGCAGCGCTTTGATTTTCGCGACGTAAAATTTGATATCAGTCTTGATCGTCAAGCTGGAAATATCGGCATTCAGGCGGATGATGAGTACAAGCTGAACGCGATCTGGGATGTACTTCACACCAAAATGATTCGACGCAAAGTTCCCGTGAAGAATATGCAGCGGGGAGACGTGCAGAGTGCCGCAGGAATGGCTGTGAGGCAGACTATTGAGCTGCAGCAGAGCATCAGCACGGACACTGCGAAAGAGATTGTAAAGTATATTAAAGAGAAGAAGCTGAAGAAGGTGCAGGCCACGATTCAAAAAGAGCAGGTTCGAATTGCTTCTAACTCTCGAGATTCTCTGCAGGAGGTGATGGGCATGCTGCGGGCGGAGGATTTTGGCGTCGAGCTTCAATTTGGGAATTTTCGCTCCAAATAAGAGAGCCCCTTGCGTACGATTCTGCATATCGACATGGACGCCTTCTTTGCGTCCGTAGAGCAGCGGCGAGACCCCTCTATTCGTGGACGACCTGTAATCGTAGGGGGACCTTCTCTGCGTGGGGTGGTGTGCGCCGCGTCCTATGAGGCCCGGTCCTATGGTGTGCGCGCCGCCATGCCCATGGCGGAGGCCCTGAGGCGTTGCCCGGACGCCGTGGTGGTGGGGCCGCGGCACGATGTTTATGGGGCGGTGAGCCGGCGTGTCTTTGAGATCTTTGAACGCTACACTCCTTTGGTGGAGGGGCTCTCCATGGACGAAGCGTTCTTGGATGTGAGCGGGAGCCGTCGGCTCCACGGGGATGGACCTCAGATCGCGACGGCGATTAAGAGGGCGATCGTTGCAGAACTCGGGCTGAACGCGTCCGCGGGGGTGGCTCCCAATAAATTTGTCGCGAAGGTCGCCAGCGATTTTGATAAGCCCAATGGGTTGGTGGTGATTCGTTCGGGAGAGGTGAGGGGTTTTTTGTCGCCTCTGCCGATTCAAAGAATGTGGGGGGTGGGGCCGGTGGTGTCGCAAAAGCTCCTCGGGGTGGACATCGCGACGGTTGGTGATCTGGCTGGGGCTTGCCCCACACGCTTGGAGAAGCTCCTCGGGAGTTGGGGGGCTAAGGTGCACCGCCTGGCCAATGGGGAAGACGACCGTCCCGTGGAGCCTCGGGCACCTCAGAAGTCCATCGGGGGGGAGGTTACCTTTGAGAGGGACACCAGCAGCCGCATTTTTATTGAAAAGCAACTCCTCTCCCAGGTGGTTCGGGTGGCATCACGTTTGAGCAAGCGGGGCGTGGTGGGGCATGTGGTGACGGTGAAAGCGAAAGACGCTAAGTTTAAGTCCCGCTCAGCGCGGCGAAAACTCTCCTCGCCGGTTTATGACACGGACTCCATTCGGGAGGTGGCCCTGGAGTTGCTTGGGGGACTCCTGCAGGAGGGCCGCCCGCTGCGTCTGGTGGGGCTCTCGGTTTCGGAACTCTCCACCGGTGAGGTGCAGCCCTCTCTTTTTGTCGATGAGGTGAAGCGAAAGAGAGAGACCCTTCAGGATGTGAGCGACGCGATCACCGCGCGATTTGGGCAAGGCGGGCTTGTGCGAGGCTCTCTATTGGAGGTGGAGGAGTAAGCTGCGCAAGGGTGGTGTGGGAGCAGCGCCAGATGTCCACCGGAGAGCGTCGGAGGTTGTGTTTGGGGTTGGCTTTGTAGATGAGGCGGTCCAGCCACCAGCCCTTGAGTTGGGTGGGCGCGGGGCACTCAAGGCCTTCGGCCATTAAGAGGATCCCAATTCTGGCCCGGTCGGCGCTGAAGCCTAAAATAGCGGTTGTTTGGGAGGAGAAGGAACCCAATTCATCGAGGGTGTGGCGAAGCCAGAGGGCATCGAATTTGCGGTTGCGCTGCAATTGCACGGAGGGGCGCCCCAGGAAATAGGTCTGCAGCTCGGGCCCCAGAGAGACGATGGTGGTCAGGCCCTCGTCCTGTCGAAGGGTCACCATGGCTTCTCGGAGGTTGGATTGGCTCTGGTTGGTGACGACAAGAGCGAGGGCCAGGAGATGGATGACCAGCAGGGCGTTGCGGGTGATGGGCCACGCCCGCTTTAAAGGGCCGCTGATGCGGCCGCTCATCTGCCGGATAAGGGGACCCGCCGGAGCAAGCAGCAGGAGGAAGAGTGGGAGGACAGGGAGCATGAAGCGCTCCTCTTTGTGCCCGATGAATGTGTGGAGCAGGGTGAAGCTGAACCAGGGCCAAAAGAGGAGGCCAAAGCGTCGGGAGGCCTGCAGCAGGGGGGGGAGGCGCACGAGTCCGAGGGGGGGGACGGTTAAGAGCAGCCAGAACCCGA
>JAZAIZ010000133.1:0-6639 GCA_036230545.1 Myxococcota bacterium
CAATCACGCGGTAGCTCAGAAACACTCCCACGAAGCTGAAAGACAGGTAATACACAACGTCCTGAAGGCGAATAATCCCCCGCAAAAAGGGCTCAATGTGGCTGGTGACAGAGAGATACTCAATCAAACCCACCCACCCCTGCTCCTGTCCCCGAGCCGCCGAGCCGATCACAAGAAACATGAGGCTGATAAAAAAACCAATCACCACCGCGATGATCTGCGACTCAGTAAGAGAGCTTGAGAATAGCCCCACCGCCACAAAGCCAGCCCCCAGCATAAACATCCCGAGGTAGGTCACCGCAATGCTCCTCCAATCCAACACCGAAGCCTCACCCACTCCCGTACCAAAAAACTCAAGCAGCAAGGGAAAGACGAGGGTCAGGCCCAGCATCATCCCCATCATAGAGACGCCGGCGAGGTATTTGCCCAACACAATATCAATGGGGCGTACCGGCGAAGTCAGAAGCAGCTGCAATGTCCTGCAGCGCCGCTCCTCAGCGATCAGACGCATTGTGAGAATGGGGAGCATGAACACAAAGAACACGACGACATTTTGAAAAAGCGGCGCGATCACCCAATCGGTGAGGTTCATCTGATCAAGCATGTGTCGGGCGTATTGATTAAACTCAATTGCCTGCAGCTGATACTCGATAACAAGGCGCTGAAAAAAGAACGCGGTGATCAACATAAAGATGGCGAAGAGCACGTAGCTGACCCACGTAGTCAAATAAACGCGAATATCTTTGCCGGCGATGGCAAGCACCCTCATCATGGAACTCCTACTGTTCGGTGAGCGATAGAAAAATAGACTCCAATGAGGCCGCCTCATTCTCCCGACGATGCGTCTCCAAGAGGTTGGTTATCCTGTCATCGGCGACGATTTTTCCCTGATTAATAATAATGACCCGCTCACACACCGCGGTGGCCTCCTGCAGGATATGGGTCGACAGAATCACCGTATGATCCCCTGCCAGATCTTTAATCAGATTCCTAACGTGTCCAATCTGCCGCGGGTCCAGACCCACAGTGGGTTCATCAAGAATCAAAACATCCGGGTTTCCCAGCAGCGCCTGTGCCAGCCCGGTACGCTGCTGAAAGCCCTTGGACAGGTTCCCAATCAGCCGATCCATAACCCCGCTGAGTTCCACGCGATGAGCAGCCCGCTCAATGGTGTCCGCGAGGGGCTTTCCCCGAAGCCCTTTAAGCTTCCCCACAAAGGTCAGGTATTCATGAACCGTTAGATCGGGATAAACCGGCGGGGTCTCAGGCAGGTAACCAATTCGGCGCTTGACCTCCATAGGACGTTCAAAGACATCATACCCCGCCACCGTGGCGCTGCCCTCGGTGGCAGGCATAAACCCGGTCAGGATCTTCATGGTGGTGGTTTTCCCGGCGCCGTTGGGCCCCAGAAAACCGATGATCTCCCCTTTGCCCACCCGAAACGTGACATCATCCACCGCCACTAAATCCCGGTAGCGCTTTGTCAGGCCGCTGGTCTCGATCATCGTCGTCTCCCCTTCCCTAGAGTTCCAACGCGGTTGTATAGCCCTCGCTGGAATCCACACTGAATTGAAACGTCATCGTCACATAGAATTGGTGAAAGCTCGTCTCGGCGCCCTCGGGGTTAACCGGATAATTGTCTGACTCTTCGTAGTTGAAGATAAAATTATCGTAGGGTGCGTTGATATAATTATAATCGAGGCCCACCTTGAAATAGGACGCCACAAAATATTCGAGGCCCAACCCAAAACGCAGGCTCTTCCATGTGTTCCAACCCAGCTCATCGAGGGTCGGATCTGGAACATACACCTGATAGCTCCCACCCCAGCCCAAAAAGACAGAGGGCTCCAAGGCACGCAGAGCCCTTGGCACCTTCCCCTGCCAATGCCACATTGGATAGAGCCGCGCCCCGATATGCCAATGGGCCGCCCACTGCCGTAGATCCTGATCAGCAAGATCGCTGCCGTGACCAGAGAGCACCGTCTCAATGGCACCGTAGCCGAGGATATTAAACCCCATGCGATAAAGAGCGCTTGGACCTCCCTCGATCATGGTCGAGAACTCTTCCACCCCCTGCAGGGAAAGCATCACCGGAGCGGGCTGTCCAAACTCATTGGACTCAAAGCTGCTGTAGGCGACGGTTTGCCCCTGCACCGAGGTGTTGCCCCCCCCCACGCCGAGGTAAAACCCCTCTCGCGCCTGGGCAGGCAGGGTGGTCGCCATCACACTCAGCACTACCATCCATCGCAACATCATCCTCACGCTCCTCTAAACTCGGCCGGTCGCTTCTCAACATAAGCGAGAATGCCTTCACGAGCGTCTTCCGATTGAAAGAGCTGCTGCTGCAGTTCCCTCTCGAGGGACAAGCCCTCTCCCATGGGCATCTCAAGACCACTGGTCACCGCACGCTTGATGCGCCCAACGGCCATGGCGGCTTTGTGAGGCGGCACAAATTGCCGGGCGTATTCAAGGGCCTTCTCCGCAAAGTCCTCGGCCGGCAGGATCTCATTAATCATCCCCAGAGCGTGGGCTTCGGAAAAGCTCATATTGCTTCCCTTCACCATCAACTCGATCGCCCGTGACTTGCCAAGCAACCTGGCAAGGCGCTGCGTGCCTCCGGTCCCTGGGAGCACCCCCAAAGCAACCTCGGGCAATCCAACCTTGCCACCCTCCTCCCGTGCGATCCGCAAATCTGCCGCCAGAGCGACTTCAAGTCCACCTCCCACGGTGTGCCCATTGAGAGCCGCGATCACAAGTTTTGGAGTCTGCTCCAGACGATTGAGGGTTTCGTTGGCGTGCAGACAGAAATAATATTTGAACGTGGGGGTGACGTCGTTAAGCATCCCAATGTCAGCGCCGGCACAAAAGAACTTCTCCCCTTCACCGGTCAGGAGAATAACATGCACCTCCGGATCCATGCGGGCCTCAAGGATAAAGCCATCAAGCTGCTTCATCATCTCGTAGCTGTAGGTGTTGGCGGGAGCGTTGGTGAGGGTTAAGATCCCAACGCCGCTGTCTCTTCGGTAACGAATTAATTCACTCATAGTCCCGGCTTATATTCCAGGAACCCCAGAGAGTCTATATGTGCTGCCTGGGCTTAGCCCGGAAGAACCGCGATCCCCGCCCCCTTGGCCACCTCGCCGATATGTGCTGCGGCACCATATCCAGCACCCCGCAACGCCTCCAAGGCGTCGTCCACCTCAGCGGGCTTCACCGCCGCTAAGAGTCCCCCCGAAGTCTGCGGATCAAGTAAGAGGGGCTCAACCTCCCCTTCCAAGGGCCCAAGATGCTCCACATACTCCTGATTTCGACCATTTGCGCGGGTGATGACCCCTCCGGCGAGAGACTCGCGGGCCCCGGGGTACCCGGGCACCTGCGGCGCACGAAAGCGCACCTGCACCCCCGACGCTTTAGCCATCTCAGCCGCGTGGCCCAGCAGACCAAAGCCCGTCACATCGGTGACCGCCCGCACGCCAAAACGGCGCAGGGGCTCAACCGCGGCGCCGTTGGTCTGAGACATCCCGGCGATGGCCTCGGTCAGCGCCTCCTGGGGGAGGCGATCCCGCTTCACGGCGGTGGTCAGAGTCCCTGTTCCGAGAGGCTTGGTGAGCAGAAGCTGGTCGCCCGGCTCCAAACGATGATTGGCAAACATCTCGTCGGGGTGCACCATGCCGATGGCCAGCAAGCCAAAGAGGATGTCTTTGCCCTCAACGCTGTGGCCCCCCAGCACCGGGGCGCCGCTCTCCATGGCGGTGAGCGCTCCCCCCCGTGCGATCGCGACACTGACCTCCGAGGGAACTTCCGGGGACACCCCCAAGAAGCTTAAACTCAAGACGCCCTTGCCCCCCATGGCGAAGACGTCCGAGAGCGCGTTGGCCGCAGCAATACGCCCATAGGTTTCGGGGTCGTCCACCAAGGGTGTGATCACATCCAAAGTGGCCACCAGCGCGCGGTCGTCATCCAGTTGATACACCGCCGCATCTTCGGCGTTTTGTAAGCCGATAAGAATCCGCTCGTCCGGGGAGACCGGTAGAGCACCAACTAATTGCCGCAACACCGTTGGGCTAAGCTTGGCGGCTCAACCCGCTGATTCTACAAGCTGTGTTAAACGAAATGTCTCATTCATAGGGCGTGCCGTAGCACGATCTGATCCCTGCAGCAATCAACTCAACATGAGGATGGCGCTGAGGAGGTAGATGGCCACTCCGAGGACATCACAACCAGTGGTCACCAGGGGACCCGCGGCGATGGCGGGATCAATCCCGATCCTCTTAAACACCGCCGGCGCCAGCGCGCCCACTACCGCGGCGAGAGTCATCGAGCAAATCATAGAGCCGGTGAGGGTCAGCCCCAGAGTTGGATCTCCGTTTTGCATGAAAGAGAAGATGCCCACCAGAATCCCCGCTGAGATCCCCATGATCATCCCCACAAAGACCTCGCGGGTCAGGGTGCGGCTCATCATGCTCAGCTCCACTTTGCCAATGGCCAAACCGCGGGTGATAATCATCGCGGTCTGCGAGCCAACGTTACCGGTCATGGCCATCACCACCGGAACAAAGGACGCCAGCACCAAAACGATGGGGTCACCGGGGTCTTTGGCGATGGTTGAGAACATCGGCACCAGAACGGTCGTCAGCAAAGACCCCAAGAGGCTGGAGATGAGCCAGGGGAGCCTGAAAATCGCGATGCGAACAAAGTCATTCCCATACACGAGCTCTTCACTGGAAGCGCCCGCCATCACCATCACGTCCTCGGTGGCCTCTTCCTCAACGACGTCCTGAATATCATCAAAGGTAATTCGCCCAAGCAGCACACCTGTCGAGTCGACCACTGGCAAGCTCTTGAGATCATATTTGCTGAAGAGTTGCGCGACCTCTTCCTGGTCTATCTCCGGCGTCACGCGGTGCTGAACGGGGTGAGTAATATCCACCAGGGGCAGAGTGTCCTGGCAAAGCACCAAATCCTGAAGGGCCACGGTGCCCGTTAAGATCTGATGATCATCAACAATATAGAGTTCCAGAATCTCCTGCAGGTCTTCCCGTGCGAGCCGCACCGCCTCAATGGCGTCCGCCACCCGCAGGCCGACGTTCACCTGACAGACTTCCACCTGCATGAGGCCACCGGCGGAATCCTCCGGGTAGGCGAGGAGAGTCTCTAATTCGTCCCGCTCTTCATCCTCAAGGCGGTCCAGGATCGCTTCGGCTTTTTCGTCCGGAAGCTCCTGCAGCATGTCCGCGGCGTCGTCAGTCTCGAGTTCCTCAACAACCTGAATCAAACGCTCGAGGTTGATCTTCTCGCCGAGGGTTTCAAGCTGCCCGTCATCAAGCTCGGACATCACCTCCGCGAGGCGCTCGGCGCTCAACGTTCTCGTGATAATGGGCCAATGCTCTTCGTCCACAAAGTCAAAGAGTTCTGCGATGTCGGCGGGGTGCAAGAGACGAAGGTAAGCCTCCAGAACAGATTTAGAGCCCGGCTCAAAGAGGCTCTCTATTTCAACATTTCGCTCGACCATCACGACGCCCGTTTAACATTCGACCACAGCTTCACCAACTAAAGGATAGCAGGTCTTAGGACCGCTCGGCAAAAAGTGCCCGGGGATGCCCCTGAAGATCCTCCTCAATCCAGAATTTCGCCCAAGGCTGCCCCATCTCCCCCTCCATCGCCGCTCGCTGGGTAGACCCAAACTCCACCGCCAGCAGGCCTCCGGCCACCAGGTGCTCCACCGCCTCGGGGATAAGCCGCCGGATGATCTCCATGCCGTCGTTCCCCGCAAAAAGCGCCCCCGCGGGTTCAAACTCGGTCACTTCCGGCTCAAGGGCGGCTCTCACCTTCTCCTCCACATAGGGCGGGTTGGAGACAATGATGTCAAAGCGCTCACCCATAACCGGGGCAAATAGATCCCCCTCGCGAAATTGAATCGACTCGCTTACTCCCAGAGTCCGGGCGTTTTCCCGCGCTACTGCCAGCGTCGCCCCGGAGATATCCACAGCGGTGACCTCCACCTCCGAAAGCTCCGCCGCCAGCGTGATCGCGATGCACCCCGTCCCCGTACCGAGGTCCAGGATCCGACAGGGCGAAGTCATGGCCCCCTCAGCCCGGCGCTCCGCCACCCACTTCACGACACCATCAATCAGGTGCTCAGTCTCGGGGCGGGGAACGAGAGTGTCCTGGGTAACCTTAAAGGGCCGCCCATAAAACTCCTTCTCTCCCAAAATATAAGCGACCGGTTCACGTTTTGCCCGGCGCTTAACCAGTACGCGAAACGCGTCTCGCTCCTGAGAAGAGAGGGGGCGATCGTAATGTGTGTACAGATACACCCGGTCCTTGCCCAGCACATGGGCAAGCAATACCTCGGTGTCCAATCGGGGGGAGTCTATTCCGTGCTCACTAAACCAAGCCTGGGTCCACTCCATGATCCGCTGAACGGTCCAGACGTCTCTTTCGGTCATCCCTGAGATAAGCCACCCTCTTTAAGGGCCATGGTCTGGAAGTGGGTGCGAATCGCGTCGAGGATCCCCTCAATGTCCCCGGACAAAGCCCCGGGGATGCCGTGCACGGTCAAACCCACTCGGTGGTCAGTAATGCGATCCTGAGGAAAATTGTAGGTGCGAATCTTCTCAGAGCGGTCCCCGCTCTTGA
>JAZAIZ010000134.1:0-1967 GCA_036230545.1 Myxococcota bacterium
ACCTCCATGGTCATGGCCATCGCGGTCTCTTTCATGGATCTGGAACGTATCGCCAAACTCGGCAGCGTGTGCATGCTTTTGGCTTTTGGCTTTAACAATATCGCCCTCATCATCCTAAGGGAGTCCAAAGCTGATTGGTACAAACCCACCTACAGGGCTCCCCTCTATCCGGGGTTGCCCATCATCGGCGTCATCATCTCCCTGGTTCTCCTCATCGCCATGGGAAAGGTCGCCCTCTATACCATCCTTGGGATCACCATCGCGGGCTGCCTCCTCTTTTTCCTCTATGGTCACAAAAGACACAGCGGCCCGGGAGTCCTCGGCAAATTGGGGCTCCGAGGAGACCTGGTGGGCACCTACCCGCCAGAGAATCACGACGCGAGCCAGATACTCTCTCCCGAAGCCACCAGCGTGGTCGCCTTAATCGGTCGAGAGCGCAAGAGCGTCGAGATGCTTACTCAAATGGGAGCCGCCCTCGGTGCCCGCAAGGGAGCAGATGTCGTGCACATCACCGAAGTTCCCGACCAAATGGCACTCGACGAACTTCTGGAGGAGGAGCCTTGGGTAAACGCCATGCGACGTCGCGTTTTGGGAATGCGGGAAATGGCAAAGCTCAACGTTAAGTTCGGAACAATGGTCTCCCACGATGTCGTTGGAACGGTCCACTATCTAAGTTCGCGCATGCATTGTGAGTGGTTGGTGATGAGTTGGCGCCCCTATCGTTTATTTAACCCCCTCGGTTGGCTCTACAACAACCTCCCTAACGATCTCGCCATCTTCAAGGACGCCAGCATTCGTTACATTCGTCGCATCCTCATTCTCGCCGATCCTGGCCCCCAGGACCTTATTATGGGAGAAGCCGCCCACAATCTCGCACGCCACTACCGAGCCAGCATCACCTTCGTGCGTTTTATCCCCGTAGACGCCTCCGAAGCCGAAACTCAACACGCACGGGGACACCTCCAATACATTCAAAGTATCTGTGACTCCGAGAGTAAAACCCTGCTGCTTCGAGGAAGCTCCCAAATGGACACCATCATCGAGGCCACCGAAGCCTACGACCTCTTCGTGGTAGGTTCCCGCCCGCACTACCGATGGCGTAACATATTCTTTAAAACCGCCGAAGAGTCCCTCATAGATCGTTCTCTCTGCTCTTCCCTCTTGCTTAAATCCCCCCGCATAGAACGTCGGGGCACCCAACCTCAGGAAACATTCGACCTCTCCGAGCATGTCAGCGTATCGCTGGTGAGGCTGGGGGATCAGGTCAGCACCAAAGAGGAGCTCTTTGCACTCTGCGCCGAACATTTTACCCAGGAGATCTCCGATGAATTAAACCCGGAGATGATCATCACGGCGCTCCAAAACCGAGAGAAGATCCAGAACACCGGGGTGTGTCACGGAGTGGGGATGCCCCACGCTGTCCTGGAAGAGCTACAAGAGACCTATGTTCTCATGGAGGTCCTCAAGGAGCCCTTGGACTATGACGCACCCGACGGCAAACCCGTGGACGTCATCTTCGCCACCATCGGCCCCCCCCATCAACGACAACTCCAGTTAATGATTCTAGCCACTCTATCGAAGCAAATCCTGGAGACCTCTCTGCTTTCAGACCTTCGTGAAGCGGAGACCACCGACGAACTGATGTGGCTTCTCCATGCCTCCCTTAAAATCGACTCCCCCTCAGAAGAATAGTCACGGACCAAAGGTCAAGGAGCGATGCTCCTCTTCCAACCAGGTGTTCCAATCCAGCTCGAACTGCACGAAAGGATCGGCGGTCCCAGGAGCATAATTCGCCTCGATCACCTCTCGGTGAGTCTGCCTAACCCTCGGGGCTCTCTTCAGGTTCTCCATCATCGCCCGAGCCAACGGGCGGTCGTTCTCCATCAGAAAATACACCAGTGAGTAAGACTGCGTGTATCCAAGGGGATTGCTCGCGTTCCACTCCTGATGACTCAAGGAGAGAAACT
>JAZAIZ010000135.1:0-12499 GCA_036230545.1 Myxococcota bacterium
AGGAGGCCCGGGACTACTCCTTGGAGCGGGTCACCTTTGGCAAGCCCATCGCCGAGCATCAGGCGATTCAGTTCAAGCTGGCGGACATGGCCACCGAGATTGATGCAGCGCGCCTCTTGATTTGGCAGGCGGCCTACCTCAAGGACAAGGGCGCCCGCTTTGGGGCGGCGGCGGCCAAAGCCAAACTCTATGCGAGCGAGATGAGTCGGCGCGTTACCAACGAGGCCCTGCAGGTGTTTGGGGGCTATGGGTACTGCATGGATTTTCCGGCTGAGCGGCATCTGCGGGACGCCCGAATTACCGAAATTTATGAGGGCACCAGCGAGATTCAGCGCATGGTTATCGCCCGCAGCGTTTTGAGTGAGCATTAAACCGTGAATTTTGACCTGAGAGAATCGGAGCAGCTCCTGGAGGAGGCGGTGGCCGGATTTGCGGCTGCGCAGCTGGCTCCGGGCGCCCAGGAGCGCGAGCGCAACCACCAGATTGAGCCCGCTACGATCCGTGCCCTGGGGGAGCAGGGGCTATTGGGGGTTAACCTCCCCGAGGACCTCGGGGGCTCGGAGCTTGGGGTGGTGTCCTACGCCATCGCGATTCGGGAGGTGGCGAAGGCCGATGGGTCGGTAGCGGTGACCATGGCGGTCACCAATATGGTGGGGGAGGTGATTCGCGCCTTTGGCAGCCCAGAGCAGCAGGCGGAGCATATCCCTCGATTGACCTCCGGCGAGTATTTTGGTGGCGCGTTCGCCTTGAGCGAGCCCGGGGCTGGGTCTGATGCCGGGGCGCTGAGAACCCGCGCGGTGTTGGAGGGGGACCAGTGGGTGCTCAACGGCGAGAAAATGTGGATCACCACCGGCGATCAGGCGGGGGTGCTGGTGGTTTGGGCCCGTACCGGCGGTGAGGGCCCTGGTGGCTTGAGCTGCTTTCTGGTGCCCCAGGGGGTCGAAGGGCTTCGGGCTGGGTTGCCGGAAGAGAAGATGGGGCTGCGGGCCTCCCACACGGTGTCCCTGAGTTTGCAGGACGTGCGTTTGCCACGCTCTGCTCTGCTGGGGAAGGAGGGGGAGGGGTTTAAGATCGCGATGACCGCCCTGGATGGGGGGCGCATTGGAGTCAGCGCCCAGGCTCTGGGCATTGGCTGGGCGGCCTTTGAGGCGGCTCGGGATTATGCCAGGGAGCGGCAGCAGTTTGGTCGGCCCATCGCCGAGTTTCAGGGGCTGCAATTTAAGTTCGCGGACATGGCCACCGAATTGGAGGCGAGTTGGTTGCTGGTGCAGCGAGCCGCGTGGCTTAAGGAGCAGGGTCGGCGCTTTAGCCGGGAAGCGGCCATGGCCAAGGTGATGGCCACTGAGAGCGCGAACCGGGTGGTGCGAGAGGCGCTGCAGGTCTTTGGGGGCTATGGGTACACCGAAGAGTTTCCGGTGGCCCGCTATTATCGTGATTGTCGCGTGACGCAGATTTATGAAGGCACCTCGGAGATTCAGCGGGTTGTGATCAGCCGGGATGTGCTTAAGGAGGCGGGAGCCTGATGCGATTGCCGATTTATATGGACCACCACGCAACCACCCCGGTGGATCCGCAGGTGCTTGAGGTGATGTTGCCCTTCCTCAAGGACGATTTTGGCAACGCCTCCAGTCGCAATCACGTCTTTGGCTGGAAGGCCGAAGAGGCGGTGGAGGCCAGCCGGATCGCGGTGGCGGAGTGCATCGGGGGGACGTCCCGGGAGATTGTGTTTACCAGTGGCGCAACCGAATCCAACAACCTCGCGCTTTTGGGGGTGGCGGAGAGCTACGCCGCCAGTGGCAAGCACATCATCACCCAGGCGACCGAGCATAAAGCTATTTTGGACACGTTGGCGGTGCTGGAGAAGCGGGGTTTTGAGATCACGGTGCTGCCGGTGGATGAGGAGGGGATGATCAACCCCGAGGAGGTTCGGGCGGCGATTCGACCGGATACGATTTTAGTGTCGTTGATGCTGGTGAACAACGAGGTCGGGACGGTGCAGCCTCTGGAGGCTGTGGGGGCCCTTTGTCGCGAGGCGGGGGTGTTGCTGCATTGTGACGCTGTTCAGGGAGTGGGGAAGGTCCCCTTTGATGTGGAGGCCATGGGGGTGGGACTGGCGTCTCTCTCAGCCCATAAGATCTACGGACCGAAGGGGGTGGGCGCCCTCTATGTGAGTCGAAGAAACCCCCGAGTGACCCTGAGCCCGATCCTCTTTGGAGGGGGGCATGAGCGGGGGATGCGGTCAGGGACCCTGAATGTCCCTGGGATAGCGGGGCTGGGGGAGGCGTGCCGGATCCTGACCCGGGGGGCGGGGGGCGAAAATGAACGAATTCAGGGCCTGCGGGACGCGCTCTGGGCGCGTATTCGGCAGGGGCTCGACGGGGTGACCCTTAACGGTCACCCCACAAAGCGGCATCCGGGGAATCTCCACGTGTCGTTTCAGGGAGTGGAGGCGGAGGCGTTGATTATGGCCCTCCGGGATGTGGCGGTGTCCAGCGGCGCGGCGTGCACCAGCGCGACCCTTGAGCCCTCCCATGTTATGAAGGCACTCAAAGTGCCCCTCGAGCGAGCCCACAGCTCAGTGCGTTTTGGGTTGGGACGCTTTAATACGGTCGAAGAGGTTGATTTTGTTGGGGATTTGGTTGTTGGACAGGTGGATCGGTTGCGGGAGTTGGCCAAGAGTCAGCGATGAGAGGTCCGGGGGGGGATTTCGAGGGACGATCAAAGCGCAATTGTGGGGGCAGGGGGGGACGAATCAACTTGATAATGACGGATTTAGCACTTAATAGGTGGACCCGTGAAAAACAAAGCGGCTTTATTAGTATTAGAAGATGGACGTTACTTTCGCGGCTATCGTTTTGGCGCCACCCATGACGTGGGGGGCGAAGTTGTCTTCAACACCTCTATGATGGGGTACCCCGAAATTCTCACTGACCCCTCCTACGCTGGACAGATCGTGGTGATGACCTATCCCATGATCGGCAATTACGGCATTTCTCAGGAGGATTTTGAGGCTCGGCAGACTTTCGCTGCGGGGCTGATTGTCAAAGAGAACAGTCGAATTCCCAGCAACTGGCGTTGCGAGCATAGCCTCGATGACTACCTGCAGGCCCAGGAGGCTCCGGGGCTGCACGGCATCGACACCCGGGCTTTGGTGCGGCATCTTCGTGATTGCGGCAGCATGCGGGGGATGGTCGTCGACGCGGGCGAGGGAGAGCCGGACATCCCGGCGCTGGTGGAGCGGGTGAAAAACGAGGTCCCGACCATGGCAGGGACTGACCTTGCAGGCACGGTGACCGCTGGCTACACCTACCACTGGGGCGAGTCGGCCTTGGATTTGAACAACGGCTCAGTGCGCCCCGATGGGCGATTGCCCGATGAGCGCTCGCTCTATCACGTGGTGGTCTATGACTTTGGGGTCAAGCGGAGCATTCTGCGGCAGCTGGTGGTGGAGGGCTGTCGTGTGACGGTGGTTCCGGCCAGCACACCGTGGGAAGAGGTCCTGGGGATGAACCCCGATGGGGTGATGCTCTCCAATGGCCCAGGAGATCCGGAGCCCGTGGATTACGCGGTGGAGAACATCAAGGCCTTGATCGGCAAGGTGCCTATCTTTGGGATTTGCCTGGGGCACCAGATTTTGGGGCTCGCCATTGGCGCAAAATCCTACAAATTGAAATTTGGCCATCGAGGCGGTAATCATCCGGTTCAGGATCTCGCCACCCAAAAGGTGGAGATCACCTCCCACAATCATGGCTTCAGCATCGACGCGGCGTCTCTCCCTGAGGACATCGCGGAGATGACCCACATCAATCTGAACGACAAGACGCTGGAGGGATTTCGCCTCAAGCATCAGCCCGCGTTCAGTGTGCAATACCATCCAGAAGCCTCTCCGGGGCCCCACGACGCCAACTATCTCTTCAAGCGCTTCGTGGACATGATGGAGCAGTGGAAGAGGGCAGAGTAAACGACGAGCTGAAACGGTGAGGTGACGACGTCATGCCAAAACGCGACGATATAAAACGAATTATGGTGCTGGGCTCGGGTCCGATTGTTATCGGTCAGGCGTGCGAGTTTGATTATTCAGGCACTCAGGCGATTAAGGCCCTCCGGGAAGAGGGCTATGAGGTGGTGTTGGTCAATTCGAACCCCGCCACCATCATGACCGATCCCGAGCTCTGCGACCGCACCTACGTCGAGCCCCTCACCCCGGAGTATGCCGAGGCGATCATCGCCCGGGAGAAGCCCGACGCAATCCTGCCCACGGTGGGGGGGCAGACAGCCCTCAACCTGGCCATGTCCCTTCACGAGGAGGGGATCCTGCAAAAGCATGGCGTGGAGCTGCTGGGGGCGAGCATTGACGCCATCACCCTGGCGGAGGACCGCGCGGCCTTCCGTGAGGCCATGGACGAAATCGGCCTTGAGTCGGCGCGAAGCGAGCAGGTTAACTCGGTGGAGGGGGCTCTGGAGTTCGCTAAAATCTGTGGCTACCCCATGGTCATTCGCCCCTCTTATACCCTGGGTGGCAGTGGGGGCGGCATCGCCTACAACGCCGAGGAGTGCGTTGAGATTGTGCGGCGTGGAATAAGCCTCTCCCGCTCTGGCGAGGTACTGGTCGAAGAGTCCCTGCTGGGTTGGAAAGAGTACGAGCTTGAGGTGATTCGCGACCGCGCCGACAACGTGGTGATCATCTGCTCCATCGAAAATATTGATGCCATGGGCGTGCACACCGGCGATTCGGTGACCGTGGCCCCCGCCCAGACCCTCACCGACAAAGAGTACCAGCGCATGCGCAACGCGGCGGCGGCGGTGCTGCGGAAGGTGCAGGTGGACACTGGTGGCTCCAACGTTCAATTCGCGGTGAACCCCGCCAGCGGTCGACTGGTGGTTATTGAGATGAACCCCAGGGTGTCCCGCTCGTCGGCGCTGGCGTCCAAGGCTACGGGTTTTCCCATCGCCAAGATCGCGGCCAAACTTGCGGTGGGGTACACCCTCGATGAGCTGCCCAACGATATCACCCGGATGACCCCGGCGGCCTTTGAGCCTTCGCTGGACTATGTCGTCACCAAAATCCCTAAGTTTACCTTCGAGAAATTCCCCGGGGCCAACGAGACCCTCGGCACGCAGATGAAGTCTGTGGGCGAGGTCATGGCCATCGGACGCACCCTGCGGGAGTCGCTTTTTAAGGCCCTGAGATCGCTTGAGGCGATCAAGCCCTACCGTCCAGCGGATTTGAGCGAAGATGAGATGGCCGAGATGCTCTCGAGCCCCAACGAGAACCGCCTGCGCCTGGTGGTGTATGCCCTGGAGCAGGGTTGGAGCATCGATCGCGTTAACCAACTGACCTCCATCGATTCGTGGTTTCTTGACCAGATTCAGCAGTTCGCGGAGATTCAAATCGCCCTGCGGAATCATACCCTGGACGAGGTCTCCGGGGACACCCTGCGCTCCGCCAAGGAGAACGGGTTTTCAGACCGACGCATCGGTCACCTGACTGGCTCGGAGACCCTTGAGGTTCGAGAGCGCCGCAAGCAGGAGGGCGTGGTTCCGGTGTTTAAATGCGTCGACACTTGCGCCGGAGAGTTCGCGTCGTTTACGCCCTATCTCTATTCGACCTATGAGCAGGAGGATGAGTATCCTGCGGATGACGTTAAGAAGGTTATGATTCTTGGGAGTGGCCCCAACCGCATCGGGCAGGGGATTGAGTTTGATTATTGCTCTTGTCACGCCTCTTTTGCGCTCAAGGAAGAGGGCATCCAGAGCATCATGGTCAACTGCAACCCCGAGACGGTCTCCACCGACTACGACACCAGTGACCGGCTCTATTTTGAGCCTTTGACCTTCGAAGATGTCATGAACATCGTGGACAAAGAGAAGCCCGACGGGCTCATCGTTCAGTTTGGTGGTCAGACGCCTCTGAATCTCACCAATCCGCTGGCGGCGGCCGGGGCGAAGATCTTGGGGACTCCCCCAAACACCGTGGACCTCTGCGAAGACCGCGAGCGTTTCAACGCCTTTTTGGACACCCTCAACATCTCCTATCCTCCCCACGCTTTTGCAACCTCCGAGGAGGAGGCGGTGGCTGCGGCCAGAGAGCTTGGCTTTCCGGTGCTGGTGCGCCCCTCCTATGTGCTCGGCGGCCGGGCAATGGCTACCTGCTATTCTGAGGAAGATCTTGGTGGTTACCTGCACGAGGCGTTTGAGGCCTCGCCCCACAATACGGTGCTGGTGGACAAATTCCTGGAGAACGCCTGTGAGATCGACGTGGACGCCCTCTCCGATGGGGAAGAGTGTGTCATTGCCGGGATCATGCAGCACGTCGAAGAGGCGGGGGTCCACAGTGGTGACTCCACCTCGGTGCTGCCGGTTTACGGAGTTGCCGAGGAGAACGTGGCGACCATTCGGGACTGGACCCGTCAAATGGCGACCGGCCTTGGAATTGTGGGCCTGATGAATGTCCAATACGCGGTGGCCGGCGGTCAGGTGTATGTGATTGAGGTCAACCCCCGAGCTTCCCGAACGGTGCCCTATGTCTCGAAAGCCACCGGTGTTCCCCTGGCCAAGATGGCCACTCGCTTAATGCTGGGGACCTCCCTGAAGGAACTCGGTCTCAGCGAAGACCTCGAGGTCAGCTCCTATTTCGTTAAGGCGCCGGTGTTTCCCTTCGCAAAATTTCCGGGGATCGATCCCCGGCTCTCTCCGGAGATGAAGTCCACCGGTGAGGTGATGGGGGTCTCTGATGACCTCGGGGTGGCTTTTTATAAAGCTCAATTGTCTGCCGGGGTTGTCCTGCCGAAAGCCGGTACCGTCTTTGTGACCGTGAACAAGCGGGACCATCAGGCGGTGGTGCCCACGGCTCAGCGCCTGGTTGAGTTGGGTTTTGACCTCATCGCCACCCGTGGGACCGCCCAGGCGCTCCGAGAGAAGGGGGTGGAGGTTCAGGAGGTGCTCAAGCGCAGCGAGGGGCATCCTAATTGTGTCGACGCCATTGTGGGGGGTGAGGTGGCGCTCGTGATTAACACGCCACTTGGGGCTGCGGCCCAGCGGGATGGGTTTGCCATCAGAACCGCATCCATTGAGCACGGGGTGCCCTGCATCACCACCTTAACGGGGGCGTCTGCCGCCGTTGAGGCTATCGGTGCTCGGGCTCAGGAGAAGGAGGCCAGCGTCATTAGCCTCCAGGAGATCCACAGCCTCGAGGGCTGATTCTTTTTCATTCGGTCGATGAGCAAAGGGGGATTATGCCACGGTCCCGGTGTAGAGGTGCGCGGTCCCCAGGGTGAGGGGCTGGATCTGAATGTCGATTAACCCACAGGACTCCATCAATTGACCGAATTGCTCGGGGGCTGGGAAGGCCTCGATGGATTGCTGCAGGTAGCGGTATTCGGAGGCGCCGGAGAAGAGGGCGCCGAGCCGGGGGACGATGTGGTGGATGTGGAAGCGGGCGAAGGGGGCCAGGGGACCCTCGCGAGGCTCCGAGAGCTCAAGCACCACCACTTTGCCGCCGGGGCGGGTGGTTCGGGCCATCTCCAGGAGGCCTTTGCGTCGGTCGGGGACGTTTCGGATACCAAAGCTGACGCAGCTGGCGGCGAAGCGCTTGTCTTTGAAGGGCATGTCCTGTGCGTCTCCAAGCACCAGAGAAACGCGGTTATGGAGGTGCTGCTCGCTGACCTTGCGGCTCCCTACCTCAAGCATGCCCGTGGAGGGGTCGAGGCCGGTGACGCTTACTTCCGGGGCGTGGGCGCAGATGGCCAGGGCCACATCCGCGGTGCCGGTGGCCACATCAAGGACCTCATCTCCCTGAGAGAGGGCGCCGAGGTTTTTCAGCAAGAGGGCTCGCCAGTTTTTGTCGAGACCGAAGCTGATGAGGCGATTCATGAAATCGTAGCGCTCGGCGATTTGGTCAAACATGCCCCCGCTTCCGTTAGAGGGGAGAGGGATTGAGGAGGAGGCTGATTTGGTCATGGGCGCTACCTGCCAAAGTGGGCGCAGAGGTCAAGGTGGGGAGCCCAATAAATGGAAAAAAGGGAACTTTTTTGGGGAAATGGGGTTAGTTGTTGGGGATCTCAAGCTCGCCGGAGCGGAGCAGAGCGGCGAGTTTGTGCAGGCCGCCTTCTTCGTCCAGGATTTGGACATGATCTCCGAGGACGTCGCCCCATTGGCTCTGGATATACTCCACCAGGTTTTTGTCAAACTCCTCGGCGAGGGCCGCTTTGTCTTGGGGGGACGCCATGGGATCTCCAAGGGGAAGTTGGCCCCCAATGTCACATATACCCCGTCATTTTTCCAGTTTTTCTGTGAGCCGGGGCTTTGGGGGATTGCTTCCCGGGCGGGGTTTATTTAACGGTGATGGTCGTGGGCAGCTTGCGGGGTGGGGGATAGTTGGCTAACCTCGGAGGTATCATGGGTAATGTCCTGGGGAGAATGTTTCGTATCAGCACGTGGGGAGAGTCCCACGGAGACGCGGTGGGGGTGGTCATTGACGGATGTCCGCCGCAGGTGGAGATCTCCCTGGAGGAGATCCAGGCGGAGCTCGACCGCCGCCGGCCTGGGCAGAGCTCCATCTCCACCCAGCGCAAGGAGGCCGATCGCGCCGAGATCCTCAGTGGGGTGTTTGAGGGGAAGAGTCTGGGGACCCCTATCTCCATTGTGGTTTGGAATAAGGACATGCGCGGCAAAGATTATGACCACATGCGCGACGTCTATCGACCCTCCCATGCGGATTATACCTACGATGCCAAATATGGGATTCGAAACTGGAAAGGCGGCGGACGGGCCAGCGCTCGCGAGACCATCGGACGGGTCGCCGCGGGGGCGGTGGCCAGGAGCATCCTGCGTGAGCAGTTTGGGGTGGAGATCATCGGGTGGGTAAGTCAGGTGGGAGACCTGGTGGCGACGGTGGATCCCGAGGGGGTGACGCGGGCCGGGGTTGAGAGCAACGAGGTTCGCTGTCCTGACGCGGTTAGCGCGGAGGCCATGAAAACGCGCATTCTTGCGGCGCGCAAAGCCGGTGACTCCCTGGGGGGGATCGTGCAGTGCATCGCGAAGAACGTCCCGGCAGGGTGGGGAAGCCCCGTCTTTGACAAATTGGAGGCAGATCTGGGCAAGGGCTTGCTCTCGCTGCCGGCGTGCAAAGGCGTTGAGTTTGGTTCGGGCTTTGCGGGGGTCACCATGCCGGGCTCGGAGCATAACGACCAGTTTTATAGCGATGAGGGTGGTGAGATCCGTACCCGGACCAACCGATCGGGAGGGATCCAGGGGGGAATTACTAACGGTGAATCCATTTTAATGCGGGCCGCGTTTAAGCCGACTGCCACGATCCTCAAAGCCCAGGAGACGGTGAACGAGGCCGGCGAGGCGTCCACCCTGAAGGGGAGGGGGCGGCATGATCCCTGCGTTGTACCGCGGGCGGTGCCCATCGTTGAGGCGATGGTGGCGCTGACCCTGGTGGACCATGCTCTTAGGCAGCGGGGGCAGTGCGGTTAATCCCTTTCTGCGCTCAAGTGATCCTCAAGAAATGCGTCAAAGGCTTCCCAGAAAAGCGTCTGAACGGCGTCTACCTCCTGGAGGAGCTCGTGCTCGCAGCCGGAGATGGAGACGAGTCGGCACTGGGGCATCCAGTGGGCGAGCTCCACCTGGGCCTGGGGGGAGACAATCTTTTCATCCGTGGCGCTGACGATCAGGACGGGGTCGATGATTTGAGAGGCGTAGGAGCGCTGGCGCAGGATGTCCATGGACTTGATGGACTCGTAGAGCCAGCCAAAGGTGGCTCCCCCCAGGGCGAGGTCGGGGTTGTTTTGAATGCAATCGAGAATTTTTTGAAAGCGGATTGGGCAGCTGGTGATGCGGTTGTTTGAGAAGTCGCGATCCTCTGCGTTGAAGTCGTGTTGGCCAGGGGCGTACCAGGTGCGCATTCCCAGTCGGCACCCCGCCGCCGTGAGGCCCCGAAAGATGGGATCGGGGAACGGGGCGCTTTGAATCGCGATCATGGGCGCTGAGAGGGCCGCTGCGGCGAAGAGCCCCTGGTGCTCCCGCATATAACGCAGGGCGAGGTGTCCCCCCATGGAGTGCCCCATGAGGATCGGGGGGCGGGGGGCGGAAGGGAGCACCTTGCTTTGGAGAAAGAAGTGGAGGTCTTTGAGGTAGGTGTCGTACCCGTCAATGTACCCTTTGTGTCGTTCGGGGAGCAGCCGGGCGGAGAGCCCCTGGCCGCGCCAGTCCATGCTCCACACCTGAAAGCCCCGGTCCAGCAGGTGCGCGATGGTCTCTGCATATTTTTCGTAGAACTCCGTGCGCCCTCCCTGCAGCACCACGGTGCCCCGGTTGGGGTGGGGGGACTCCCAGTGAGCGTATCGCAGCCCGATGGTGGGTTGTTGGGGCTCCGGATAGAGAAAGCCCGATTGGTCAGGAGAGATCACCTCTTTTTTGTAGAAGAAAAACGCTGAAGAAGGCAAGCCTTTCTCGCGGAGCCCCTTGCGAAGGGCCGGGGGGCGCTTGCTTGACCCGACCCGGGCATGGGGACTACCGTTGAAGGCATGTCACAAGGAACGTTACTTGGATTCGCCCTCGGGGTAGGCCTTTTTATCGGCGCGATTATTATGAGCACCGAGCATTTTGTGATGTTTGTCAGCGTCCCCAGCCTGATTATGGTGCTGGGGGGGACCATGGCGAGCGCGTTTGTGAGCTATCGGGCTCGCTATGTGTGGCTCGCCCTGGCGGGCCTCTATAAGATTTTGCGGGCTCCCCGGGCAGGACGGGAGTACCTCCAGCAGGAGGTTGGGCAGATGATTGAGTGGGGCTATCTCGTTCGACGGGACGGGCTCATCGCTCTTGAGCAGGTCATTTCGAGCCTGGACCCCCGTGACGCCTACCTGAGCCAGTCCATCAGTCTGGTGGCGACGGGATACAAGCCTGACGAGGTTCGGGCGATGTGCACGGATATGGCGGAGGCGGAGTTTGAGCGAGGCAACGTCGAGAGCACCGTGCTGCGCTACATGGGGGGCTCGGCCCCGGCGTTTGGGATGATTGGGACCCTGATTGGTCTGGTGATCATGCTGGACAACCTCGAGGGGCAGCCGGGTCATATTGGCAAGGGCCTGGCGGTGGCGTTGATTACCACTCTTTATGGAACGCTCCTGGCGCGGCTGGTGTTTTTGCCGGCGGCGAATAAGATTCTTCAGAATCATCAAATCATGCGCTTTCGAAATGGCCTGATGACCGAGGGTTTTGTGATGCTGGCCGAGGAGCGCTCGCCACGCTACATTCGCGACAAGATGAACTGTTTTCTCGATCCGAAAATTCAATACGACATCTCGGACAGGGAGTCCGACGCGGACGGGAATTGAAAAAAGGGGGGGGATGATGCAGGCTGACCACGGGATGCAGTGGAGAGTGGGAGTCCTCGTCCATGGCTAGTCACTTCAGACGCTCTGGGCGGCCCGATCATAACTCCGAACATGGCAGTGACGACGAATGGCTGACGACCTACTCAGACGCGATGACCATCCTGATGGCGTTCTTTGTCCTCTTTTATGCGATGTCCGAAGTGGAGCTGGGGCGCTTTAATGTAGTGCGGGCGGGGATTATCGAAGCCTTTGCGGGGCTTGAACCTGCGGAGGTGACTAATTTTGCGGACGCTCGGGAAGTGAAGCCCAAGTCGAAGGAGGGAGACCCGCATTTTGACGCGGTGGTCGCGCGGATCGCCCAGCGCCTCCAGGAGTTGGTGGCCAATGGCACCCTGCAGATCTTCAACAGCGCCAAGGGGATTAAGCTGGAGTTTAACAGCAGCGCCCTTTATCATCCCGGCAGCGCCCGAATACGTCGCAGGAGCAAGCCCATGCTGGGCCGCATCGCGGCGCATATTCGCGAGCTGGAGGGGACACCCCATGTGGTGGTGGTGGAGGGGCACACCGATGACACGCCCATCAAGACTCGTCGCTTCCCCTCCAATTGGGAACTCTCCACCAACCGCGCCACCAACATTGTGCGCTATTTTGTGGGGCGCAAGGTCGCTGGGGAGAACCTGAAGGCGGCGGGGTATGCCGACATGAAGCCCAAGGTGCCCAACCGTGATGCCAACAACAGGCCGATTCCTGAAAATCGGGCGCAAAACCGCCGCATTGTGATCAGCATCGAACACTATTGACATTGCCCCTTCTTTTCCTGTTTGTCCTGCGTGGATTGTTTGGGTGACTTGGAGAGCGCTTCCTCGCGCGCTCCTGGGCACCCCTCATCAGACCAGTGAAGGATGGCACAGACATGGGTGATTTCGCGTATTCGATTCGAGAGCTCGGCAAGGTAAGTCCCCGAGGCAAGAAGATTCTTGAGGGGATCAGCCTCTCGTTTTTTCATGGCGCCAAGATTGGCGTTTTGGGTCTGAACGGCTCCGGGAAGAGTACCCTGCTGCGGATTATGGCCGGGGTGGACAAAGAGTATATCGGTGAGGCCACCCCCAACCCGCGCTTGAAGATCGGCTACCTGCCTCAGGAGCCGGCGCTGGATGAGA
>JAZAIZ010000136.1:0-4747 GCA_036230545.1 Myxococcota bacterium
CCCTTGACGGACAGGTGGCGCTGGTCACCGGGGCCGCGAGGGGGATCGGAGAGGCGACCGCTCGTTGTCTCGCGAAGGAGGGAGCGCATGTGGTTTGTTTGGATCGGCCCGACGATGGTGACGCCCTGGGAGAGTGGCTCGGGGAGATTCAGGGAGACGCGCTGCTGGTGGATGTTACCGCGCCGGACGCGGCGGAGAGCATCGCTCGACATCTTGAGGAAACCTACGGCGGGGTAGACATCGTGGTGCATAACGCCGGCATCACCCGTGACAAGATTTTTCGTCGGATGCCCGAAGGTCATTGGGACCAGGCCCTGGAGGTGAACCTTGGGGCCATCTGCCGCATTACCCGGCGCCTGCTTGAGGGGCCCCTCCGAGAGGGAGGGCGTCTTGTGTTTCTCTCCTCGATCTCCGGCGTGGCAGGCAACCCAAGCCAGACCAATTACGCCGCCTCCAAGGCCGGCGTCATCGGCCTCGCCCGCTCCCTGGCCCCTGCTTTGGCCGAGCGTGGTATCACCGCCAATGCGGTCGCGCCCGGGTTCATTGAGACACGCTTAACGGAGGTGATCCCCTTCGCGCTTCGGGAGGTGGCTCGTCGGATGAACAGCCTGGGGCAGGGGGGGAAGCCGGAGGATGTGGCCCAGGCGGTCACTCTCTTGGCCAGCCCTGGAGCCCAGGGGCTCACCGGTCAGGTGCTGCGTGTGTGTGGCGGTTGCTTCATCGGTGCCTGAGGTTGGAGGCCGCCGAGGTTTTAGCGCCCACATGATTTGCCAAGGCGTCCCGCCATGCTCCATGATAGGAGCGAAACTCTGACAAGAGAGCGGTGCATGGTCTTAAGAGTCGTGTGGTGGGTGATGATTTGTGCAGTCTCCCTGGCTGGGTGTGATGAGAATATAAGAGAGCCGGAGGGGGTCTTGGCGGTGGAGTTGGAGCAGTTGGAGGGTGTCTGGTTTGACATCGCCCACCTGGAGCACCCACTGCAGGAAGACTGTCGCAAAACGAGAAGCCTCTATAACGAGATTAAGGGGAACTCGATGAGCTTTATCTTTGAGTGCCAGCACCCCGATGATCTATGGTACCGAACCACGGGCAAGGTTTCTCGTCATGGGAAAAAGCCTGACCTGTTGGTGTTTGATTTTGATGAGGGTTTTTTCGACCAGTTCCTGTCCATGTCCTATTGGATTTTGGCTGCGGATTGGGAGGCGGATTGGATGGCGGCGGGCAACCCCGATGAGGGGTGGTTTTGGCTTTTTTCTCGCGGGGTCGAGCTGGATACGGCTTTGCGGGACAGCATCCTCGAGGACATCGACGAGAGAGGTCTCTACGGCAAGCGCTTCCTCAGAAATCTACGCTACACCGAGCATTGAGCTCCGAGGGGAGCACCGAGGCCTGGGGCGGGGTGCACTCGGGGCAGGGGGGAAAGGGAGGCGGTCGGTCCTTAAAGTCCCAGCGGGAATCATCACAACGAGCACAGAGAAAGTCGGAAGGGGGCAGGAGCAGGGGGGGCCGACTCCAGCCAAAGAGCTCCAGTTGATGCTCGGCATGTTTCTTCTTCATGCTGGACACTTGGCACCCGAGGCTCAAAGCGGTCATTGTTGAGGCTACAGGGCTCCCCCTTCCCTAGGAGACAGGGGGATGGAGTTCCACGCAAGAGAAATATTTCAGGGGAGGGGGGAGATCCTAATAACAGGCCTCAATGGTCCAAGTGAGGTCGCGTTTGGGGAGCGTGTAGATCACCTCGGATTGGTAGCGCCCCTCGCGCCAGCGGTGAACGCGGAGCTCATCCTGGTCGTCGGCGGCGACATAGAGTTCCTCTGCCCCGTCCCCGTCCATGTCCGCCAGTCCGGCGGCGTGCTCAAAGCCGGAGGAGTTGTCGTCGATTCGGTGCTGTGCCCAGGGCCCGGCTTTCCCGGTGGGCGAGAGCTCCCACACGCCATCGCGCATGGTGGTGACGATTAGGCTCTTTTTGCCGATCCCACGCAGGTCTCCGGCGAGCATGACTCGGGCCTGCACGCCTCCGGGCAGGGTAGCCACCACGCGTTGACTCCACTTGCCCGTCGGGGTCCACTTAAGCTGGTAGATCTCCAGGGGCTGGGTGACTTTTAAGGCGCCGTCGCTTCGTTTGGACTCGGCCTCCAGGGAAACATAGAGCTCGTCCACCCCATCGCCCTCGATGTCAGTCACGAGAATCTCTTTCGCGTGGCGCGTGGGAAATTGGATGACCTGCTCACTGGTATACCCTTCAGGGGTGTGGCGAAACATCAGCACGCCTCCCCCCTGGGAAGCTTTGGCGCTGTTGGGGGCCGATGGAGTGGCAAAGAACTCCAGGCGCTGGTCGCCGTTGATGTCACCCACCTCAATTTCGTGAATGAAGGTGTCTTTTTGGCGGTAGATCTCCTTGGGGTGAAAGGCGTCGCCCGAGACCTCGGCCACCGCCACCACTCCCTGGTCATGGGTGGCCAGAATCAATTCGTCGACGCCGTCGTGGTCGACGTCTCCGAACTCATAGTCCCGGAGTCGGTCCCAGCTTCCCCCAAAGCTGGGGCTCCAATGGGAGCGACCTTCCCACCGCTCCTCCTGCCACTGCCAGGTTTTGAGGTGGGCGTCCGTCGCGCCGATGGTTAATAGGCGCCGGTTGCTTCCTTCGCCGAGGCAGGTGGCTTTGTGAAAGACCCGGCTCTCGGGATCTTCAAGGAAGGTGGCTTGCCAACTGGTGCCGGAGGGGCGAAGTTGAAGGAGCTTCGCGGGCCCAGGTTGTGGCCTCGGGGTGCCGTTGGCATCTGCTTTGAGGACGAATTGAACCTGCGAGAGAAGAAGAAAAGGGCCCTCGGGATTCTGCGCGGCGCTAACCCTTGACGTTTTTGTGGTCGGGGCCGGGGTGTCCTCGTTGCAAGCGATAGAACTTGTGAGTAGAGCCCAGCACAAGAGTGGGGCAATCATGGTGTTTTGGGACATCGTTAACTCCTCCTTGGTTTAGGGAGGAGGGAGTAGCGCGAAACGCTTTATTCGGCAATTGTGAATTCGAGGTGCTCACGGGCACCGAGTACCTCAAGCTCAGCCTTGGATTTGTCGAGGCGCTCTTGGCAGAATTGGATTTTTTCGTCCACGGCCCGGTCAGTGTGGGCGGGGTCGTGATGGGTAATGGCAACCTTTTTAACCTCCGCTTGAATGGCGGCGTCCAGGACCGTGGTGGCGCGAGCGTGGCCCCAACCGATGCGATGGGGGTATTCTGCATCGGTATACTGGCCGTCTGCCACGAGGAGATCGGCGCCTCGGATAAAATCGAGGTAGTCTTTTTCAATCGGTCGTGGGGCGGCGAGGTTTCCTTGAACGGCTTGGGGATCTGGAAACCCAAGATCAATCTCGTTGTCGGTGGCGAAGACAAATTTGTAGCCGTCTTTTTCGAAGGAATACGCGAAGCTCCCCCCTTCATGATATTGGGAGAACCAGTTTACTTTGACGCCGTTGATCTCGTTGTTTACCGACTCGAGATCTGTGGGGATGATATCCGCCGAAAAATGGGAGAAGGAGATGGGACAGTAGTCGGTGGTCATTTGATCACAGAGGAGATCAAAGGTGGTGCGGTCATTTTTCTCGTGCCCATAAACCCGGAAGGTGTTTTTGGATTTAAAGGCTGGTTGAAAAAGCGGAAACCCCTGAATATGGTCCCAGTGGGTGTGACTGAAGAGCCAGTGGGCCGAGATGGGGTCGTTACTGCGCTGCAACAAATCCATCCCGAGCTCTCGAAGTCCGGTGCCGGCGTCGCAGATGAAGAGGGTGTCGTCGATGCGCACCTCAATACAGGTGGTGTTGCCCCCGTAACGCTCCATGGCTCTTCCCGGTGTGGGAATGGAGCCACGGGTGCCCCATAGTTTAACAAAAAAGCCCATGCTCTTGCTGCTCTCGATCTGCAAACGATTGTCGTTAGCAGAGAGAAGACGGCCCCCTCCCAAGTGTATAATGGGCACTCAGGTCACTTCAAATCAGTCGAGAGCGAAGGTTTTCAGCGGTTGTTGATGCGCGCGGTTCAAATAGGCGGGGAAGGTGCCGCGGGAGTGCCTGGAGAGCGGCGGGAGTTTCTGGAGAGCGCTCGCTGGAAGTCGATACTGCTCACAGACGAGGCTCGTACGCAGGGGAGCAGGCTCCACGGGGCTCTGAGGGCGGAGCGAGATGGAGGTGATCTGATGGTTGAGTCGTCCCCCGAAGTGAATGACCTTGCCGTTGGAGGGGGCCAGGCATGCCAGGACACGATCGTTGTTAAAGAGGCTGAGGTTGCCCCCCTCCAATTCCGAGGGGATGTCCAGCCAGAGAACGCTGACCTGTTCGGGAAAGAGGTCCTCAAGCCCGGTGGCCTCTCTCAGAGTGGTGTCGATGTGTGCGCCAACCCCCGGCCCTGGAGCGACCTGAAGCAGGTTGAGATAAAATGCGTTGAAGGGGCGCTGCGTCCATCGGTTATACCATGGGGTAAAGTTGTGGTGGTTGTGCCCAATGTTCAGGGCTTCAAGGCCAGGTTGCAGCCAGGGGCTCTGATGGAGCAGTTCCGGGATGCCCTCGTGAGTTAGGGTCCAAGCGACCCCTCGGGTGCTTTGAAACGTACCGGTCAGAGGGCTGGTGCCAATGAGGAGACTCTCTTCAAAGTCCGACAGCAGTTGACGCCGACGTTGGGGGCTTATGGCCTCGGGCATTTCAAGGTAAGGGCGCATGGAGCCCATCATGAAGCGTCTGGACGCCCTTTTCAAGGGGCTCT
>JAZAIZ010000137.1:0-3657 GCA_036230545.1 Myxococcota bacterium
GCTCCGCAAAATTATAAAAGCCGGCCTCGGCGACGTGCACGGGTTTCTCGTGTTTAAGGAGAAAGGGGAGTCCAAACCCAAGGAGCGGTCCCAGGATGATGCCAGAGGCCTGACGGACGGGGTCGTCAAAGAGTAAGGTCAGGGAACCCCCAATATAGCCCCCAAGCAGCGTGTTCTGCAGAACGAGCTCAGGCATTCCGCTGCGGTCAAGGAACACCTCCGGGGGGACGTCTCTTGGTTGAAGGGGTTTGGCGAATGCTGGCAGCGCGACCAGCATTGCGAGAGTGAGGCAAAGAGTTCTCACGATTAAGCTCCTCTGAATGGGGGCATTTAGAATACTCGAAAAATTCAGGGCTCCTATAGTGCAGCCACTTTGTTCTTGCAAGAAAACCCCTCGATCAGAAGCGCGCGGGGGGAGGACTCAACCGACGGCTTTTTGTAGCGCAAAAGGCTGGAGCAGGGCCTTGCGTGACTCGGGGCTGCTGAGCAGAAAGGCTCCGCCGAGGACGACGCTGAAGAGGAGGGTCAGGGGATAGACCACCAGTCCAAAGGCCATGGCGTCGGTGGTGGAGACCCCGAAGAGGCTCAGGGCGAGGAGGATACCGCCTTGGTAGGTACCCAAAAAACCCGGGCCTGCGGGGAGCATGATCGCGAGCACGATGGTGCACATCATCAACCACGCCGCGATGCCTGGGAGCTCCCAACCGAAGCCCTCGAGCACATACCAAAACCCCGCGGCCTGAAGGGCCCAGAAGCTCAGGGTCCAAAAGAGGACGTTGCAGGTGGCCTGCAGGTTGGGGAGGCTCCGCAGCCCCTGGGTGAAGGATTGCAGCAGCTGGATGATTGTTTCGGTGCCCTTGGGGGAGAGTTTGCCGAGGGTGGCAAAGAGGAGGCGTTCAAGCTTTTGGTGCGCGACCAGGTTGGCGACGATCACGATGAAGGCGCCGGAGAACACCGCGAGGGAGGCGTAGCCGGCGGTCTGGAGAGAGAGGGGGACCAAGACGCCCTCGGGAACCAACGCAAGGGAGAGGAAAAAGAGTATGGTCACCAGGAGTCCGTCGAGGGTGCGCTCCACGGCTACCGCGCCCACCCCGCTGGAGATGGGAATATCGGCCTCCTGGCCCAGAAGAATAGGCCTGGCGAACTCACCGAGTCGAAGGGGGAGTAGGATAATCAGGGCCATGCCGATGCTGGTGATTCTGGTGTGGGCGAGCAGCGAGAGAGGGGCGAGGTGCCGGGTCAGGGCTGCCCAGCGAAAGATGCGACAGGTTTGCATCAGGGCGAGGGACGCCAGATAGCCGAGGAGATAGCGCGGCTCTATCCGGGAGAGCTTGTCGGTCATTTGAGCGACGTCGACGTCTCTGAAGATGAACACAAGAAGACCCGCGCTTAAGCCAAGTCCGCAGAGCAGTCGAAATAATCTGGCCATGCCTCTTTATAGCATGGGGGAGCGGGCAACAAAGAGGTTATTGGTGGTGAGGCTGGCTTGTCAGCTCAACGTCCGAAGTCGATGCTCCCCGAAGAGCTGCGATCTTTGGTGGCGGGTGGGGGCTTAACAAAGAGTGCGATGCCTCCACCCAGCATCAGGCCCAGCACTGCAAACACCGCGGAGGTCTCCCAGCCCCAATAGTAGCCCGTGGACAGGGCGAAGATAATAGAGACAAGGCAGATCCCACCGGAGATGCGTCGAATTTTCTTACGCTCGACGCTGGGGGCGGGTTTGCCCATGCAGCAGTGTTTGAATTTGTTTCCGCTTCCACAGGGGCAGGGGCTGTTTCTTGTTGGTTCGGTCATGCGGTTCACCTCTGGTTCAGGGGCCTTTGGGGGTTAGGTAGCGCCATAAATAGTGCGCCAAGCTGCGCGGAAATGCAAGGGCGGCCTGGTTGTGACTCGAACTCAGGCCTGGAAGTAAATCCACGCCCGCTCGATATGGGGGGCCGGCGGGAAGGGGCTCTCGACGATCGGAACCTTTTGATAATCGAGGCATCGAATCCCCGGGGCGGCATGCAGGGGGTAACTTCCTGGATCCCGTTGTACCACGAGCATATGTCCGACGTCCCTGCCGTGCTGTTTGTAAGCCATGCCGACGCTGGAGCCTGGGGGGAGGGTCATCAAGACGTTGTAGAGATCGGTTCCGTTGGTGAACTCTTTGCTTTGAACGTTCACCCCCGCCGCGCGGAAGACCTCCTTGATATCTGCGTCGGTGCCGGTGATGTTCTGCATCAGCTCCGTCTCACCGGTGAGGTCCTCCACGGTCTTTCCAAGGAGGGCGGCGATGGTCACATAATAGCAGTTTTGATCCTGGCCGTAGCTGTTGATGGTGCGGGTGGGAAACGCGACATTGGGAAACCCGATGGGCATGCTGATCTCCTTTCGTAGATCTGAGACCAGTATCCCTCTTGTCTTTTGAAAAGTGAAGCTTCGGTGGGGTGTTTGAGATGGTGGCTAAGGAGCGAAGTGCGACGACGTCCCGGAGCGGTGATTGCTGTGAGACGGATGGTTCTATGGCTCCGACGGTCGGACTTGCTTTATGGTTGCGGCACCCCGTCCTGTGGCTGAGACTCGGAGCCGAAACTTTTGCTTTACCTTATTGACAGGACGGGGGTGTTCAAGCCAATGGCATAGTTGGATTCGAACTCAAACGTTCGGCCTTTTAAGAAAGCTTTAGCCTGAGGCCCCCTGTGCGCAGCTTCACTCTTCGGACGCGCAGCGGCTTTGCATTGAGCCTGGGGACAGGGTGGTGGAGTCAAAACGAGGGGTGCCCACGGTGAGGGCATTGATCACCAGCGGCGATCATGCAGGACAGGTTCATATTCCCATGCATATAGATATCATCAATCGGTTAACCTGCTCGGCGTTTGCTCCTGACCCCCGCCAACCACCCTGCAAAACCTGTGCAGTGGCGATTCGACCCAAAGAGCGCAAGGGGGAGACTCCTGAGCCATGAGTGACTCCACCATTATCCCCTTGGTTCGCGGTCCGGTGGCCGCGGGGACAGTCGGGCGGCCCCACGGTGTGCAGGAGGGGAAGGGCAGGGTGACCTTTGTGGGGGCTGGTCCCGGAGACGCTGACTTGATCACCCTTCGGGGGTACCGGGCGCTGCAGGATGCAGACGTGGTGCTTTATGACAGTCTCGTCGATCACAGGCTCCTCGAAGGGATCGGTGGCGCTTTGATCTATGTGGGGAAGCGGTGCGGGCAGCATTCGATGCCCCAAGATAAGATCTGCGAGCTCTTGGTGGGCTATGCTCAGGCAGGAGAGCGGGTGGCACGTTTAAAAGGGGGCGACCCGGCTGTTTTTGGCCGCCTTGGAGAAGAACTCGATGCCTGCGTTCGGAGCGGGGTGTCCTTTGAGCTGGTGCCGGGGGTGTCCAGCGCGATCGCCTCGCCGGGGTTTGCGGGGATCCCGGTGACCCATCGCGGGGTGGCTGACAGCTTCGTCGTGGTGACGGCACACCGGCAGCAGGGGGGACAGCCTCTTTCCATTCCGGAGTTTTGCCCCTCGACCACCGTGGTGCTTCTTATGGGCAAATCGACCACCGCGACGTGGCAGCCCCTTATGCTTAGTCGTGGCTATCCCCGGAAGCTGCCGCTTGCCTTTGTGGCGCGGGCCTGCACAGCGCAGCAGCGGGTAGTGACGGGGACCCTCGAGGACGCC
>JAZAIZ010000138.1:0-3943 GCA_036230545.1 Myxococcota bacterium
AGAGGCCAAAGTTGCGTTGGGTGGGGGAAAAGAAGGGAGGCTGTGCCTCACGGGGGGGACGTTGCTAAGCTGCTGTTATAGAGGGGTTTTGTGATGCTCGAACTAAGAACTATTCGAGAAAACGCTCCCGCAGGTCGGGGGTTGGGACGCGGCAGCGCTCGCTTTGTCCAAACCACCGGTAGCGGCGCTGGGCGATCAGGGTGTAGATCCCGTCCCGTAGCACCGCCGGAACCAGCAAAAGAACGCTGAGCAGGGGCCACCCTCCGCTCAGCAGGCGCGTGATCCGCAGCACCGCCGTAGAGCGTTGATAGACGACCCCCTCTTCGACCAGGATGATGGTGCTCAGCGTGTCGTCGAGTTGGTGATGCCTCAGCAGGGCTGCTCCGCGCGTTGACTGCAGGGGAGCAAACTTCAGGTTTTGCTTGGGATCCCGGTCGATGAGAAAGTTGACGGTGCCGTTGCAAAGATTGCACACCCCGTCAAAGAGCACCACATGGGAGTGGGCGGAGGCGGGGCCGGGGGCATTGTGTGTTGTTGTCTCCACTCCCCCAATCTAAGGGCTGAGGCGCTCTGTGCCAAGGAGACAGATGGCGTGGGGTTGGAGGGGCCCTTGGTTCAACCGGGGGGGGAATTGCGGATTGAAATTATCTCCCACTGGTGGGAGACTCCATCGAACTCTTGCTGGAGGTGTGGGATGCGAACAGGGCGTGGTTTTGTTTTGGCGTGGTTGAGTGTTTTGGGGCTTGTGGGGGTGATGGCTGTGGGGTGCGGTGGGGAGGACACGACCCCACCCGATTTGGGCCCTCCGGTGGTGACTCCCCCGGTGGAGACCGTCGACCCAGTGACCATCACCTCTCCCAACACCGCTTCCGCGGTTACGTCGACTCAGGCGACGATTTCTTTTTCGGGGACCAAGCCGGCCTACACCGGGGTGTGGATAAGCCACCATCTCGGGGGCGCGGGCGGAGAGAAGGTCTCCGAGTCGCTGGTGGTGGCGAGGGATAAAGAGACCACATGGTCCACGATTATCACCCTTCAGCTTAAGTCCGGTGAAGAGAGCAGCGCCAATTATCTGGTGTTTAAAGCTTATAAGGGAGAGGATGAGGTCTCCACGGGGGTCGCCCTCAGCGTACAGTATTCGCCGCCAGTGGTGGCTCAGCCAACCCCCGACACCGAGCCGTTGGCCATAAAAACGCTGACCTCGGAGGCGAACCAGTTTAATTCGCTCTCTCCGCGGGTGGCCGCCGGAGGTTCTGGGCGTGTGTACGCGGTGTGGCAGCAATGCAGCGGGAGTGACCAGTGTGACAAGACGACTGTGAAGGTGGCGCGGCTCGACGCGGAGTTTGGGTGGGGCACTCCGGTGGAGGTTTCTCGTTTAAGTGACCAATCAGCCCACGCTACTCTGCCCGATGTGGCCGTTGACAGCACCGGCAAGGCGCACATCGTTTGGACGGACACGGGCACCGCGGGGGCCAGAAGCGCTGACGCGGACATCCTCTACCGAACCTGGGATGGCACTAACGCCGTTGGCCTCGGACCCATCAGCACCGTGAGCGTCGGGGGGGATCTGACCTGCGTTCAGGGAGGGAGCTGTCCGGAGGTTTATGAGGCGACACTGGCTATGGCCGGCGACAGCCCAGGGGTGGTTCTTCGGGCCGCTGGGACTTCGAGGTCCTTCGAGATTTATTATTCCACGCTTAGTGCAGGGGTGTGGGCTGCGGCGCAGGTCTCCGATGACAGCGGAGCGGGGGGAGCGTTGTCCCCTGCGGTGGCGCGGGATGCGACGGGGGGCGCGCATGTGGTGTGGGTGTCTGATGGAGTGCTTCATTATCGCGCCATGGGAACTTCCCCGGGGGCAAGCACGGCGGTGCCTCTGAGCTGCAACGGAGGGGTGGTGTCCGATCCTGCGGTGGCGGTGATTGACGCGACTGTTTATGTGACTTGGGTTGGCAGCCGCGACTGCGCGAATCAGGCTCAGGGGCTCTCGGTCTTTTATAATAAACTCCCGTCTTCCGGCGCGTTTGGGGCCGCGGTTGAGGTGACCAGCGAGTCTCCCCTGGCCGGCGCCAATCACGAAGCGCCTCGGGTGGTGTTGAGAGGTGGTAGTCAGAGCCCCGACATGGGGGTGACCTGGGCCTCCAATGCCAGCGTGGCGAATTCGGGTGCTGATTATGATATTTTGATTCGTCGCTATACGGGGGATCAGGGGAGCGCGGTGGAGCTCTTGAGTGAGGTGAGCGATGCTCCCAACGGCAGCAGCGAAGCGAGCAAAGCACCCGACTCCGTGGTGGTGGGGGATGATATCATCACCTGCTGGCAGGAGAAGGACGCCGGGGCCAGCTCCGATTATGATATCCATTGCCGGCGCGTGGCGTGGTAGCGCTGGGGCGGTCTATTTTCTAACCCAGGTGTCGGTGCCGAGCCGGGTGGCGTAGGCGGCGCCGATACAGGGGCAGAGGGTCGCATAGAAGACGTAGATACCGTATTGCGGGATCGCCATCAGGCTGATTGTTAAGGCGAGTCCCAGCAAAAAAGGGATATCACGGTCTCCTTTGGCGAGCCCGAGGAAGGGGATGGACTCCATAATGGAGATGCCGAGGGAGATGATGCCAAGCGCCCAGCAGAAGGTAAAGAGCAGCGCCATAAAGAACGCAACGGGGGCGAGCACGACGCTGAAGGTCATCAGGGCGGTGATGGAGCCCCCGAGGGCGGTGATGACGATGCCGGAGACGGTGTAGCTGAGGGGGCTGGTCTCCATGGCTTCTACCACGCAATTCACGCGGGTGGGGAAAAAACCGATGACCAGGGTGGCCAGCAGTACGATAAGTAAAATGTAGATGGATTTAGGGAGCATGCGGAGCATTGTGGTGAAGTCCACAGAGATATATTTTGCGGCGTACCCCTCAAGAAGTCCCCGGAAGTTGTCGGATTGGGTGACGCCCTTGGGCCTGCCGGGCACAGCCGGGAGAAAGCCGGAGAAGTAATCCACGACGTTCTTTTCTCGGAGCATCAGCTCGCCGTTTTCGTCTCGAAGGGGCTCCCCGTTTTGGTCTCTCTGGATGTTGGGAAGCGCGCCATTGTCGGTGGCGTCTTTGACCCACTCTTCCACCGCTTCCGGGCCTCCCTCCGCTTCGAGTTTGGCGAGGAATTCCTCGGCTTCTGAGCCGCTAAGGTCTCCGAAGATGCCCCCGCTGAGGTCGCCGTCATTGCCCTGTTGTTTTTTCAGGTGCGCGATGGCTTTCATCCCATTGGCCAGGGCGTTGCCTTCCATTTTCTCGGACATCCGTTTGATCATGGCGAGTCCGTCTTTGATCGCGGCGTCGCCCTGGGCGTTCATTGATGCCTGCTCCTCCGCGGTGGCTTCGATGCCCAGCTCCTTCATGAGCGCTGCCTTGGCTGCGCTCTTGCTGCCGGTCTCGACGTCCATGGTGGCCCGCCAGTCCCCCATGAGGAACTCGTTTTTCGAGTCGTCAATTTCAAGGTTTTCAAACGCGCTGAGCCCCTCGCCCATCATAGCGCTGAGGGATCCCTCTTCGGGTTCTTCATCCGAGTCGTCGGCTGTCTCCAAGAGTCCGTCGAGGCCTGCGGCGCTGAACTCCGGACTGCTGGAGCTCTTGGAGAGCGCTTTCATGGCTGCGCTGGCCCCCGTCTCGGAAGCGCTCGATGCGGCTTCATCCAGGGCTTTCTGGCCTTCATCAGGTTCGTCCATGCCCCCCGTCAATCCCATCTCATCTTCTCCGGGAAAGCCACCTTGGTTAAGGGCTCCGGCGGCAGCTTGCGCTGGTCCTTCATCGGCCTCGGCGCCCTCGTTGCCAGCTATGGCTTCAGGGCTCCCGGCAGTGGTGGCTTCGTTGCCTTCGGTGCCGGGTCTGGTTTTTAGGGGTGCGGTCGAGGGCTCGCCGGACTCTTTGTCGTCCTCCTGCATCTCGACCGGGCCCTCGGA
>JAZAIZ010000139.1:0-5770 GCA_036230545.1 Myxococcota bacterium
ACTGAGAGTTCATCCGCCGGCGATGGCAAGGTCGCGCTGGTTTTGGGGGCAGGCAACGTAGCATCCATTGGCCCCATGGACTGTCTCCACAAATTATTTGTTGAAGACGAGGTAGTGCTGCTCAAAACCAATCCCGTCAACGCCTACCTTGGGCCCTATATTGAAGAGGCCTTCGCCCCACTCATTCGAGAGAACGTTCTCTGTGTGGTTCACGGCGGGGCAGAGTTGGGAGCGCATCTAACTCACCACGACTCCATCGACACTATTCACATCACCGGCTCGGACAAAACCCATGACAGTATCGTGTGGGGAGCTCCAAACGAGCAGGCTTCCCGCAAAGAGGAAGGGCGTCCCAATTTGCAAAAAGACATCAGCTCTGAGCTTGGTTGCGTCACTCCGGTGCTGGTAGTCCCCGGGCCTTGGAGCAACGCCGAGCTCGAGTACCAGGCAGAGCACATCGCCGGAATGGTCTCCAACAATGGCTCGTTTAACTGCAACGCCGCCAAGGTCATTGTCATGGCAAAGGACTGGGAGTTGAAGGAGGAATTTCGACGACGTTTTCACCGCGCCCTCTCCAAAGTCCCCGCTCGCAAAGCCTATTACCCCGGCGCTCACGAGCGCTACAAAGCCTTTATGGACGCCTACCCCAACGCCTTCCCCGTCTCCGAAGCGGGAGCGGAGATTGTCCCGTGGACTATTATCCCGGAAGTCCCTCCCCAGCCCGGAGAGTTCGCCCTCACCAACGAGGCCTTCTGCGGGGTGGTGGCCGAAGTCAATATCGACGCCGCAGACGCCCCTGAGTTCCTTGAGAAGGCGGTTCCATTCGCGAACACCAGCGTGTGGGGAAACCTCTCATGCATGATGCTGGTTCACCCTGAGACACAGAAGCTTCACGCAGCCCTTGTCGAGGAGGCCATCGCCAATTTACGCTACGGTGGAATTGGAATTAATTGCTGGGCCGGTTTAATCTACGGGCTCTGTGTCACCACATGGGGCGCTTATCCGGGGAACTCCCTCGAAGATATTCGCTCGGGCCGGGGAACCGTCCACAACACCTACCTCTTTGACTACCCTGAGAAGTCAGTGGTGCGAGCGCCCTTTGTCATTCGACCCAAACCCGTATGGGCGGCCGGCCACCGTAAGTTACCCGAGGTCGCCAAGCGCCTGACAGAGTTTGAGGCAGACCCCTCCCTGGTCAAATTAAGCCGGATCATTGGAAACGCGATTCAAGCTTAGAAGCGTTTATTTGCCTCTACCAAGAAACTCCTTAATGGAGCGGTAGATCGCGTCCTTATTGGGGATCTCGCTGGTGATGACCATGTCCTCTTCTGAGAAGCTTCCCCGCAGATCTTTGATAAACTGCCCTGAACCATAGGGGCTCTCCACCTGACCGTAACAAAACACATTGCTCGCCGGAAAGATTCGGTCCCTGAGAAGATCCAGGCAGAGCCTGGTGTCATCAGTCGACCAATTGTCACCATCGGAGAAATGGAAGGGGTAGATATTCCAATCCGCCACAGGGTAGTCCGCTTCAATCACCTCCGCGCATAATTTATAGGCGCTGGAGATCATCGTTCCCCCGGACTCGCGGGTGTGAAAGAAGGTGTCGCGATCCACCTCTTTGGCCATGGCGTCGTGGATAATATAACGGGTTTCAATCCCCTTGTACTGGGAGCGCAGCCATGTATCGATCCAGAAGGACTCAATACGCACGATCTCTTTCTGCTCTTCCCCCATACTCCCGGAGACATCCATCATGTAGATGATAGCCGCGTTCGTCTGAGGCTCAGACTTGATCTTCCAGCTTCGATAGCGCCGGTCATCGCGAGTTGGGATAATCACCGGGTTCACCGGGTCATAGTTCCCCGTTGCGATTTGCCGCCGCAGCGCCTGCTTAAAGGTTCGTTTAAAGTGTCGGAGAGACTCCGGCCCAGTAGAGTTCACCCCCGTATAGCGAATGCTGTCGCTTGTGATCCGCTCGGAGCCCTTGGGTTCGATATTGGGAAGCTCCAGCGCCTCCCCCAGCATCTCGGCCAATTCATCCAATGAGATGTCCACCTCAAGGCTGTGCTCTCCCGGCTCCCCTCCTGCCTCACTTCCCTCACCGGGCTCTACGTTGCCGGGCTCAAGGACATCCCCCACTTCGCCTTCCCCCTGACCGGTCCCACCCCGATCTCGGTGGTCGTAAACAAAATGGGGAAGATCAATCCGCGGCAGCGGAATTGAAATCGTGTCCCCCCCCTGCTTACCGAGGAGCTCTCCTTGAGAGATGTACTTCTTCAGGTTGTGCTTGATTCTGCCACGCACAATCTCGCGAAATCGCGAGTGGTCCTGTTTGATTTTTAACACCATGATCTTCCCCACTCATTTCTAAAAATCACTTAATCAGCCAGTCACCCACCTGCGCCAGAAGCTCCGTCAAGAGTTCATCATCGGACTCCAGCTCATTATCCGTAGAAAGCCACCGCACTAAAAGAGATAATTCACCACGACTCAAATGCACCCCGTCCACGAGGACTAAAAGCGCCTCTTCCATAACAGTGCTATCGATGCTTCGTAAAATAGAGGCAATCTCGGAAGCCTTCAACGCTTCACCACTCTCCAACGCGGCGGCCGCCTTCCGAGCCCGGGCCCTCGCCGCCTTAAGCGCATCCTCCGATGACACGCTCGTCTTCTCTTCCATGTCGGACGCTTCAACGAGGCCCTCTGGTAAGCGCTCCCACCCCGGCAAGGGAGGAAGCTGCAGCTGCTGACCAATAAAGTCGAGATCCCGACAAAAGGCCTTGCCCGCCTCTTCTCGTAACATCGGCTTGGGGTGTCCCGCAAAGCGGCTAAACACCTGCCACAAATGTGCGCAATCCTTCGCCGCGAGGGACTCAGGAGGCACCAGCTCCGACACCGCATCACTCAGCCGCTTCGTCACTTCCGTATAATTTTCGGGCTTTGCACAAACAACCCGTGAAGCGATGGCAAACAAACGCAAAACTCCCAGGCTGTCAGGAGGTCTTCCGGGGAGAAAGCTCCCTATCTCTGAATTGTCGCTATTCATCTATAGTGCTTCACAAGCTAGGTTAATCCTCGTGCTACTGACGCTCTTGCGACTCGAAACAACCCTCTCTTCGACGTGTCCTTATTCAACCGGGGCCAACCCCGCGAAGTAATGACGGTACCACCGCCACGAGGGTGGAACAATATTCACCCGGTCCACACCCCGAAATATTACGAGGTCCTCTAAGGTAAAAGCGGGACAAGCGGGGATAAAAACTCCCGGTGGGCAGGGTAATCAAACGGTTTAGAATGCCGACAATTTACGAATAGCGGCCAAAATATCATCCACCTGAGGTAAGATCGCCTCCTCAAGGGAGGGGTGATAACCAACGAAGGTGTCCAGAGAGGCCACTCGCTGAATGGGGCCGTCAAGATATTCGAAGAGCTCATCACCGATTCGAGCAGCGATCTCTGCGCCGGAGCCCCAACTGAGGTTATCCTCATAGGCCACGATAGCCTTACCGGTCTTTTTAACGCTCTCGACGATGGCATCCCAGTCATAGGGATTGATGGTGCGCAAATCCAACACCTCGACCTTAAGACCTTCTTTGGCGGCTTCTTTCGCCGCATCCAGGGAGCGCTTCACCAATGCACCGTAGGTGATGAGGGTTAAATCATCTCCCTCAAGAAGACGATTTGCTTTCCCAAAGGGGATCATAAACTCAGGCCCCGGATCGGGAGCCCGGTTATAGGTTTGTCGATACAGGTGCTTGTGCTCGAGAAATAAGACCGGATCGTCACAACGAATCGCGGTTCTCAAGAGGCCATTGGCGTCAAGAGCGTTAGAGGGCATCACCACACGCAGGCCGGGGATATGCGTGAAGATCGACTCACCAGTCTGGGAGTGATAAATCGCGCCTCCTTTAAGGTAGCCGCCATAGGTCGCTCGAATAACAACGGGGCATTTAAAGGTGTTGTTGGAGCGCCACCGCATCAGAGCAAGCTCACTTCGAATCTGCATCATGGCTGGCCAGATATAGTCAAAAAACTGAATCTCCACGACAGGCTTCAGACCCCTAACGGCCATCCCCACCGCGCGACCAATAATGTTGGCTTCAGCCAGCGGAGAGTTGAAAACCCGATCGGAGCCAAATTTCCGCTGCAGCCCTGCGGTCACCTTAAAAACACCGCCTTTGCCCGCGAGCTCGTGAAGGTCCTGCTCGTTGGAGGTGTCCGCGACGTCTTCTCCAAAAACCACGACGTTTTGTGACCGCTCCATCTCGCCGGTTAAACAGAGGTTGATCATATCAACCATGGTCTTGGGCTCGCCTTGAAGCTCAGCGGGAGAGTCAAAATCTGCAGAGGTCGGGTCGACGTCCGGAGAATAGACGAAGTCCATGGAGGACTCACTCGAAGGACCTGGCGCATCAATCGCCACCTTCCGTGCTTCTTCAATGACCACGCGCACATCCGCTTCGATAGCCTCCACCTCAGACTCATCAACCTCGTAATCCTCAATCAAGGCACGTCGATAGGTAAAGACTGGGTCCAGTTTCGCCTGCTCCTTGAGCTCCTTACTGGTTCGGTACATCCGCTCATCATCGCTCATGGAGTGGGAGTAAGGACGCACCACGTGGGCGTGTAAGAGCACCGGTCCCTTGCGGGCGCGGGCATAAGCGACCGCCTTTTTCCAATTGAGTGAACTCTCTTCAGGGTCGCAGCCATCAAACTCCAGGATCAAAAGATTGGGGTAGCCGGTCAACAGCTTGCTGATAGAGCCGCCGGCGGTTTGCACCTCCACGGGGACCGAGATGGCGTAGCCGTTGTCCTGAATATGAAAAAGCACCGGCAATTTGGAGTTGCACGCCGTGTTCAAGGCCTCATAGAATTCGCCCTCGCTGGTGGTGCCGTCCCCCGAAGAAACGTAGACCACCTCGGGCTCATCCTCGACCTGATCCAAGCCGAAGCGCTCTGGCTCCACACACCCCTCAGCACATCCGACGGCGTTCAGGAACTGGGTCCCGGTGGGACTGGACGACGAAACAATGTTCCATTCTTTGTGGCCCCAGTGCGCGGGCATCTGCCTGCCACCGGAGGAGGGATCATCCGCAGCGCCGACCGCCTGCAAAAGCATCTCTGCGGGGGTCACCCCGAGTCCAAGACAGAGGGCGCGATCGCGATAATAGGTGAAAAACCAGTCATGCCCCGGGATCAAATGCTGAGTAGCCGCAGTTTGGGTAGCCTCGTGCCCCGCACCCGAGATCTGAAAGAACACTTTGTTCTGCCGCTTCATTTGGATCTCAATGTCATCCAAACGACGGCTCAAGAGCATATTTCGATAGGTACTGAGGCGTTCATCATGGCTAAGCTCATCAGAAGAAACATCTCTCACTAACGAAATATTGGACATGCAAAACACCTTCTCGTGATTGAAGACCTCAACCGAGCGCACCCATCATTGGAGTCGCTCTGGCGGATCCTATCCGACGCATCGCATCAAAAAATGAGGCACGCGTCGCAATTTAAAAACCTCTGCAAACCTGCGGCAATTAAACCCGTCGTGAGGGTTTAACCACTCGAGATTGCATATAAAATGTACTCTCTGAGAGCAAGTCTGTTAGCTCTGACTCCTCCATGAAAGACATCCCATACCTGAGGGAATCCGCCCCACACAGAGCATCCACAGCCACACACAACCTCCGGCCACCAAGGACCCACACATCGAAAACACAGGATTCAGCGCCTAATAAACTCCGATACCGCACCTGTAAAGCACTGAATG
>JAZAIZ010000140.1:0-1451 GCA_036230545.1 Myxococcota bacterium
TCCCATGTCTATCCCCTCCCAAAACGCCGCCGACCTCCCCAAAACCCACGTCCTCATCAGCGACTCCCCCTACTATCGCAACGGGCCTCAGCAAGCGCGCCCCAGTGACGGAACCTTCAGCGCCGGAACCGAAGTGACCCTCCTCCAAAACAACGGCAGCTACTCCATCGTTCAGAGTGCGGAGGGAGTCACCGGCCACGTCGCGACCGCCGCGCTGCAACCCATCGAATAAGCCCCCCCCCCTCCAACTCCACATCATCTTGATTTCTTTGCGCCATTCCCGTAGGTGCGCCCCTGAGGCATAACCATTTATTACCCCGAAAGCGCGAACTCCGCGCCGACGTCGCGAGAAGAGATCATGGCAGAAAATTACTCCATCAAGTCCATCCTTCAAGGAGCCGTTGAGGCCGGAGCCCAGGTTCAAATTCAGGGGTGGGTGCGAACCCGACGGGACAGCAAGGCCGGCCTCTCCTTTGTTCAGGTACACGATGGTTCCTGCTTTGACGCCCTTCAGGTCATCGCCCCCGCCGACCTCCCCAACTACGAGTCCGAGCTCAAAAAGCTCACCACCGCCTGCTCGGTGCGGGTCGTGGGAGAGCTGGTGGAGTCCCAGGGCAAAGGCCAATCCCTTGAAATCCAGGCCACGGCCATCCAGGTTATTGGCTGGGTCGAAGAGCCCGACACCTATCCCATGGCCCCCAAGCGCCACACCCGGGAATACCTCCGCGAGTATAGCCACCTGCGCCCCAGAACCAACATCATTGGCGCCATGACCCGGGTCCGAAACACCCTGGCCCAAGCCATCCATCGCTATTTTCACCAAGAGGGGTTCATGTGGATTCACACCCCCATCATCACCGCCAACGACTGTGAAGGCGCCGGCGAGATGTTCCGGGTGTCCACCCTCGACATGGCCAACCTCCCGAAAACAGACAAGGGCGCCGTCGACTTCAGCCAGGACTTCTTCGGCAAGGAGGCCCACCTGACCGTCTCCGGCCAGCTCAACGTCGAGAGCTACTGCCTGGCCATGAGCAAGGTCTACACCTTCGGCCCCACCTTCCGGGCCGAAAACTCCAACACCCGGCGCCACCTCGCGGAGTTTTGGATGGTGGAGCCCGAGATCGCCTTCGCCGACCTCATCGACGACGCCAACCTGGCAGAGGACTTCCTCAAATACATCTTCAAAGCGGTCCTCGACGAGAACGCAGACGACATCGCCTTCTTTAACAAATTCGTTGACAAGGGCTGCCTCAAGCGACTTGAGGATTTCGTCAACTCCCAATTTGAGCACATGGACTACACCGCGGCGGTCACGCGACTCGAAGCCTCGGGAGAAAGCTTCGAATACCCCGTGCACTGGGGCGCAGACCTCCAGTCTGAGCACGAGCGCTACCTCACCGAGAAGGTTATCGGCGGCCCTGTCGCGGTGCTGAACTACCCCAAGGACATCA
>JAZAIZ010000141.1:0-10754 GCA_036230545.1 Myxococcota bacterium
TACACATTGAGGGCCCCATTATGGGCACCCTCACTCCTCCGATTCCTCCACAGTCACCACCAAAATCTCGCTGACCCTTAAACCACGAGCTTCCAGCTGGGTTCGGAGCCGACCGGTCTCCGCCTCCAGCAGGCGCCTAAGGTTGGTGTCTCGCACAAAGAAGGTCGCCCGAACACCGCCACCTTCCAGGACATCAATGGAGCAGCGCAGGTCTTCAAAGACCTCGTCCCGAATCAACACCTGAAACCCCTGTCCTCCATCGGGGGTGTCGCCAAAAAAGACGCGTTTGGCGGTCTCTTCGATCGGCACCTCTTCACGTGCGGGGGGAGAACTCACCGAAACCCCCCGCCGCACCAAGGGGGCGCTATGGCTTGGGGGCGCAAGAGGGGCCTCATCGGAGCTCGGCGCGCGTCCCACCCCGAGTCGTTCCCTCGCCAGCGGATAGCGACGAGCTCTGCGCTTGGAATCTGTCATGGCACCCCCGGAGGTTATTATAGCCGGAAAAAGCCCCCACCATCCAACCCACCGTTGACATTCCCTACCATCCTGCGGCATATAGGAGGTCTGGCGGCGCGGTACCCAAGTGGTTAGGGAGCGGTCTGCAAAACCGTTATACGCCGGTTCGAATCCGGTCTGCGCCTCCAGCTAGTCTCCCTTTTTACCCCCCAACGAAGCGTTGTTCTTAGTTCAAAAGGGTCCCTTCCTGCGCCTTGGAGCCGGGCTTGAAATGACAGGGGCGCCCCGCAGAGCGCCCCCATCCCCCTCACGCCTCAGAAAGCCTCGTCAAAGGCCACTTCACCCTCAATGCCGGTTTGGTAGGCCGACACCCTCCGCTCAAAGAAATTTGCCAGCTCCTGAACATCCTGCAGCTCCATAAAGCTGAAGGGGTTCTTCGCTCCAAAGCGTGGCACAAAGCCCAGGTTGCCCAGGCGTTGATCGGCGGTAAACTCCAGGTAGGTACGCATGTCCCGAGCGGAGAGCCCCGACACGCCCTCCGAGAGGAGATCTTCGGCGAAGATCATCTCACAGTCCACCGCGTCCTCCATCATCTCCACCACCTGTCGATGAAAATCGTCATCAAAAAGCTCGGGCTGCTCCTTTCGAACCTCCCGAATCACCTCAAAGGCGAAGTTCATATGACAGCTCTCGTCTCGAAAGACCCAATTGGTCCCCGCGGCGAGCCCCTGCAAAAGGCCCTTGGAGCGCAAAAAATACACGTAGGCGAAGGCCGCAAAGAAGAAGAGACCTTCAATGCAGGCGGCGAAGCACGTCAGATTCAAAAGAAACTTCTTCTGGTCTTCCGCGCTCTCCAGTCTGTCCAGGTCAGCGATGGAGTCGACCCACTTAAAGCAAAAATCCGCTTTGGCCCGAATCGACGGGATATTGTGAATCGCTGCGAAGGCCTGCTCTCGCTCCCCTATATCGGGGATATAGGTGTCCAAAAGCGTCAAATAAAACTGAATATGCAGCGCCTCTTCATAAAGCTGCCGGGATAAATAAAGTCGCGCCTCCGGGGCGTTAATATGTTTGTAAAGATTTAAGACCAGGTTGTTGGCGACGATGGAGTCCCCCGTCGCAAAAAACGCCACCAGCCGATGAATCAGGTGGCGCTCGGCGGGCGTCACCTTCTTGCGCAGATCTGCAATATCGGTGGAAAAATCCACCTCCTCCACGGTCCACGTGTTTTTGATGGCGTCCTGATACATCTCATAAAACACGGGGTATTTCATGGGACGCAGGGTCAAATTTAGTCCAGGTTCGAGAATCATCCGGGCATCGTCTCCTTATTGACAGGCTTCACAAGACTCGGGGTTCTCCAACGAACACGCCAGGGCCTCGGCCTCGGTATAGGGGGTGTCCTCCTGGCTGATGGTCGCCTTTGCGATCTGAGTCGCCGGCCGGGAGCGCAAATAGTAGGTGGTCTTCAAGCCCTTCTTCCACGCATAGAGGTACATGGAGGAGAGTTTGCCGATGGTGGGGGTCGCCATAAAGAGGTTCAATGACTGGCCCTGGTCAATAAAGGGGCCCCGGGCGGCAGCCATGTCAATCAGCGACTTCTGAGGCAGCTCCCACGCCGTGCGATAAAGCAACTGCAGCTCCTCGGGAATCTCAGGGATGCCCTGCACCGACCCTTCGTTGCGCTTAATGCGGTCTCGCATGGTGTCGGTCCACAACCCGCGGGCTTTCAGATCATCAATCAGGTAATGGTTGATCTGCAAAAAGTCCCCCGAGAGGGTCTCCCGCTTAAAGAGGTTGGACACCTGCGGCTCGACACACTCGTAGACGCCGGTGATGCTGGCGATGGTAGCCGTTGGCGCGATGGCCAGACACAACGAGTTGCGTAGTCCGTAGCGCTCGATATCCCTGCGAAGGTTGTTCCACCGGGCGCCCTCCTCCACCTCTGCTCCCCACAACTCGAAGGGAAAGGTCCCCTTCGCCATGCGAGTCTCCTGAAAGCTCTCGTGCGGTCCCTCCTCCTTCGCCAGTGCACAGGAGGTGGTGAACGCTGCAAACATCATCTCCTCCTGAATCTTGGTGGAGATCTTCAAGGCCTCCGGCGAATCAAAGGGGAGCTTCAACTTAAAGAAGACATCCTGAAGCCCCATCAGCCCAAGGCCCACGGGACGCCAGCGTCGATTAGACGCCCCCGCCTCGTCGGTGGGGTAAAAGTTAATATCCACGACCCGGTCGAGGTAAGTCACCGCAGTGTTTACCGTGGTCCGAAGGGCTTCGTAATCAATGCCGCTCTCGTTTACAAATTGGCTGAGGTTGACCGACCCCAGGTTGCACACCGCGGTCTCTCCGGCGGAGCTCACCTCAACAATCTCCGTGCAGAGATTGGACGAGTGCACGATGTTGCCAGCCGCTCCGGTTTGATTGCTCTTTCGGTTGCAGCTGTCCTTAAAGGTCATCCAGCCGTTGCCAGTCTGAGCGAGGCAGCGCATCATCCGCGCATAGAGGTCTCGAGCCTGCACCTGGTTGACAAACTTTCCGTCCGTCTCCCCTTGAACGTATGCCTTCTCAAAGGCCTCCCCAAAAAGGTCACAGAGTTCAGGCATGGTGTGGGGATCAAAGAGTGACCACACCCCGTCCTCTTCCACGCGCTGCATGAACAAATCAGGGATCCAGTTGGCCAGGTTGAGGTTGTGAGTCCGACGGGCGTGATCCCCGGTGTTCTCGCGCAACTCCAAAAACGATTCGATGTCAGCGTGCCACGTTTCAAGGTATACACAACAAGCGCCCTTGCGCCGCCCGCCCTGGTTCACTGCGCCCACGGAGGCATTGAGGGTGTTTAGAAAGGGCACAATGCCCGAAGACACCCCATTGGTGCCCCGAATCAGAGAGCCCGCTGCCCGCACCCGGTGGTAGGCGATGCCAATTCCCCCGGCGTGCTTGGACAACTTCGCAATGTCAGTATAGCGGCTGTAGATAGCCTCCAGATTGTCCTGGGGCGAGTCCAGCAGGTAACAGGAGGACATCTGCGGGTGCCGAGTCCCGGAGTTAAAGAGCGTTGGGGAGCTGGGCATGTACTCAAACGACGACAGAATTTTATAAAATTCCAGGGCCTCTCCGGCGTTTTTCGAGAGACCGCAGGCCACCCGCATAAAGAAATACTGCGGAGTCTCAATCACTTTGCGACTCTCGGGGTCCTTGAGCAGGTAGCGGTCATAAACGGTTCGCAGGCCAAAATATTGAAATTGTGCGGAGCGGTCGTTCTGAATGGCGTCGTTGAGCTTTCGCTTGGCGCCCTGAACAAACTCGAAGGTGTTAGACGACACCAACCCCCGCTCATCGCCCACCCGAATCGACTGGGAGAACGCGTGAATCTCCTGGTTCGCCACCTCCTTGTCGATAAAGGTGCTCAAAAGCCGCGCCGCCAGAAACGAATATTGGGGCTCCTCGGCCATCAGGGATGCTGCCGTCTGAATAGAGAGTTCATCCAGCTCATCGGTAGTGGCCCCATCATAGAGACCGCTGATGGTGCGGGTAGCGACCCGAATGGTGTCCACCTCCGTGAGTCCCCCGCAGGAACGGGTAATGGCCCGAACGATTTTATTCAGGTCCACGGGCTCAAGATCCCCATTGCGTTTGCGGACCTTCATGCGGGTGCTCGACTCCTCCTCGCGATTCTCGGCGGCCGCCGCGTCACTCGCTTGCTCTTCAACCCACTCCGACTTCTGCTCACTCATCGTTCCCTCCAACTGCTTTTCATAGAAAGACGTACAACTCGCCAAAAAGATACACTTCGACGCTCGCGCGCCTGCACGCACCTTAAAAGGCACCCTCGATTGTCACAAACCGGAGACGAAAGCCCCCGAAAAAAACCCCACCACTGATCAGGCAACCCCCTGGTTCTCTGTGCCTAACCCCCGCCGTGCAAACCCTGCGGTCACACGACGCGGCCATGTCGATAGCTGTATTGATGATGAAAGGGCAACCACACCCGCCCATCATTTCCCCTCACTAGATAAGCCAGCGAGGTAAGATGATCAACCGTTAGGGAAACTCTCCGGACAGACTTTTCAACTTTGAGCCACTTCGACGTACAATTCGGATCTCATTTCCCCGCCGGCCGCTTTCTTTTTCAAGAAGACACCTTGACCTTGCACATCCCCTCTCAATCAAAGCCGGCATTCGCAAAACGCAACACAAGACATCCGGCGCGAAGCCTGATTTGGTGGTCACTTCCCGCCGTAGGTCTCATAATACTGAATCATCTTACCATAATGTTCGTCGGAGATCACCGGCACACCGGCCTCTGCCTTGTCTCGCAAGTAGCCCAACAGGTCTTCAAGGTTTACGATGGGCGCGGCCACAAAGCCGTAAGCCTCTTCCAGCTCCGCCAGGGCCGAGCGCTCTCCGGTGCCTCGCTCCATCCGGTCCACCGACACCACAAGCCCCACCACCTCCGTGTCCGGCCGGGCCTTGATCATCGGCATGGTCTCTCGAATGGACGTCCCCGCGGTGGTTACATCCTCCACCAGCACAACCCGATATCCCCCCGCCGGCGGGTTTGAATAATCATCCCCCACCAGGCTGCCCCCTTCACCGTGGTCCTTGGCTTCCTTACGGTTAAAAGTGATGGACACATCCTGCTGATACCGCTCCACCAACTGGCCGCTGGTGGTCACCACAAGGGGGATGCCCTTGTAGGCCGGGCCAAAGAGGTTGTTGACCTGCTTCCCAAACACCTCCGCGATGACGTCCGCATAATAACCGCCGAGTCGACGCAGCTGCGCCCCGGTGGTATAGCGGCCCGTGTTCAAAAAATAAGGAGTGTTTCGACCACTTTTGGTAACAAAATCCCCGAAGGTGAGGACGTTGGACTCCAGCATAAAATCGATAAATTCGCGTTTTCGTTCCGCACTCATGTCATAACCTTTCTGCTCGCGGCCCCTCAGGCACGCACATCTACACTGGACCACCCCTGCCCATCAAATACGATCCTCGAGGGCGACTCCAAAAAGGGGTGCCCCTGCGGCAACGCCAAGTCAAGCGCGTCGCCCTCAGCGCCGGGATAATCCCGGTCCCAGGGCAACAACACCGCCATCCCCTCCGCAAGGGGTTGAAGCTTCGGCATAATCGCAAAGGGCGCCTGCTCTTCCATCAACGCCATCAAGTCCTCCACGCTCCCCCTTCCCTGCATGTCCTCCAGGGTGCGCAGGGTTGGCGGCGGCAGAAACATCTCCCCCCGCCGCTGAGCCGCAAGGGCCTCCCTTGGGCGCATCCAGCGGGCATCCGCGGTTTCGGTGGGCTCCCGCTCGGGCGTCTGGCCCAGCGGCAATGCCGCAACAAAGAATCGTGTGTCGAAGCGACGACGCTCCGCTGAGGGGGTAATCCAATGGGCCCAATACCCAAGGCCTGCCCCATCAATGCAAAGCCCGCTCTCCTTCAGCAGCCCCTCAAGGGAGATCTCCCCGGCGCAGAGCCTGGCGCGCTGAGCTAGAATCCGCTCAAAGTGCGGATGCGCGTCTGAAAACATCTCCTGGGTCGCGACGTCGCGGGCCAGCAGGATACCAGCCTCCTCAAAGAGCTCCCGACAAAGCGCCACCACCAGCCCGCGGCGGGTGGCCTCGTCGAGGGGACGCCCCGGGGTCTCCCCCAATCGTTCACAGAGAGCCCGATGACCCGGCCACAGCGCCTCCGGCGGCAACGCCCGGTCTTCCGGGTCCAGCTTGCCCCCCGGAAACACCCAGGCCCCGCCCATAAACCCGCTGCCTTCGGGGCGCTTCAGCAGATAGACCTCAAGCCCTTGCGGACCTGAGCGCGTCAGCACCACCGTTGCCGCATCACAGAGAGGGCGCGCCGCCCCTGAAGAGAACGACAAGCCCCCCGAGGCCTTAGTCACGAAACTTCTTCCCCTCACGGGCATAATCCCGCAGGATCTGCGCAGCGGTGAAGCGTTCGCCAAAGCGTGCCGCGAAGCCATCGAGACGCTCCACGATCTTGTCGGCGCCCACGTTATCGGTGTAGGTGAAGGGACCGCCGGTGTAGGGCGGAAAGCCCAACCCAAAGATTGCCCCCACGTCACCATCCCGCGCCGAGCGAAGGATACCCTCCTGCAAACACAGCGCCGCCTCGTTAACCATCTGCAGCACAAGCCGGTCCTGCAGCTCCTCGTCGGTGGCGTCGGAGGTTCCGGGAGTCACCCCCAGGATCCCATAAACCGACTCATCCACCGCACCCTTTTTACCCTTCTCGTAGAGGTAAAACCCCTTGTCGCTCTTGCGGCCCTTGCGGCCATCCTCAAGCAGGGCCGCCATGGCGTCGGGGGCCTCGATTCTGCCGCCGAAGGCCTCGTGCATGATGCCCGCCACCTTGGACCCCACGTCAATACCCACCTCGTCGAGCAGGGTGATGGGCCCCACGGGAAAGCCCCACGCGGTCAGCGCCTTGTCCAGCTGCTGCACTGAGCTGCCCTCGGAGAGGGCCCAGGCCGCTTCGTTCATAAAGGGCGCCAGAATCCGCGAGGTGTAAAAGCCCACCCCGTCTCGCACCACAATCACCACCTTGCCCTGCCGGCGGCCATACTCCACACAGGTGGCGGTGACCCAATCAGCGGTCTTGTCCGTGACGATGATCTCCAAGAGCGGCATCTTCTCCACCGGCGAGAAATAATGCATCCCGATTACACGCTCAGGGTGCGCCGAGCCCTCGGCGATGTCCCCAATGGGCAGCGCCGACGTATTGGACGCGAAGATGGTGTCCCCCATCGCGGAGTCTTCCACCTCTTTAAGCAGCCGCTTCTTAAGGGCCAAATCCTCAAACACCGCCTCCACCACGAGGGGAATCGATTCAAAGCCCGCGATGGTGGTGGTGCCGGTGATGCGGTTCATAATACGGTTGACGTCCCAGGTGCGGTAAATCTTTCGTTTTAACCCCTTGGCCAGAATCCCGCGTACATACTTGAGCGCGGCGTTGACCCCCTCGTTGGAGATCTCCTTCACCCGCACGTCGCTCTTGGCCTTGGTTACCGACACCGCAGCGATCCCGGCGCCCATCAGGCCGCCCCCAAGCACTCCGATTCGGTCCACGGGTCGCCCCTCCTCATCGGGGTTTTCGGTGCCGTTGTCTTTCTTAAGGTCCTGGGTGGCGAAGAAGATCGACATCAGGGCACCGGCCACGTCCGTGCGAACCAGCTCTCCAAAGCGCTTCGCTTCAAGTTCATAGCCAGCCTTCTCCCCCTTGAGGGCCCCTTCCCGAACCACCTCCAAAATAGCCTCGGGCGCAGGGTAATGCCCCTTGGTGGTCTTGAGGGTCTGCTCGGTCGCCTTGCGAAAGAGCACCCGAAGTCCCACGGGGTTTTCTTCGAGGGCGAGCTGCTGGAGCTGGTCCGGATCGCTTAGCCCTGCGGCGGCCTCTTTAAAACGAGCGAAGCCTCGTGGGGGGCTGAATTTGCCGTCCGCCGCTTCGATGGCGCGTTTTTTCGCCACATCGAGAAGAATGGACGCCGGCACCACCTCATCAACGAGGCCCATCTTGCGGGCTTTCTTCGCCCGGATATTGCGACCGGTGAGCATCATGTCGAGGCCCTTGGCCACGCCCACCAAGCGTGGGAGCCGCTGGGTCCCCCCGGCGCCGGGCAAGAGGCCGAGCTGCACCTCGGGCACCGCCATAATCGTCTTGGGGCTGCTGCTGCAGATCCGCATGGAGCACGCCAGAGCAAGTTCCAGGCCGCCACCAAGCGCGGGACCGTCAATAGCGGCCACCACGGGTTTGCCGAGCTTGGAATAGAGCGCCTCAATGCGGGCCATGCCCTCCTGACCGTCCCGGGAGAGCTTCTCGGCCTCTTCCACGGTGCTGGCATCGGCGAGCATATTGATGTCAGCGCCGGCCACAAAGCTGCCCTTCTTGGCCGAGCCGATCACCGCAGCCCGGATGGCGTCGTCACTCTCGAGCTTCTCGCAGATCGCGCGCAGATCGTCGGAGACCTTCGTTGAGAGAGTGTTCATGGACTCTCCCTGAACATCCAGCAGCACGACGGCCACGCCCTCGCTTGTCACTTCAAAATGGGCGTGGGTAAGACCCAGCCCCGAATCATTTACGGTACTACCTGACATGGAGTTCCTCTCGTCCTGCCGCAGCAGGGTCTATCTCAGAAACATTAGACTTATCGTTCTAAAATAACCGCAGCCCCAAGGCCCCCCGCGGCGCATTGCGTGATCAACGCGGTGCCGCCACCGCGGCGGTTCAACTCGTTGGCCATGGTCAGCGCCTGCCGCGTCCCGGTGGCCGCGAAGGGGTGCCCAAGGCTCAGGGAGCCGCCGTGGATATTCAAACGCTCGGGGTCCACTTCGCCGAGGGCTTCGTTGCGCCCGAGGCGCTCCTGGGCGAAGCTCTTGGAGCCAAAGGCCTGGAGGTTGGAGAGCACCTGCGCCGCGAAGGCCTCGTGCATGTCGACCAGGTCGAGGTCTCCGAGTTGCATACCGGCACGGTCAAGGGCGATGGGGGTAGCGAAGGCCGGTCCCATCAGCAGCTGCCACTCCGGATCAATCCCGGCAAAGCCCCACGACTTCACAAAGGCCAGAGGGGAGTAGCCAAGGCTCGCGGCCTTTTCTTCACTCATGAGGATCACCGCGGACGCGCCGTCGGTGAGGGGAGAGGAACTCCCGGCGGTGACGCTGCCATACTCGCGGTCAAAGGCAGGACGCAGCTTGGCGAGCTTCTCCACGCTGGTGTCCTCTCGCACGAGGTTGTCTCGATCTGCGGTCTCTTTGTAACCAGGGGAGACGGGAAAGGCCATCACCTCGTCAGCGTAGATCCCATCAGACCAGGCTTTGGCTGCCCGCGCGTGGGAGCGCGCCGCCAGCTCGTCCTGATCTTCACGGGCGATGTTGTTGTCTTTGGCCATCTGCTCAGCGCACTGCCCCATGGTCTTGCCCGTGGAGAACTCAGCGATGGCCGGAGGAATGGGCAGCAGATCTTTGGGCTTGAGCTTCAAAAACGCCTTCAATTTGCTCATGGGATCCCGAGCCGAGTTGGCCTTCATCAGGATTTCGACAAAGCGGTCACTGAAGGTGATGGGGGGACGGGAGAGAGAGTCGGCGCCACCACAAATGACGACGTCTGCGTCCCCGGCCTCAATGGCCATCGCGCCCTCCACCAGGGATTGAGTGCTGGTTGCGCAGGCGCGGGACACGGAGTAGGCGTCCACGTTGCGGGGCATGCCCGTGGCGAGCACGATCTCGCGGGCGATATTGGGGGTGGCCACCGCGGGCACCACCTGGCCGTACACGATCCGGTCGATCTCGTTGCCGGACAGATTTTGCCGCGCCAGCAGCTCAGACACCACGCGACTGGCCATGTCGAGGGCGGACAACTTTTTAAAGACACCGTTCGATTTTACAAAGGGGCTTCGCACACCGGCCACGATCGCCGCTCTTCTACCGGGTCGTGGAGCTTCTTTTGTTTCTACTGTCATCGTTTTCTCCCAACGTTCACGCACACAGAGCGCCGTCGAATTAACAGCGCCCCCGCCACACAGCATTCCTGAGACGACGCATCGAGTCAAGCTCGCGCGACGGGCTCGGGGCTCTTCCTCTACCCCTTTGGGGTCGGGGTCAAGCCCCCCGCACACGCTTTGTTGGCAGAAGCCCCAAAGAGGCCTCCCACCAAAGGACCACCTCACCTTCTCTTTGCCTTTTCTTAGCGCCCTCGCTAGAACCCCTCCCATGAAAAAACACACGATTCACTCCTTCGCCCTCATGGGGGGCTGCACCCTCGGCGGCCTCAGCGTTGGTCTCGCCGAGGCCGCTTATCGTGGGGTCCCCCTGCTGTGGGCGGCCCTGCTCTACGGTAGCCTCTGGGCCCTGGTGGGCCTCGGCGCCACCTGCGCCCAGGCCATCATTCGCTCTCCCATGCCCGCCAGTCTGGGCTTTACCCTGAGCGCCACCCTCTCCTCAGTGGTTTTGGGGCGCTTCATTATTTATCGAGACGTCCTTGGCGAGGCCCCCGGCACGGGCCTTCAGGCCACGGCCGCCGCGGTGGCGTTCGCCCTGCTGGTGGCCCTGGTCAGCGGCTTTATCACCCGCCGGGTGCTCCCTTCTTCGGGGTCCTGGGGTGGGTTCCTTTCCCTTGGGGTGCTCGTGCTCTTTGGCGTCCTCACCCAACTCCCCCCTTCCCAGCCCGACACCCCAGAGAGAGCGAGCGACACAGAAGGTGTCCCCGGGGGCGTTATTATGGTGGTGGTTGACACTCTCCGCGCCGACGCTCTGGGAGTCTACGGCGCCAAAAAACCCGACGGTACCTCCCTC
>JAZAIZ010000142.1:0-3784 GCA_036230545.1 Myxococcota bacterium
TCGGCTTCGGTGATGGACTGTGAGACCGGCTTGTGCAATGCGGGGCTTTGTGTCTCCTCCGGTGATTGAGCTTTGAGTCGCTGCCTTTCTGTCTTGGTTATTTGAATACCTTGTGTCTTGTGGCCCAGCCGCGTTGTTGGTTAAGAGGCTATTCAAACGAGCAACCATGAGGCGGAGGCCATGATGACTTCAGGGACGAAGGTGAAGAAGACAGATTTGGAGTGGCGGGAGGCTTTGACCCCCGAGCAGTTTCACATCACGCGACAGGGGGGGACGGAGCGCGCCTTCACGGGGGTGTATTACTCCCACAAGGAGGCGGGGGTGTATCGTTGCATCTGCTGTGCCGCGGTGCTGTTTCGCTCGGACGAAAAATACGATTCAGGTTCGGGTTGGCCGAGTTTTTGGGAGAGCGCTGAGTCGGAGAATATCGTGACACGTGAAGATCATAGCTTGGGGATGCTGCGGGTGGAGATCTTGTGCGCGCTTTGTGACGCGCACCTGGGGCATCGTTTTGAGGATGGGCCCAAGCCAACGGGAGTGCGCTATTGCGTTAACTCGGCGTCCCTTGACTTTGAAGCGGAGAAATAGCGTGTGCTAATTGTTCGGCAGGGAGGGGAGGAGTCGCAGCACTGATTGCGTGTCGGCCTCAACGTCGTCTCGAGCGAGGAGCTTTCTGCGGTAGCCGTTGGCGAGATAGAGGGGCGTCTGGTCTTGATAATGGGGGTCGATGACGTTGCCGGATTGGCCCAGGGGGCTTACCCCCAGGGCTTCTGTGGGCGCGCCCATTGAGATCAAATGTCGAAACGAGGGGCCGTTGGTGACCGAGCACTCTTCGGTCGCGAGGGAGAATCCAAAATGATTGACGGTCTCTCGGGCCCCTGGGACGGGGAAGGGGCCGACGTTAAAGAGGCTGCGTATTAAAGGGGATTGGCTGAAGGGGTGGTGAAACTCGAGGGTGTGGACCCGATCCCATGTCCAGCGCGCCGGATCCTCGCCGAATTGTTCGACCAGGGAGCTGATGGTTTTTTTCCAAGCTTGTTGAATGATGACGGTGGAGGTCTCTACCCGCTTGGTGATTTGATTGTTCCACCACGGGGAGTAGGGGTTGTTCATGATCTGCAGAAAGCTCGCGTCGATTAAGGGAGAGCGCAGAAACGAGCCGAAGAAGTTCTCGGTCAACTCGTCGGCGTAGATCTCCTTGAGGGCGAAGAAATAGAAACGCTCCCAGAGGGTGGGGGCCGCGAGGTGGGTGTGGTAGTCGCCGGACCATTCCTCCAGCAGTCTCTTGGCCCGGTCACTCACCGGCTGGAGCGACCAGTGGTGGAAGGGGGTGCGAAGCGCTTTGAGCCCGGTGCGCCGTGCCTGGAGGGGGAGCTCGCGTTTGTCTTCGGTCTGCACCGCTTTAAGTTCATCGACCGACCAGGGTTTGGTGGGGCGGGTGAGGAGCTTTTGCAGCCGGTGGATTCTTTCATCCGGGCTGTAGTAGCCATGAATGTAGGGAGCTTTTTGATTGGCATACACGTTGTTTGCGGAGACGAGCAGCCCCCCTTTTGGGTTGATGGATTTGGGGTTGGCAGAGAAGGGGTAATAGCCGAGAAGATCGTCCTCGCCTGAAGCGCCGTCGAGAATGAGCATGGGATTGACGTGGGCAGGGCGAACGGGAATGCGTCCGGCTCCCCACTGGGCGATGTTGTTGTCAACGTCGGCGTAGAGGATGTTGATCCCGGGGGCCCAAAGGAGCGCGACGCCCTTTTCGAAGTCTTCGAGGGATTGGGCATGTGTGATGCGGTAGAGGGCTTCGGGGGTTGTGTTTCTGTCGTCTTGAAAGGTCCACATCATGGAGATGGGGTCGGCGTTGTCGTGGGTGAAGTCGTTGAGGATGTCGTTGATAATGGGTCCGTGGGGGGTCTCTTTGATGGTGATCGTTTTGGAGGGCGCGCCTTGAATGTGCACGGTCTCCTCGCGGTGAATGAGGGGATGCCAGGCCCCTTGATACCACACCTCGTTTTGGTTTTCGGGGTTGAGCCGCTCTTTAAAGAAGTCGACCTCGTCGATCTCAAGCATGGTCATGCCCCAGGCTATCTTCTGGTTGAAACCGATGATGGGGACGGGGCTGCCAGCGAGGTGATGGCCATAATTTTCGTAGTTGGGGGTGCTGATGTGGGCTTCGTACCAAACATCAGGGAGACTGAAGCCGATGTGAGGATCGTTGGCGAGGATGGGCTTGCCACTTTGGGTGTCGCGACCAGGGATGACCCACGCGTTGCTGCCATGGAAAAGGCCGGTGGGGAGAAGCGAGTCGATGGAGGAGAGTAGTCGGGAGACCGCGCCGAGGCCGGAGGTTGGGAAGGGTTTGGAGCGGGTGGGGGCCAGGGTGGTGGTGAGGTCCTTGAGAAAGGCCTCTCCGTAGGTAGCATGAACGTGATTGACGACCGGATCGGTCTGGAAGGCTGGCGCGAAGGTGAAGGCCATATACCCAAGGAGATGCAGGGGGTCTTCGAGGGTCATGGGGGAGGGTTCGAGGCCGAGGAGGCTGTATTCGATGGGTGTAGGGCCGGTTTGAATGAAGGCGTTGACACCGTCGACGTAGTGCCGGGCGAGGTGCAGGAACGAGTGTGGAGAGGGGTTGGGAAAGCGCTCAATATAACGGGAGGCGAATTTGCGGATACCCAGGGTACGGAAAAACGTGTCTGTGTCCACAGCGCTCTCGCCGTAGATCTCAGCGAGTCGCCCCGAGCCGATACGGCGAATGAGATCCATCTGAAAGAGGCGGTCCTGAGCTTGAACATAACCGAGGGCATGGACGGCGTCTTCTTCGCTTTGGGCGTAGATGTGGGGGACTCCCCAGGTGTCGTAGTGGATGTTCACTGGTTGGGAGAGGCCCGCGAGGTTGAGTGTACCGGAGCGCTGGGGCTTTTTGGTCTGCAGGTAGAGCCAGGTGGCTCCGGTGAGGAGAATCAGGGAGGCGCAGAGGAACACGAGCAGTCGCTTGAGCAGTCGAGGCATGAGAGGGCTCCGTATTTGGGCGGTCAACAAAGGAGGAACACAACGAGGCAACATACCCGGGAAATGGGGACAAGGGGAAGGGGCGTTTCGCAGGGGGAGGGGAAGGGGAGCGTAGCTCAGGCGACTTGGGTTGAGGCGATCTTAAAGTCCTGTTGGGGAGCGGGGGCTGCTTTGACGTGATGTTTTCGCAGGAAGCCCCAGTAGAGGATCTGATAGGCGAGAAACCCGCTCTGGAGGGCGACCTGGATGTAGAGCATCGGATAGAGTTCAGCGGCGCTTTGTTGCAGGACGCCGTGAGGGGCAACTCCCACTTCTGGTGCCATGGCCCAGATAACCCCTGCGGAGATGAGCGCCGCAGGTTGCAGCAGAAAGAGGAGAGAGTGAATCCATTGCTCACCCGGTCCACAGAGGCGGGCGTGGAGCCACTCGTCTTTGGTGACGAAGAGGCAGGAGAACACCGCCAGTCCGGCATAAACCACTAAGGCGCTTTCACTGTAGGGGCGAGTGACGACCCAGCCAAAGCAGGCCAGGAGAGTGCAGACGTCCAGTGGGTGACCGACGCGCTCCCAGAGGGGGAGGCCGCGTTTCCAATGGAAATAAAATTCGTCAATCGCGACGACGAACGCTTGTAGAATAAATGGTAGAAGCAAAAGCCACTTCATAGACATTCCCTGTTAAAAGCCACTCGTAAGAACTACACCTCACGAGTCATGGGCGCTTTCCATAGCGGTCTGATTTTTGAATCCTATTATTAGTGACCTATTTCCTTCGTCGAACC
>JAZAIZ010000143.1:0-13734 GCA_036230545.1 Myxococcota bacterium
GAGGGTGTTGCCCAGGCGGTTGAGGAGCCGCGGGAAGGTCGCGCCGGCCCACGCCAGCTTGCTTGGTCCCTTGTCGCCGGCCTTATGAACCCCGTGGGCGTCTTTGTGCAAAAAGGTATCGAGGGGATCGTAGATGCGGATCACGCTGGGTGAAATGCCCGCCTCAAGCCAGGCCCGGCTCGCATCAAAGGCCGCAGTGAGCGTTGGAAACCAGAACCCCTGAAAGTGCCGGACCTCCGGCAGGGGGTGAATTCGCATGAGGGCCTCAGTCCAAAGCCCCAAGGTTCCCTCGGCCCCCACCAGGGAGGCCAAAGCACCAGAGCGACCAGGCAGAGCACCCTGCTCCACACAGCGCCCATCCCCCAGCACCACCCTGCCCCCCACCACCTGATCTTCGATTTTGCCAAAACGACTCGACATCTGACCAGCGCTTCGAGCCGCAATCCAACCACCCACGGAGGTACAATACATCGATGAGGGGAAGTGCCCCTGGGTAAACCCCGCCCGCCCGAGCTGTCTCTCCAGACGCTCGCCCATCACCCCCGCCTCCGCCCGCACAACCCGGGCCTCGGGATCGATCCCCACCACCCGCTGCATGCGCTTGAAGTCCAACACCACCTGCCCCGCATCGCTGGTCGCCCCCCCCACCACACTGGAGCCTGCGCCGTAGGGCACCAGAGACAGCCCAAGCTGGGCGCAGCGCACCACCACCCGCTGTACCATGGAGGTGCTGGTTGGGCGCACCACCGCCTCGGGCAAAATCGAAGGCAGCCCCTGGTGCAAACGGATTAAATGGCGTGGCCAGAGGTCGCGGCTGGCGGCGAAGCGGTCTGCGTCAGAGAACGACACGACCCCCTCCGGAAGATCAGCTTCCAGCTGCAGGACCGCGCGAAGTCGCGCGCCGCTCACGGCTCTCCGGACAGACGGCGCTGATTCGCCGAGAGGAGTCGGGCGATGTCCCCCACGGGGACCCGCGCCGGGCAGATTCGGGAGATGTCCTCGGCCAGGATCTGCAGACGCTCAGGGATCCCGGCGGCAAGGGACGCGGTGGATGGCTCGCGAGCCTCGCCCATGATCCAATGGGAGGGGGTCTCCTCCACGGTGCCCATCACGTCGCAGAGGCCACAGCCAATGCAGCGCGAGGTGCCGTCCACATACTCCCAAAGCTCAGTCGGCGCAGGCGCCAGCAGCTCGTCACGCAGACGGGACAGCCAGGGCGCCGGAATGCGTCGCCCAATGAAGGGCAGGGTCAGCAAGTGCTTGATCACCCCGGTCCCGAGAACCATCCGGGCGAGGAGCTGTCGAAAAAGTCGTTTCATGACGCCACCCCCAGCGCACCCTCGGCCGCCGCGCAGGCGGTGCTCAAGGCGACCCCGTCCGCGCAGAGAGCGTAGCGGGAAGCAAATCCCCCCACCACCATTCCCGCGGCGAAGACATTCTCAAAGGCCACGTGCCCCTCACGCATGGGCTGCAAAGCGCGGTTCACCTGAACCCCCGCGGTCATCAAGGGATGGGACTCTTCGGGCCGGCCACGCACCACCGGGTGGGGACTGCCCACCTCCAGGGAACCCAGCTCGGTGATCACCGGCAGGCCCAGCAGGCTCTCGGTGCAGGACTCGCCCCAGGCCACCCCACCGGAGACGAAACGCCCCGTGGCAAGAACCAGGCTCCCCGTGGGGACGCTGGTCCCCTCCTCCAGGGTGACCGCCGAGACTCGATCGCTATCGCTGTCTACGGAAGCCACGCCGCCCAGGCGCTCGATCCCTGCTTTGGCACAGGCGCCGTCCAGGGCCCGCTGCAACCGGATCCCCGGCACCGAAGGGACGTTGCCGAGCCCCTCGACTACAGGGGCACCTACCACCTCGCCGAGGCGCTCTCGAATGGTTTGATGGGAATCAAGCCCCAACACCGGCGGGGCGATCACACAATCGACCCTCCCGGCGAGCGCTCGCGCCCCCTTCAGCAAGCGCTCAAGAATCGGCTCAGTCTCAAGGCCCTTGGCCACACTCACTCCGCTTCCACGCAGACCCAGATCCACCTCCGCGTCCACCCAGGTGGGCGGAGTCAGGCCCATGGCCTGCAGATCACAGTGCAGCCCCGCCTGAATGCGGCCAGGGTTAAAGCCGCCATAGCCGACGATGCTCAAAAATCCCACGCTGCACCCGCTCCATCGCCCCAGGTCCCCCCGGCGGTGAGGCCCAAAAACGGCGCCCGCAAAACACCCCACCCCAAGGCTGGAGGCGTAAACGCCGTTCTCGGCTTCAAGAGACAGGTCACCGATGTCAAGCCCGGTGCCCTCCAGCGCCGCTTTCAGGGTGTTCCACCCCTGCCGCAGGTTTTGAACGGTCTTCTCAACTCCCATCACCGCGTAGGGATGTCGACGCCGATGAGCCACGATATCCATGATGTGCTCGGCGATGGTGCGGGGGACATTGTGGGAGGGGGAGAGCGCGGGCGAATAGGCCAAATCGAGTGCCCCGGTGGACATGGAGGTGACCCCCCACGAACGAGACGCCATGGCGACGTCAGCGCCGCGAGCCTTCAGTTGAAGGGCGGCCACGCTTCCGGCCAGCCCGCTGCCAACGACGAGAATATCAGGCATGGGGCACCAGAGAGGGGAGCTGCCAGACCCCCGTGTATTGTAACATCAGCATCTCCGCCTGGGCGAGTTGCTGGCCGGTCAGCACCGGGCGCACCGCCCGCCAGCGACGTCCAAGAAAGTCCATCAACTCCGCCCGCTCATCCGTGGCGTCCAGCCCCCGCTCTTCGGCGAAGATCTGCGCCGCCCGCAATCCGCAGTCGAGGCCCTGACAGGCCCCGGCACCGAGTCGACAGCGCGTCAGCAGGTCGCCCAGGTGGGTAACGTGCTCGTGGCGCACGCAATAGCGCACCTCGCACTCCAGGGTCGGCTCACAGGCGCAGACCGTGTTGAGCCCCGTGGAGGTCTCCCGCCCGATTTTCAGAACCGCGGGCGCGAGGGAGCCGTGTCGAAAGAGGATCCGCCGCACCGCCAGCCGCGACACGCCAAACTCCCGAGCGAGTTCAATCTCGTCGGGCATGGAGTCTCCCCCCGGCAGCGCGTGCTGGTGAGTCTGGCAGGGAGCGCGATTGTTAAGACGCATGGCCACGGCATCTGCGGCCTCCTCGGCCTGGATACGAAAGCTCGCGAGCTTCCCCCCGGCCAGAGAATAAAAGCCCGCGGCGCCTTTGGCGCTGTGATCCACCACCTCGTAGCGGCGGCTCAACTCGTCCTCCATCTCGCCCCAACCGTAGATGGTGTTGCGCACGCCCACGCGAACCCCGATCATCCGCTGCTTCGCCAGCGCCGGCAGGGTGCGCTCGGCGGCCTCCCGCAGGTAATGAATCTCATCCTGGGTGGCCCAGAGGTCGTCGAGGTCTCCGTAATAATCGTCGTCGGTGGTCCCGACCCAGGTCTCGTTCTGGTAGGGCATCACAAAGATTTGCCGACCATCCACCGCGCTCATAACCACCGCGAAGTTGCTCAGTCGTTTTTCATAGATGAGGTGCACGCCTTTCCCTGGGCGCAGCGCGACTCCCCCTCCCCCAAGGCCCGCGAGCTGCTCGGCCCAGGGCCCGCCGCAGTTCACCACCGTGGCGGCATGAACCTCATCGACGTGGGCTTCACCGGCGCGTCGGATGCGGGCGCCGACCACCGCGCCCCCCTCGTCCCGCAGCAGCCCCACCACCTCGGTGAAGGTGCGGATATCGGCACCGTGGGCCTCTGCATCGAGGGCGTTGAGCACGCAGAGTCTTCCGGGATCGATCCCCCACTCATCGAAGGTGACGCCGCCAATATAATCCCCGGTCAGCCCCGGCTGAATCTCCCGCATCTCCTCCACCGTAAGGCGGGCGTGGGGCAGGCCGTTTTTGAGGGGGGTGTAGCGGTCGTAGACCCCGAAAAAGACATCGTGCAGCATGGGGCTCAGGGGCCCAAAGGCGTTGCCCCGCTCCACCGGGACCAGAAAGGGAACTCGAAACAAAATGTGGGGGACAATCTTTTGGATAAACCCCGAATCCTCGCAGGAGTGCCGGGTGGTCTCGGTGTCGTCGAGCAGGTAGCGGGGTCCGCCGTGAATCATACCGCTCGAAGCGCCGGTCGCTCCCCGGGCGAAGTCACCCTTCTCGCAGAGCATCACCGAAAGCCCACGCTTGGCGAGATCACGGGCCAGGCCCGTGCCGTTCGCCCCTCCCCCAATCACCAAAACGTCGAGCGGGCCACTCATCCACTACTCCTCGGTCGGCGCTTCTTGAGGTGCGGCGACAGGGTTCAGCCGAAGCTGCAACTCGGTTAACTGTTCGCGGTCGAGCAAGCCCGGCGCGTTGAGCATGAGATCGGTCTGCTTTTGCGTCTTGGGGAACGCGATGACATCCCGAATGGAGGGGGTGCCACAAATCAGCATCATGATACGGTCAACCCCAAGGGCGAGTCCCCCGTGGGGAGGCGCGCCGTAGCGCAGGGCGTCGAGCAAAAAGCCAAATTTCGCCTGCGCTTCGTCTGCCTCGATTCCCAGGGCCCGAAACATGTCCTGCTGCACGTCTGGCTCGTGGATCCGGATGGAGCCGCCGCCGATCTCAACGCCGTTGAGGACGCAATCGTAGGCCAGAGCCTTCACCGACGCCGGGTCAGTTTTTAGCTTGTCCCGGTCTTCGGGGCGAGGCGCCGTGAAGGGATGATGAGCCGCGTGGTAGCGTTTGGTGTCCTCGTCCCAGTCCAGGAGAGGAAAGTTGGTTACCCAGCAAAAGCGGTAGTCGTTGTCGGCCACCAGCCCCTTGAGCTTGCCAATGTGCTTGCGCAGGTTGCCAAGGGCCGCGTTGGTCACCTTGTAGGAGTCGGCCACAAAGACCGCCACGTCGCCGGGCTCCAGGTTGAGCGCGTCGGCCATCTCAGCCTGCTTCTCGGGGCTGAAAAACTTGGCGATGGGAGACTGCCACTCCCCGCCCTCCTTCATCTTCACCCAGGCCATGCCTTTGGCGCCGTAAATCTTCACAAAGTCGATAAACCCATCGAGGTCTTTGCGGGAGAAGTCCCCGAGACCCTTGAGATTCATGCCTTTGACGATGCCGCCCTTCTCCACCGCTTCGGCGAAGACCCGAAAATCGGTCGCGCGCACCATCTCGGTCATCTCCACCAGCTCAAGCCCAAAGCGGAGGTCGGGGGCGTCCACCCCAAAGCGGCTCATGGCGTCATCGTAATCGATGCGCTCAAAGGGGGTGGGGATGTCGATGCCGCTGAGGCCCTTGAAAACCCGCGAGAGCATGGTCTCCACCACGTTTTGAACGTCCTCGGAAGACACGAAGGACATCTCCATGTCCACCTGGGTGAACTCCGGCTGACGCTCGGCCCGCAGATCTTCGTCACGAAAGCAGCGGGTGATCTGAAAATAGCGGTCGTAGCCAGCCATCATGAAGAGCTGCTTGAACATCTGGGGCGACTGCGGCAGGGCAAAGAATTTGCCGGAGTGGACCCGCGAAGGCACCACGTAATCCCGCGCGCCCTCAGGGGTGCTCTTGATTAAAAAGGGTGTCTCAAGTTCGAGGAAGCCCTCTTCATCGAGGGTGTTGCGCACGATCTGGTTGAACTTGTGCCGCAGCATCAGGTTGCGCTGCAGGGGACCGCGGCGCAAATCGAGGTAGCGGTATTTGAGACGCACCTCTTCGGAGGTGTCGATGTTGTCTTCGATCAAAAAAGGAGGGGTCTCCGCCTGGGAGAAGATCTCAAGATGGGAGGCGGCGATCTCAATGGCCCCGGTGGCGATCTTCGGGTTGACGTTTTCACCGCGACTGCGGACTTTGCCCTTCACCCCAAGCACCCACTCACTGCGCAGATCCCCGGAGAGCCCGTGGGCGGCGGTGTCATTTTGCGGGTCAAACACAATCTGAGTGATGCCCTCCCGGTCTCGAAGATCGATAAAAACGCAACCGCCATGGTCCCGGCGATTCTGGACCCAGCCCATCAAAACAACGTCTTCGCCGATATTGCTCTCGTTGAGCGACCCACACCGGTGAGTTCTCTTCTCTTCGTGAATGAGGCCTGCCACCACTACACTCCATAACTAAAAGGAAATTATCTTATCTCAAGCGCTCCGCGTCCCTTGGGCGCGAAACAGAATCTCTTTAATAACTAACAGAACCACCGGGCAGAGCAAGCCCTGTGCCGCAGCGCGTCCCAAACCACGGCGCCCCATTCAAAGCAAATCCGAGGCTTGTCTGCTGCCGGCCGAGGCTCCTACACCCGCTCGACAATCAAAACCCCCTTCGAGGATTTAATCTTTCCGAGCACCTTGCGCAGCTGGTCCTTGTCCTGAATGAGAATCTCAAAGGTATTCACCGCCCGAGCTGCAGCCGTAACCTTGCAATTTGCCTGAGAAATATTGACGCCGTTCTCCATGAACACCTGGGAAATCATCGCCAGCATCCCAGGGCGGTCCTCGGTGGTGATGCGAATGGTCACCGGACGAGCGACCGTCCCCCGCTCGTCCCAGCTCACGTCGATCTTTCGCCCCGGATCCATGTCGATAGCTCGAGTGCAGGTGGTGGTGTGCACCGTGATTCCACGGCCCCGGGTCACAAACCCGCAGATGGAGTCCCCAGGGAGTGGGCTGCAGCACTTGCCAAAGCGCACCAGCACATCGTCGAGCCCCTGCACCACCACCCCACCGGAGGAGCGCCGGGCCACCTTTCGGAAGATCCTGCCCAGCATGGAGGACTCGTCTTTGGCCACGGCCCCCGGCGCGAGGTGCACCAGCAGGTCCGAGACGGTGGTCTTGCCGTAGCCGAGGGCGATAAAGAGCCCATCGATATTGCTGTGCCGGGTTTCCTCGGCCACCTGCTGCAGGGTGCCCTCTTTGATGAGCTTCGGGAGGGAAACGTTGTGGCGCTTGAGCTCCCGCTCAAGCATCTCACGGCCCAGATCCTTGGAGCGACTCCGCTCCTCGGTGCGGATGAAGTTGCGGATCTTGTTCTTGGCGCGGCCGGTCCGCACAAACTTCAACCAATCGCGAGAGGGCCTCTGCTGCACATTGGTGACCACCTCCACCATGTCGCCGTTTTTGAGTTCCGTGCGCAGTGGGACCATGCGCCCGTTAACCTTGGCCCCGGCGCAACGCAGCCCTACCTCCGTGTGAATGGCGAAGGCGAAATCCACCGGAGTGGACCCGCGCTTGAGGGAGATGACCTGCCCTTTGGGGGTAAACACAAAGACCTCATCGGTGAAGAGGTCGTATTTGACGGTGTCGAGAAACTCGTTGGGGTCGCTGACGTCCTGCTGGGCTTCCATGAGCTGGCGCAGCCACGCGAACTGCTGCCGCGACTCACTCTCCATCCCCCCTTCGTCTTTGTAGTGCCAGTGAGCGGCGATGCCCTCCTCACAGGTGCTGTGCATCTCGTGGGTTCGGATTTGAATCTCGATGCGCTCGCCGTCGGGACCCACCACGCTGGTGTGCAGGGACTGGTACTGATTGGGCTTGGGCATCGCAATGTAGTCTTTGAAGCGGCCCGGGATGGGATGCCAGATGGCATGCACATGGCCAAGCACCTCGTAGCATTGTCCCACCGACTCCACCAGCACGCGAAACGCGATCACATCATAGACCTGTTCAAACTCGATGTGATTGGACTCCATCTTCTTGAAGATCGAATAAAGCGTCTTAGGCCTGCCCGATACCTCTGCGGAAAGATGGTGCTTTTCCATGTCGGCGCTTAGTTGCGAGATGACCTTATTCACGTAGGCTTCCCGCTCGGTGGTCAGCTGGTCGACCCGCTCACGCAACACGGCGTGCTCCTCCGGGTAGAGCTGCTCAAAGGAGCGCTCCTCCAACTCGGTCTTCACCCAGTGGATACCCAGGCGGTTGGCGAGGGGGGCGTAGATGTCCATGGTCTCTTGAGCGATGCGTCGGCGCTTGGACTCCTTGAGGTGGTGCAGGGTCCGCATATTGTGCAAGCGGTCAGCGAGTTTGACCAGCACAACCCGGATGTCCTTGGCCATGGCGATGAGCATCTTGCGAAAATTTTCGGCCTGCTTGTGCTCATCGGTATCAAACTGGATCTGCGAGAGCTTGGTGACCCCATCCACCATGAGCGCGACCTCATGGCCAAAGAGCTGCCGCACCTGCTCCACGGTGGCCAGGGTGTCCTCCACGGTGTCATGCAGGAGGCCCGTGGCGATGCTCGCTTCGTCGAGCCGCAGCTGAGTGAGGAGGTAGGAGACCTCGATGGGATGCACTAAATAGGGCTCCCCGCTCTTGCGAACCTGCCCGGCGTGAACCTTGGCCGAATACATATAGGCCCGGCGCACAAGGGAAAAGTCCGCCTCGGGGTGGTAGGCCGCGAGGGCCTCAGCGATGTCTTCGTAGCGGCGCGTCGCCATAATGCCCCATCTTCTTCAAAGGCGTGAGACCAGTTTGCAGCGTGAGGGTCACGCCGCCCCCTTCACGCCCCTTGTTCGTTTATCGTGCCACCACCGACGCCCGCGCTTCTCGAATCACCGAGACGCGGACTTCGCCGGGATAGCTCAGGTCATCCTCAATTCTATCGGCGATCTCCCGAGAGAGCGCCAGCGCCTCGCGCTCACTGACCTGGTTATAGTTCACCATGACTCGGACCTCAGTGCCAGCCTGAATCGCAAACGCCTGCTCGACGCCCTCAAACGACCGGCAGATCTTCTCCATGTCCTCGAAGCGCCGCAAGGCAACGTCCGCGGACGCCCGGCGCGCTCCAGGGCGAGCCTTTGAGAGCAGATCGGCCGCTTGCAGAATGCAGCCCAGGGTGCTGCGTGGGGTGGTCTCGTGATGCTCCCGCACGGCCTTGACCACCGATTTGCGCTCTCCATGCCGCTTGGCGAGGTCTGCGGCGATCCCGGCGTGGGTGCCCGGCACCGAGTGCTCAACGCAGCGCCCCAGATCATGCAGGAGCCCCGCCCGTTGGGCCCCCACCGCGTCAGCCCCCACCTCTGCGGCGATCATCCCGGCGAACATGGCGGTCTCCTGCAGGTGAGTCAGCAGGTTTTGGCCTTGAATGACGCGGAACTCCGCCAAGCCCAGGAGTCGTAGCAGCTCCCGGGAGAAGCCCTGCTGCCCCAGCTCAAGCACCACGCTCTCACCCTTGTGCAGAAGACGCTCCTCCATCTCATCGCTCACGGTGTCCACCACCTCTTCGATGCGGGACGGGTGAATACGACCGTCCTCGATCAGGCGCGTCAGCGCCAAGCGGGCGATCTCACGCCGGTAGGGGTCAAAGGCGCTTAAGATCACCACCTCAGGGGTGTCATCAATCACGATGTCCACTCCGGTGGCCGTCTCCAGAGCGCGAATATTACGCCCCTCGCGACCAATGATTCTCCCCTTCATCTCATCGGAAGGAAGCCGAACCACGCTGATGGTCTTTTCGGAGACGAAGCCGCCCGCAAAGCGCTGTACCGCGCCGGCGATGACCCGCTGCGCCAACCCCTCTGCCTCGGCGACCGCCTGCTCTTCGATCTCTTTCACCCGCACCAGCGCCTCCGCCCGGGCGTCATCCTCGATCTCCTGAATCAACGCCACCCGCGCCTCGGCCCGGGTCAACTCCCCCACCCGCTCAAGCTCCGCCTCCGCGGCGTCGAGTCGGCCCTTGGACTCCTTGAGAAGAGCCTCTGCCTTCTGCGCAGCCTCCTGGGCCGCGCGCTCTTTGTCCCGGAGTCGACGGTCACGCTTGTCGAGGGTCTCGCTGCGGCTCTCCAGCCGGGTCTCACGCTTGCGCAGCCTCTTCTCCTCCACCACCACCTCTTCGCGATGCTGCCGGGCCTCCCGCTCAAAGTCCTCCTGCACCTTTAGCAGTTGCTCCTTGGCGTCCATCTCCGCCGCCCGCAGCAAGCGTTCCTTCTCCTCCTCGGCAGCGCCCAGAACCCGCTGGGCCTGCTCGGCGTGGGAGCCCAGGGTGGTCTGCATCCACAAACGATATATCCCGGCACCGGTCGCCGTTCCTAAAATCGCGGCTCCCGCTGCGACAACAATATCCATCACCCGTTACTCCAACTATCTGGTGGTCAACGCCGCACCCTTGCCAACAAGCCGCTCACGCGCTGGACGCTCCGTGATCCCGAAAATCGAGGGTGGCCGTCTCGGTGAAGAGACCATCGATGCTTTGGTCATGGCCTTGAAGGGGCAAGGCGTCAACAACCTGGAGGTCAAACGCCAACCCAAACACCAGCCCTTCAAAACGCTCGAGGGTTTTATCGTAGAACCCCCCGCCATATCCGAGCCTCCCGCCCGAGCGGTCAAAGGCCAGCCCGGGCACCAGGAGAAGATCCATGTCGTTAAGTTGTATCGCCGGCCCCTCGGGCTCGGGCACCTTAAAGGCCCCCGGCACAAGGGAGTCCCATCGCTCAAGCTCCACAAACTCCAGGGTGTCGCGCTCCGAGTTGACCCGAGGCAACGCCACCTGCCCCCGGCACACCAGCTCCTCAAAGAGGGGCGCCGTCAGCACCTCGCTCCCAATGGCTGCGTAGAGCCCAACACAAGGGGCCTGGGTTATAAGAGGGTGATTGAGGACCCGGGCCGCCACCAGAGCGCTGCGGCGCGCGCGCTCGTCGGCGCCGAGCCCCTCGCGACGGGTCTTCATCCCTTTTCGCAGCTGCGTTTTGGTCTCCACCGTATTCCTCAACTCCGCTAAGAAAACTCGAAGGGTCTAGCAGGTTTGATCGGAGCTTACCACCCGCATGTTGGCAGGAGGTGAAAGAAAGACGAGGGGGCCGGACCGCGAAACCCGCCATGGCCGTGTGACCGCTACCGATGAACCTGTTTTACCAGGTGGGCGCGGCCTCTGGGGTTTTAGGCGTCCCGATAGAATGCCGGGCTGGCTCACCACCCCACGAACAACCACTCCCGTTAAGAAGTTATTGGTTCACGACGTACGAGGTCAAACACGAACCGGGCAGGAAACGCTTCGTTCCGTCCGGCCCCACAGGGAGAGCGCTCATTGGCTCCCTCCCCCCTTATCATCGCGGATTCTCCCCACATCGTCAAACCTGATTCCGCCCTGAAAGGAGCCAGCGGCTCCGTTGACAGCGACCACTCCCTCCGGTTAAGAGGAGGAGGCTCCCTAAGGACAGGAAAATTGAGATGTTACCCTATCTGATCGCCGTGGCCCTCTCCCTGAGCATGGCCCCCGACACCGCCACCAAGGCGCCGCTGATCCCGAACGCGGTCGCGGTTGAAGACGCCGGCCGCTTCACTTCACCCCGCAATTTTGACGACACCATCAAATACTACCGACGCTATTTTCGGGCAAAAGGCGGAGTCCGCTGGCACCACATCGTCAACCAGCCCACGGTCAAGGCCAAACACATCCAGAGCCTGCGCAAGTCCACCCTCTGGGAGGGCATCAATATCTACGAAAAGAAAGGGGAGGTCCGCATCTACATCATCCCCCGCAAAACAGAAAAGACCGAACTAGAACAACAGGTTAACAACGCTATCCGCGACTAAACATCAAGAAAAGAACGATAGGGATTGGTTTTATCCCATTCCCTTAATAGAATTAAGAGGTTCGGGGAGATTCCCCGACACCAGTGCAACAAGGAGCCCTCGTGGACGAGTTCCCTAAAAAGCCAGAGGAGACGGCACCAGAGGCCGAGGCCCCCCAAAGCGAGAGCGCCCCCGCGCTTCCCGCTATCAACCCCGCAGACGTGACCGCCCCCGCCCCGAGACGTCGCAAGCTGCGGGTCCTCTGCGTGGACGACGAGCCCTTCGTGCTTGAGGGGCTGACCCTTAATTTGCGTCGTCATTTCAAGGTGGTCACCGCCCCGAGCGGGGTTGACGCCCTGCGCATCATTGAAGAAGAGGCCGACAACCCCTTCCCCATTGTCATCTCCGATATGCGTATGCCAGGCATGGACGGTGCCACCTTTCTCGCCCGGGTCCACCAAATCAGCCCCGACAGCGTGCGCATGCTGCTCACCGGGCACACCGACCTTGAGGCCGCCATTCGAGCGGTGAACGAAGGTCGCATTTTTCGTTTCCTCTCCAAGCCCTTCCCCGCCCAGGACCTGGTGGCGGTTTGTGAAGAGGCCGCCGAGCAATATCGCCTGATTAAAGCTGAAAAAGACGTCCTTGAGCAAACCCTCTGGGGCAGCGTGAACGTCCTCACCCAGATTCTCAGTATGCTCAACCCCGGGGCCTTTGGCCGCACCACCCGCATCCTGACGGTCACCCGGCATCTCGTCACCACACTGCATCTCCAGGATGGCTGGCAGTTTGAGGTCGCGGCCATGCTCTCCCAAGTGGGCTGCGTCACCCTCCCCTCCAACACCCTTGCTCGTATTGACGGCGGTGGGCCCCTGAGCCCCAAGGAGCGGGAAATTTACCGCGCGCACCCCTCGGTCGCCGCTGATTTGATTCAGAATATCCCTCGGCTTGGGGAGGTGGCCGATATGATCCGACATCAACTCGACGCCTTTAAAGCCGAGGACTTTGACTCCAACCTCCCCGAAGCAGACCGCTCTCTCCTGGGAGCCCAAATGCTGCGGCTGGCGGTGGACCTCAGTCGGCTCTCCCTCAAGGGACACTCCTCCGAAGAGGCCCTGGAGGTGATTCAGGAACGAACGTCCTTTTATCACCCGGCCCTGGTGGATGCCCTCAAGGGACTCTCCCTGCCCCCCCCCAAGCTGATCCCCAAATACGCCCGGGTTGAAGATCTTGTGGTGGACATGGTGCTGGACGAAAACGTCGAGACCACCTCAGGGGTGGTGCTGGTGTCCAAGGGCAACACCATCACCGAAGAGGTCCTCACGCGCCTCAAACGCTTTGGCAAGGGCGGCGGCCTGAAAGAGCCTTTTCGGGTGGTTATCCGCGTCTGAGTTCCGGGCATTGAAGAGAGAAACACAAGCATGAGCGATTCAACATCCCCCAACACGGGCCTGCAGACCCTCGCTGACGAGATGCTCGACGATTTGCGCGAGTTGGTGGACGAAGACACCCCGGACTTCCTTAAGGAGCTGCTGGAGACCTTCCTCGCCGACGCAGAACGGCACATGAGCGAGATGGAGAGCGGATTGCAGGAGGCGGGTCTGCAGACAATCTCGGCAGCCTCTCACACCCTCAAATCCAGCGCCGCCAACCTCGGGGGGCTGCAGCTCTCAGAGTGGTGCCGCGTCATCGAGACCCGGGCCCGCGCAGGCAACGCCGAGGGGCTTGAAGGGCTCGTCAGCAGTGCCCGGGAGGAGTTCACCCGGCTGCGCAGTGAGATCGAATCTCTGCCCGATTATCGTTGATTTCCTCCTCAAATCAGCTAAAAAACGACTAACGCTACGTCAATTTGCCGCAGCGGGTGTCGCCGACGCGCGCTAACCTCCTGTAAGTGTAGAGAAAACTCTGCAGCCAGTGGATTAGTCCCGGGTTGGAGACGGCATATTGGTGGATAGATATGCCCCTTTTTGCATTGATGCTTTCATCAACGCCGGAAGGAAGGACGGTTTTGGGTGCTTGGGCCGGTTCAATCAGGCCAGGGAAAAAGCCAATCAACCATCCTCCCACCATGGTTCTTTCCACAGACACGGGTGCTCTGCTCCGCGTTATGGACAATCAAAAGGCCAGCATTTTAATACACTTGTCAAAACAGGGACCCCTATCATGACCCCCAGGCTTTCTCCCCAAAAATCCATTGTTATCGCCTTTACGCTCCTGTGCATGACCCTGCAGGCCGGTTGCCTCAGTTGGTTCTCAGACAAAGTGGCCACCGGAG
>JAZAIZ010000144.1:0-9989 GCA_036230545.1 Myxococcota bacterium
CGGGGAGGCCCAGGGAGGCGAAGAAGGCCAGCCCCGTGAGGCCGCTGTATTCGGGCATAAACGATGCGAGTCCGCCAAAGCCTTCGATGTTACGGGTGTGGGCCCGGTCGTAGATAACCCCAACCAATAGAAAGAGCATGGGAGAGACGATGCCGTGACTCCACATCTGATAAACTGCGCCGGTGATCCCCTGGGGAGTGCACGCCGCCATCCCAAGCAGGACAAAGCCCATGTGGCTCACTGACGAATAAGCGATGAGCTTTTTCAGATCTTTCTGGGCCATACACACAAGGGCTGCGTAGACGATGTTGATGACTCCAAAGACGGCGATGCCGTAAGCGGCCCATTTGGCGGCCTCTGGGAGGATTCCGTAGTTGAAGCGGAGCATCCCGTAGGTGCCCATCTTCAGCAGAACCCCTGCCAGGATGACGCTGATGGGGGTGGGAGCTTCAACGTGGGCGTCTGGCAACCAGGTGTGGAAGGGAAACATGGGGACTTTGATGGCGAAGCCGATGAAGAGCCCGATGAACACGATCTTGGAGAAGGCTATTCCCATGATGGGGCTTGCGCCAGCGAAGAGGCCCGCTTTGCCAAGCTCGCTGAGCAGCATCAGGTTAAAGGTATGATCGCCCACGGTGGGGGTGCCATCGGCCAGGGTCAGTGGGATGCCCGGAAGCGAGTGGCTTGTGTAATAGAGGGCGATCACGGCCAGGAGCATGAGCACTGAGCCGGCCAGGGTATAGAGGAAGAATTTGATCGCGGCGTATTCTTTGCGGGGGCCGCCCCACACACCGATCAGGAAGTACATCGGCAGGAGCATAACTTCCCAGAACACGTAGAAGAGGAACATGTCCAACGCACAGAAGGTCCCGATCATGCCCGTCTCCAGGAGGAGGAAGAGCGCGAAGAAACCGGCGGGTTTGTTGGAAATCTTGTAGGAGCTGATCGCGGCGATAAAGCACACCAGGGTGGTTAAGATCACCATGGAGACGCTGATACCGTCGACGCCCATAAAGTATTCAATATTAAACTCAGGGATCCACGTGAAGTGGTGCACGAACTGGACGCCGCCATTGGGATCGAATTGGCTCCAGAGCTTTGCTGCGAGAGCGAGGGGGAGTGCTGAGGTGGCAACGGTGATGCCCCAGAAGGTCTTCTCATGAACGTTTAAGCGCAATACTTTGATGAGAAGGATTAAGATAGCTCCCACGGTGGGGAGAAACGTCATAGTCGTCAACAGGTTGCTGCTTGACATGGGTGACCCAAACTCCTTGATGTTCTCTCGGCATGAGAGAAGTTCGTTCCCAATGTGCTGGTCCACTCCAGCCCGATGGTTGAAACTCGGCGGACCTATAGCACAATGAAGCCGCAGGCCAATATCTGAATTCCATACTGGTTCAAATGGTTTCAATAAAAGTTTTTGAAGGTGGGGGGGAGGGCTCGTTCTTTTACGGGCTTTAGGGTAGGGAAGTCCCGTGAAAACCCTGTTTAAATCCTTTTGTGAGGCTCCCCCTCGCTTGTTGTCGGCGAAGACCCCCGTGCGTGGGATCTTTAAAGCGAGTCCAGGGGACTTTGAAGTCCGTGAGCTCCCCTTGCAGGAGCCGGATGGGGGGGCTGAACATTTGTATTGCTGGATCGAAAAGCAGGATCTTGGCAGCGAGGAGCTCCTTGAACATTGCGAAGCGGTGCTGGAGCTGGCCCCGGGGGAGGTTGGCATCGCGGGGATGAAGGACAAGCGGGCCCGGACGTTTCAAGGGATTACCGTCCCCCGTCGCGCGGAGCCGCTCCTGCCCCGCCTGGAGACGCCCCAGCTGACCCTGCATCGTGTGGCGGGCCATTCCGCTAAATTACGTCGAGGCCAGCTGGCGGGGAACGCCTTTCGGGTGTGTCTTCGGGAGGTCTCCGAAGCTGACAAGGCTCGGCTCGGGGCTCTGGTGAGCGAATTGGGGGTTCGGGGCGTCCCCAATTATTTTGGCCCCCAGCGCTTTGGCGCCGCTGGAAAGAATATTCGCCTCGGGCTGGCGCTCTGTGGCGGAGAGGGACCTCGGGTGAAACCTTTTCTTCGGCAGTTGGCGGTGCACAGCCTTCAGTCGGCGGTGTTTAACGTCGCGTTGGGGCACCGGATTCAGGAGGGGGTGTGGGGCGAGGTGCTGGCAGGGGACGTGATTGAAGATCTGAAGCTGGGTGTTCCGAGCGTCGTCTTCGACGTTGAGCGGGAGCAGGCTCGCCTTGACGCGGGGCGCGTGGGGGTGCTTGGGCCCCTGGTGGGGCCCAAGATGCGTCGCGCGAAAGGGGCTGCAGGGAAAGGGGAGCAGCGCGCCATGGAGGCAGTGGGGCTGACAGCCGCCATGCTGGCGCGCATGGGGCAGTGGGCCCCCGGAGATCGACGCCTCTACAAGCTGCGGGTTGATGCCCTGGCCCTGGAGTGGGAGCAGGGAGATCCAGTGTTGGCCTTTGAGCTTCCCCCGGGAGGGTACGCTACGGCGCTATTAAACGAATTGGTTGTTGGTGCGTAAGAAAACATAAATTGTGGCGCTGCATTGAAATTTTTTTCAATCCTCTCCGTCCTTTCTTCGCTGTTTAATGGGGGGGACACCCTCCGCTTTGTTGATGGGCTGTTGCTTCGATTCTGGTGTTCCAATGGTTGGGGGAGTCTTTCGCTACCCGCAAGAAATGGCGCTTTGTGGTTGTTGGGGCGCTTTTCCATGCTGTATAGGGACGACATGTGTCTCAGATTGCTCCACACGCTTATAGCGTGCGTCATGATGGTGTCTGCACCGGTTTTTCTCAGCGAAGCCCACGCCGAGGTGCGCTGCGTGCTGCCCGATGGTGAGGACCTTCCTGACGAGCTTACCTACTTGAAATTAAAGAAGATTCTTGCAGGAGAGTACCTTCGACACTCACCGAACTACTACCGTTGGGTGAAGGACGAGCGTGGGGCACGCCTGCCCACGGAGGCCGACGCCCTCTCGAGGAGCCTGTTGGCTGAAGATTTGGCCGCGGCCCATGTGCGGCTGGGGGAGACCTCAGCTGCGGTGAAAGCCCTCAAATCAGGGCAAAAACTGACTTATCGCGATCATTTGAGTTTGGGGATGGCCTTTATGGCTGCTCACCAATTCGACCGGGCTCAGCGCTATTTTGGGGATGCCTTTGAGATGAACCCCAATGGCGCGTTCTCCCCCGAAGGATTCCCGAAGCACATTCTTGATTACGTGGCCATTGAGTGGGGCAAGAGCCGCAAGAAAGTCCCCGTCGCGATTCTGGAAGAGCGTGGTGCTGCTTTGGGAGGCTTTGCGACCTACCTGGAGGAGGTCTACCGTCAACAGGGGCAGGGTTGGGGAGTGCGTCAGTGGACAGAAGCCGTGAACGGGGTAGGGGAGTTGCTGCTCTGCGGTTTCCGGGAGTCTTCGATCGTGTGGGAGATGTTGGGGGATTTGCTGCGGGAGGCCCCGGAGGGGGCGTTAAAACAATCCGAAACTCTGGCCGCCAGGGCCTACCTGGGGGCGTCCTATGCGACCAACAGCCTCTGGGGCAGAATCGAGTATCGCGGTCTGGCCAAAGGACTCCTCGACAAGCCCACGAAGAAGAGGCTCCGACGATTGGAGCGCGTTTATGGCAAAGAGCTGGTCAAGGGCAATCAGTTGCGTAAGCGGATAGCTGTTCAAGAGAAGCGCTGGTTGCGAAAAAAACTCGACCTCGACGAGCACTTTGAGAGACGTTATCTTACTCCGGGTAGCCGCTCCTAGAACCTCCTCCGAACTCCACCTGGTAATTTCCTCTTTGATTCGATACGCCTCTCTTTCCCGCTGATAACGGAGAATGAAGATGGAGCTAGATCTCTCATTAAAGGGAAAACACGCCCTCGTCTGTGGCGCCAGCAGCGGCATTGGTCGAGCCACCGCCCTTGGGCTGGCTGCCCAAGGCGCCTCTCTGACGGTCGCCGCTCGTCGAGGTGCGCTCCTTGACGCGCTTTTGCCCGAACTGCTTGAGGCCGGGGCTGAAGCAGTGCAGGCGGTGGTCGTCGATTTTGACGAGGGCCCCTCGGCGATTGCTCGCCTTCTGGAAATTGCCCACGGCATGAGTCCCCGTCAGATCTTGGTTAACAACGCGGGGGGCCCCGGTGCGGGGCCCTTAATCGGGGCGCCGAATGAGGCGTTCATCCAAGGGTTTCAGCGCCATGTGCTAACGTCCCAGCACCTCGTTCAGGGGTGCCTCGAGGCCATGACTCAGGCGGGCTACGGTCGCATTATCAACATTATCTCCACCTCTGTTAGAGAGCCCATCCCCCAGCTGGGGGTTTCCAACACCATTCGCGGCGCCATGGCGGGCTGGTCCAAGACCCTGGCCCGTGAGCTTGGCCCCAATATCACCGTAAACAACGTCCTCCCCGGCTTCACCGACACCGAGCGGCTTGATGCCCTGAGGGAGGGAAAAGCCCAGCAGAGCGGGCTCTCGGCTGAGGAGGTCAACCAGAGGTGGTTGGCGGATGTCCCCGAGGGGCGGCTGGCCCGACCCGAGGAGATCGCCGCGGCGGTTGTTTTTCTGGCCTCCCCGGCAGCGGGCTTTATTCGTGGGGTGAACCTGCCTGTGGATGGGGGAAGAATGCGCTGCATCTAGGAAGTTTCTCTCGGCTCCCCTGAGCTCATGAGCGCTTTGTCCTTTGAAAGTGTCCGGATTGATTAATGAATTCAGAATTCTTCCGCTTCGGCTCGTGTGGCGCCAGCAGCGCAGGGAGCTCTGAGCTTTTCTGAATTGTGTCTCGGCACTGTTCTTGAGGGCTGGGGAAGCTCTCTCTCGCCTGCTTGTTTCGACGAGCTTCTGGTGTTGCTCTTGAGTTTAATAGGGCTCAGGTGCTTCACCCCTGCGTACGCTTCTGCTAAAGCACGGTCTCTAAAAGCATGATAAAATAACCCAAAACCGATATCGCTGGCTCGTAGCCTGCCCACAAAGAAGGGCTCAATCTATGAGGCTGTCCCGATAAGCCAGCGTGGAGAATAGCAGGACAATCATGAAGGCAACTTCCATCGCCCACGCGAACATCGCGTTAGTCAAATATTGGGGAAAACGCGAGGCGCAGCTCAACCTGCCCGCCGTTGGGTCCATTTCTATCACCCTCGACGCGCTCACCACCAAAACGACGGTGCGATTTTCTGACGAGATCCAGGCGGACCGCTTTGTGTTGAACGGGGCGAGTGAAGCGCAAAAAGCCGCGCGAGTCTTCGATTTTCTCGATCATATCCGAGCGATGGCTGACATTCGACTCAGGGCCGAGGTCCTAAGCGAAAACAACTTCCCCACCGGAAGTGGCCTCGCCTCTTCGGCCTCCGGTTTTGCCGCTCTCGCCCTCGCGGCGAGCTCCGCTGCTGGCCTCTCCCTCTCCTCGGGGCAGCTCTCCATCCTGGCCCGGCAGGGTTCCGGGTCCGCGGCCCGCTCCATCTTTGGCGGCTTCGTTGAGATGTATCGTGGTAACTGTGTCGATGGCTCCGACTCCTTCGCAATGCCCCTGGCTGCGGGAAGTCACTGGCCTCTTGGGGTTTTGATTTGTGTCACCGATCCTCAGGAGAAGTCTATAGGCTCCACCAAGGGGATGAACGCCACCGCTGAGACCTCCCCCTATTATCGCGATTGGATTCAAAGCAGCCCGGTGGATTTGAGTGAGATGCGCAGCGCCATCGAGCAGCGGGATTTTGAGAAGCTCGCCGGGATCACCGAGCGCAGTTGCTTGAAGATGCATGGGCTTATGCTCTCTGCCGATCCGGGCCTCTTATATTGGAACGCTGTGACGGTGGAGCTGATTCATCATGTGCGCGCTCTACGGGCCTCGGGGCTCCCGGTGTGTTTCACCATCGACGCCGGCCCGCAGGTCAAAATTATCTGTCCCCAGGAAGTCATGGACGATGTCCGTCAGAGCCTCGTTGGGATTTCCGGGGTTCACGACGTCTTCACGAGCGGTCTGGGTGGGGACGCCGCTTTGTTGGAAGAGGACGTGGCCTCTTCAACCTCCGCGGCTTAGGGGAAGCAACCATGGTAAGCATCAGCGCAAGCGCTCCGGGAAAACTTGTCCTGCTGGGGGAATACGCGGTTCTTGAGGGAGGCGTCGCACTCGTGGCGGCTGTGGGCGTCCGAAGTCGCGTGACGGTTAAAACGTGGCGAGGTGAGTCTTGTATCCTCGACGCGCCCGGAATCGGTATCGATCATGTGGTCTTTGAATGCCACGGTGATGGGGTCCGGTGGCCTCCGGGGCTCGCAGATGAGGTTCGCGCCAGGCTGGGACTGGTGGACACCGTTCTGACCCATTTTCTCAAAGGTCATGGCGCCGAGCTGCTCCTGAGAGGGGGCCTGCATTTTCAGATCACAACGAGCGAGTTCTTTTCCCCAAAGGCCCGTTGCAAAATGGGAATGGGATCCAGTGCTGCGACGTGTGTGGCCTTGACCACGGCCCTAATGGCCCTGCTTGAGGACGTGGTGGAACTCGACACGCAATGTTTGCAAACCATCTTCGAGCGCTCGTTTGCGTTACATCGCGAGGCCCAGGGTGGGGTCGGCAGCGGTGTGGATATTGCGGCGAGCGTCTTCGGTGGTTGGCTGGAGTTTGAGCCTGCCTCCGACTCTGGAGGGGTTCCGGTGCTGACCCGGCGAGAAAAACCGGGCGCGTTAATTACCCTCCCGGTGTTCACGGGGGAGGCTGCGTCCACGGTGAAGCTGGTCAACGAGGTGTTCGCCCTGCGCGAGGCAGATCCTGGAACTTATCGGACCATCATGGACGAGCTTATGGACCTGGCCCGAGAAGGCGCGCGGCAGGTGCAGGAGGGAGACGCATCCGGGTTTATGACGGCGGCCGCGGGGTATTTGGAGTCGCTGTCGGCTCTTGGCGGTGCCGCCGGGGTGTCGATTGTCAGCGAGCCTCATCGGCGTGCCGTCGGGATTGTCGGTGGCCATGGCGGGACCTACAAGTCTTCGGGTGCAGGTGGAGGGGATATTGGCCTTGGCTTTTTCCCGGGCTCTGCCAGCGTGGAAGCGGCCCAGGCGGAGCTGGAGGAGAGCGGACTCACGGTTTTGGACTTGGAGGTCGGCGTGTCTGGCGTTGAGTTAGGCGTCTCCTGAGCGCAGGGAAGCGATGAGCGCGTTGCGAATGATGTTGTTGAGAGGTGGCGGGGCTTGTATAAGCCTCGGCCATCAAGGGGCCTGACGCCCCAGGAGGAAGTCCAGGATGGTATCACGTATTCCTGATTTTTATCGATTGAAAGTGTCGGAGCGTCTTCGGACTCTGCTGGAGCGTGGGGTGATCTCCGAGGCGCATTATAATCAGCTGGCTGATGGCGTGCACACTATCAGCGTCGACGCCGCCGACAACATGATTGAGAACGTGGTCGGGGTTTTTGGGCTGCCTATGGGGTTGGGGCTCAACTTTATGATCAACGACAAGCCGCGTGTGGTGCCTCTGGTGGTGGAGGAGCCCTCCATCGTCGCCGGGCTTAGCGCCGCAGCCAAGCTGAGCAGGGCCTCGGGGGGATTTAAGGCCTCCTGTGACGAGTCCCTGCTCATGGGACAGATTCAGGTAGTGGATGTGGCCCATATCTCCAAAGCTCGCCACGCTATCCTGGACAACAAAGACGAGATTCTCAACCTGGCCAACAGCCTTCACCCCAATATGGTCGCCCGTGGGGGCGGGGCGAAGGAGCTGGATGTCGTTATCCATCCTTCGGCCTCCGAGCGCGGGGATATGCTCATTGTTCATATTCATGTGGACAGCTGCGACGCCATGGGAGCCAATCTGGTGAACACCATGTGCGAGGGAGTAGCGCCGCTCATCGAGCGCCTGACCGGAGGTCGGGTCTTTTTGCGTATTCTCTCCAACCTTACCGACCGCGCGCTGGTTCGTGCCACCACAACCATCAAGCTCGAGGACCTCGCTGGCAAAGGCTACTCCGGTGAGGAAGTTCGGGATGGCGTGATCCTGGCCAATGAATTTGCTGCCGTCTCCCCTTATAGAGCGGCCACCCACAACAAAGGGATTATGAACGGCATTGACGCCGTGGCGGTGGCCACGGGCAATGACTGGAGAGCGATTGAAGCGGCGGCCCATGCCTATGCCGGTCGCGGCAGATCCTACACCTGCCTGACGAAGTGGTACAAAGATGAGGAGGGCAACCTGGTGGGCTCCATCGAGGTCCCCATCAAGGTCGGGATTGTGGGGGGCAACCTGGAGACTAATCCGGCGGTGGCCATCGCGCATGCCATTCTTGGGGTGGAGAGCGCCCGAGAGCTCGCGGAGGTCATGGGCGCGGTGGGTCTCGCGCAGAATTTTGCTGCCATTCGAGCCCTGGCGACGGACGGAATCCAGCGCGGGCACATGACACTTCACGCCAGGAGCGTGGCCATGACCGCCGGCGCGACGCCCGAGAATTTCGACCTCGTTGTCGAGCGGCTCATCGAGAGCCGTGAGATCAAAGTGTGGAAAGCCAAAACCATTATCACCGAGATTGAGAAGGGCGCCGATTTTCAAGACATCGAGGGGGAGGATGAGGAGCTGGCCCAGGACACGCCAACTGAGGCCCTCGGTTCCGGGTATGGGAAGGTCATTCTTCTCGGCGAGCACGCGGTTGTCTATGGCAGCCACGCCCTCGCGGCGCCGGTGAACCTGTCCATCGATGCGCGGGTTCAGGACGGTAATTGTGGCACCCACATCATGATTCCCCGATGGGGCGTCGAGCAGCGCATCGACTTTTCCGGGGAGCATGAGAACTCTTTGACGACCTCCCTGGCGACTCTTCTCAAGCGCCTTGGTTTGGAGGACCGCTCCATGACGATTGAGGTTTGGCCGCACGTACCACGAGCGATGGGCCTTGGCGGGTCGGCAGCCCTCGCGGTCGGTGTGGTGCGAGCGCTCTCGGAGCACTTCAAGCTAAACCTGAGCGACGTGGATATTAACGGCCTGGCCTTTGAGGCCGAAAAGGTGGCTCATGGGACGCCTTCCGGGATTGACAACACCCTGGCCACCTATCGACAGTTTATGCTCTATCGCAAAGGCGAGCCGCCGGTGATGAAACAGATGGAGGTCCCTAAGCCCATCCCAATCGTGATTGGCATGAGTGGCGTGGAGAGCCTCACGGCGAAGATGGTGGCAAAGGTTCGTGAAAATTGGACGAACAACAAATTTCTCTACGAGCGTATCTTCGCCGAGATCGACGGGCTCACCCTGCAGGCGGTGAAGGCGGTCGAGAATTATGAACTCGAGCAGCTCGGGGAATTGATGAACATCGGTCAGGGGCTTTTAAACGCCCTCGGGGTCTCAAGCTGGGAGCTTGAGGAGTTGATTCAGGTGGCGCGGGCTAATGGCGCCGTGGGGGCCAAACTGACCGGTGGCGGCGGGGGGGGATCGATGGTCGCTATTTGCCCCGGGACCCAGGAGCGAGTCGCGACGGCCATGCGTCGAGCAGGATATCGCGCGATAATCACTGAGATAGGATGACCCTTATGCAAAGCGAGAGAGAGCCCATGTCAGAGAGCCAGGACCCCATCGTCTCTTTTAACGACGAGCCCCTCATTCTAGTAGACTCCGATGACACGGTCATTGGCTACAAGGATAAATGGCAGACTCACCAGGGAGAAGGGGAGCTGCATCGGGCGTTCTCCATCTTCATCTTCAACGAGCGTAACGAGTTATTAATTCAGCAGCGAAGTGACCAGAAGCACCTCTGGCCTCTGGTGTGGGCCAATTCCTGCTGCAGTCACCCGCGCAAGGGAGAGGATTACCTCACCGCTGTTCATCGTCGCCTGGGGGAGGAGTTGAACCTTAAGGCAGAGCTGAAGTTTCTCTTCAAATTTGAATACCACGCAAGCTACAAAGACGTGGGCTCCGAAAACGAGCTATGCTCTGTCTATGTGGGCAGGTGCAGCGACGCGGCCTCTGCCAACCGAAATGAGGTCGCTCAATTTCGTTACATCTCCCCGGAGGAGCTCGACCAGGCGCTGGCCGCCGATGAGGC
>JAZAIZ010000145.1:0-14648 GCA_036230545.1 Myxococcota bacterium
GACGTGCAAAAGATTTTGATCGACATCTATCGCCACGATCCCGCACGGACCGAAGTCTGCGAGCTATTAGTAGACATCGATGAGGGCCTTCAGGAGTGGCGGTACCGTCATGTTAAGATGGTAGAGAGGACCCTGGGGGTCAAAATGGGGACCGGCGGCTCCGCAGGCGCAGCCTACCTGCAGCGAACGCTCTTTAAGCCGCTCTTTCCAGATCTGTGGGAGATTCGCTCCGAATTCTAAAGCGCCGGCGACGCCGGTCTATTCTACCGTGACGCTCTTGGCGAGGTTACGGGGTTGATCAATATTGGTCCCCCGAAGCTCTGCGACGTGGTAGGCGAGCAGCTGCATGGGCACCGTGGCCACCAGCGGGATCAAAATAGGATCGACCTTCGGGACATAGATAACATCATCCACCAAGTGGGCGATCTCATCATCTCCCTCAGAGGCGATGGCGATCACATAACCCTCCCGCGCCCGAACCTCCTGAATATTGGAGATGACCTTCTCATAGAGAGGGCCCTGGGTGGCGAGTGCCACCACCGGTACTCCCGGCTCAATCAATGCGATAGGCCCGTGCTTCATCTCCCCCGCCGCGTAGCCTTCTGCGTGAATATAGGAGATCTCCTTCAACTTCAGCGCGCCCTCCAGGGCAACCGGGAAGCCATATCCCCGCCCAAGGAAGAGCACCGAAGAGGCCTTCATCATCCGGCGCGCAACGTCTCTGACCACCTCTTCCTGCCCGAGGCACGTCTCGACCTGCAGGGGAACCTCACGCAGCTCGTTCAACAGGGTCGAAGCTCTCTCCACGCTCAAGGTGTTTCTGGCTCTGCCCACCCCAATACAAAAAAGATAAAGAGCCACCACCTGAGTAACAAAGGCCTTCGTAGAGGCCACCCCAATCTCCGGCCCAGCGTGCGTATAGAGCACCTGATCTGACTCACGAGCTATCGAGCTGCCCAGAACGTTAATCACCGAGACCACCGGAGACTCAAGCTTCTTGGCTTCTCGAATCGCCGCCAAAGTATCTGCGGTTTCGCCGGATTGACTTACCGCGACTGTCAACGTCCCCGGCCCCATCAACGGGTGGCGATAGCGCAGCTCGCTGGCGAGCTCCACCTCACACCCCACCCGAGCCAGCTCTTCCAGGGCGAGCCGCCCCACCAGACAAGCGTGCCAGCTGGTACCACAGGCGGTGAACATCACTCGCTCAGCCTCTGCCCCAAGTCGAATCAGCTCGTCATCCAAGAGAACGCAGCCCTCTTCAACCCCCAAGCGTCCTCGCAGAGTGTCACCAATGGCGCGAGGCTGCTCGTACATCTCTTTGTGCATGAAGTGTTCGTGACCACCCTTCTCCGCCGCCGACGGCGACCAGTCAATACGCTCAGGGGCACGCTCCAGGGGCTCTCCCTCAAGGGTGAAGAGGCTGACTTTGTCCGCGTGAATCGTCGCGATCTCTCCCTCTTCGAGGATGATCACATCCCTGGTGTGGGGAAGCAGCGCCGGAATATCCGAGGCGATCACTCCCGCCCCTTCACACACGCCGATCACCAAAGGTGATGCGTTCTTGGCCACGACAATCTCTTCAGAATTGTTCTCGGAGATCACAGCAATAGCGTAAGCACCTCGGACCTGCCCGAGCGCCTCCCGAACGCGGTCCATCAAGCTCCCGGCTTTTGAGAGGGCCACAAGATGGGCGATAATCTCAGTGTCAGTCTCACTCTCAAAGACTCTACCCTGCGCGGCCAATTGGCTCCGAAGTTCAAAGAAATTCTCGATGATCCCATTATGAACCACCACCACATCACCCACGTGATGGGGGTGCGCGTTCTCATCGGAAGGTCTGCCGTGGGTGGCCCACCGGGTGTGGCCGATCGCGATACTGCCTTTGAGCGGCACCTCTTCAAGCGCCTGCGCGAGCTTGGCTATCTTGCCCTTGCGGCGTCGAACGTCCATCTTTCCTGCCGAAACCGCCGCGATCCCCGCCGAATCATACCCCCGATACTCAAGCTTTCGCAGCCCCTCAAGCACATGCTCAGAAGCCTCTTCACTACCAACATAACCAACAATACCGCACATAAACTAACTTTCCTTTGTCTTCGATTCCCGGCGCTGGCGGAGCCGCTCCTTGAGCACCGCTGCGTAACCGTCGCGGTTGGCCTGACGAGCCCGGCCAAAGACCAGAGACTCCGAAGGAGCCGACTTGGTAATCGTCGACCCCGCCGCAACATACGCTCCGTCACCGAGCTCAATAGGCGCCACCAGAGTGGAGTTGGAACCAATAAAAACATTCTTGCCCAACACCGTGGGGCTCTTATTCATACCATCATAATTGCATGTGATGGTCCCCGCTCCCACATTGCTCTTTGCGCCAATGGTGGCGTCGCCAATATAGGCAAGGTGATTCACTTTCACCCCACGCCCCAGCCGACTCCTCTTGACTTCGACAAAATTACCGACCTTCGCCCCGGCCTCAAGAATCGCCGCGGGTCGCAGGCGCGCATAGGGTCCCACCGAGGTATCCTTGCCCACATCCGCATCTTCAATATGCGAGAACGAGTGAATCCTTGCCCCCGACTCAATCCGTGCATTGTTGATAAAGGTCGGGCCATCGATTCTTGCCCCCGACTTGATGGTGGTCGCCCCATAGAGTTGCACCCCCACCCCAATAACGACGTCCTTCCCAATAGACACCTCCGCCCCAATAAAGGTGTGGTCCGGGTCAAGAAAGGTCACCCCCTTCGACTGAAATTTAGCGATCATCCGGGCTCGAAAATGGCCCTCCACCACCGCGAGCTGCTCCCGGGTGTTCACCCCGCTCACCTCGGTCCAGTCCTTGACGAGCACCGGAACCGCCCGATCGACCTCAGCAGCCATCGCGACAACATCGGTTAAATAGAACTCCCCCTGGGCGTTGTTGGCCTTGAGCCGGTCGACTGCGTGGCGAATCAGGGTCGAATCCACCTGATAGACCCCTGCGTTTCCTTCGTTGATGGCCTTCACCTCCACGGAGGCGTCCTTTTCCTCAACCACCTCTGAGACCAGCTTGCCTCGTCGAACAACTCGACCGTAGCCCTTCATCTCCGGAAACTCAGCAGTTAAGAGCCCCAGCGAGGCCTGGGCGGTCGCCCGGTGCAATCGAGCCAGGGTCGCCGCCTGAATCAGGGGCACATCCCCCGAAAGAATCACCACCTGTCCCTTGAAGTTCGGAATCGCCTCCAAACCAACCCGAGTAGCGTCCCCGGTCCCTCGAGCGACCGTTTGAGTCGCGAACACAAAACTCGTTTCGGGAAATCCGGCGCTAAGCACCTCACGAATCTGGTCCCCATTGTCGGGGCTCACCACCACAACAATTGGGCTGCAGCGCCGCGCCAGGGTAAGGCGCACCACATGATTAATCAGGGGTACCCCGCAACATCGTTGAAGTACCTTAGGAATACTCGATTTCATGCGAGTGCCCGCACCGGCGGCCATGATAATAGCAGCTACTGATTCTGTCATGATTTTGCGGATACAAGCGAGATCCCATCAAGTCAAGGCCTGAAACTCTCAACACTTGCAGGAAATATCGACTTAGGCCCCCCTTAGGGGGTATACCCCTGCCCATGACCCTGGCTCCCCCAAAAAAGAGGCGACGCCTCTTGCTCCCGGAGCTCTCCCCCGGAGAGCGCCTGCTCTCCCAGGAGGCGTCCCACTACCTCATGACCGTCCTGCGACTAAAGGTTGGCGAAACGCTGGAACTCTTTGACGGCGCGGGCACCTCCGCAGACGGCCAGCTCCTGAAGGCCGAAAAAAAACTCGCCCGAATCAACATTTCCGAGCTCCGCCAGCACCTCCCAACAAGCCCCGCGCTCACCGCAGCGGTGGCCCCCCCCAAGGGAGAGCGAGCCGAGCTTATAATCGAGAAGCTCTGCGAGTTGGGGGTCGCTCGAATCGTGTGGCTGCAATCTGAGCGGAGCGTCACCCTGCCCAGCCAGACCAAACAACGACATCAGCGCAAAGAGAGGATAGCACAAGCAGCCGCAAGCCAATCCGGGCGCTTCTTCGTCCCCTCCATCGAAGGTCCCCTCTCTCTGGAGGCGTTTCTAGAAGAGAAATTTGATAAACAGTATCTGGCCCACTTTGCCCCCGGCTTTCTCCACGACGAGCTCCCCGGCCTTGCGGGGGCCAACACCCTCTCCCTTATCATTGGGCCGGAGGGGGGCTTCACCGACAACGAGCTGCGTCAAATTCAAGACGCAGGATATCTACCCCGACGGCTGGGGCACCACACCCTGCGGAGCGAGACCGCGGCCATCGCCGGCGTCGCCCTCCTGATGAGAGCAGAGAAACAACCATGAACACCACCTCTTGTCCTGTCTGCGCCTGCCAGACCCCCGCCCTGGCCGGGTTCTGCCCCCAATGTGACACCCCCCTCGGAAAAGCGGGTCCCAAGGCGCCCCCACCACCCCAAAAACGTATCTCCAAAAGCAAATGGCCAACCCCCGTGGGTCCTCCACCTCCCCCGCGAACCGGAGAGGCAGTCACCCTCACCCGTGCCCCCAGCCCAAAGGCTGCCCCCAAAAAAGAAACAAAGGCTGCCCATTCCACCCATGGCGCCCGAATTGCCTTGGCCCACTTAACCGACTTCGCCTTAATCGCGATGGTGGGAGTGACACTGGGCCTCATTGGGGTACTCTCCCGCAGTGAGCTCTCCTACTCCCCAAACCTCCCCATGGCCGACCTCGTGGAACATTGGCTCCTCCCCAATCGCGAAGCAATCCTCACCCTCCTTGGTGTCGTCACCGGAGTGGGCGTACTTTATACGTCGCTGGTCGGGATGACCTCGAAGCAAACTCTGGGGCGACGACTTGCCGAGGTCACCCTCATTCAACCGCAGGGTTCAGTCCCCTCGGGGCCCCGAATGCTAGCCCGAAGCCTCCTCGCCATCGTCTCAGCCCTGTTTTTTGGAGCCGGCTACTTCTGGGCGATTGTAGATCCCTATCATCGCACGTGGCACGATCTGTTGTGCAACACGGTCCTGGTGCAGCGGGAGCGCTAGAGGCGCGCAACGATCAGCGAGCGCGAGTTTTCAGAATGCTGAAAGCGTAAAGGTAGCCGTCGCCGCTGCTCACAAAGAGCTTATTCCCGTCAATCACCGGATCCGATTCTATCTTGCCCCCCGTTTTATAAGACCAAAACAGTTTGCCGTGCCGCTTGTCTACCCCGTAAATTCGACCGTCCCCCTTGCCCCCCGCAAAAACCACCAGGTTCTTATAGGACGCCGGAATGGAGATCACCGGACCAGGGGTGCGATGCCTCCAGTCGGCACGACCGCTTTTCAGGTTAAAGGCATAGAGGTTCTTATCGTTCCCGCCAATATAGAGTGTCTTTCCATCAATCAAGGGTGATGAGTTAACCCAATGGTTCGTTTTGGAGCGCCACAACACCCCAAGAGGGTCCGTATCAACAGCATAAACATTGCCATCATTGCTGCCAAAATAGAGAACCCCCTTATGTACCCGCGGGCTGGAGGTCACCGGCGCGTCTGTCTTATAACGCCACTTCATCTTCCCCGTCTCGATATCAATGGCGTAGAGACGGTGGTCCAGGTTGCCAACATAAAGCGTGTTATTAAAAATCGTCGGTGAGGAATACGAAAAGCTCCCGGTGATCACCGCAGGCTCAGCATCAGCATCAGGCTCCGCTTCAGTATCAGACTCCGCTTCAGCATCAGACTCCGCTTCAGTATCAGCTTCGGCAACCGGCATCCCTATGGCAGCTCCCGCCAAACCAAGAGTGGGCGTCTCCCGGGCGGCGACCGCAGCCTCCCCCGATGCATCGACCTCAAATTTGTCCTCGTCTTGCTCGGGAGTCGCGACACTTCTCGGGAAGGTCCAAATCTCCTTCCCGCTGGTAGCATTCAGGGCATAGATGTGCCCGTCATAGCTCGTAAAGTACACGACGCTGTTGTGCACGAGGGGATCACTCTTAATCCTGTCCCTGGTAGACCGGGACCAGACCTCCTTGCACTGGGGATCAATAGCGTACGCCATATAGTTCGTGCTCCCAAAGAAGATGGAGCGACCATCGGTTTTGGGTGCCGCAATCACAGAGCCCGCCTGCTCAAAGACGCAACGACTTGAGCCGTCACGCTCTACAATCGTCAGCCCCTCACTTGTCCCCAAAGCGATATAGTCAGCCGTCACAAGCGGAGTGGACACGCTCTCACCCTCAAGAGCAACGCGCCAATCAAGGTGGATGGGCTCTTTTGAGCGCACCACGCCATCACAAGCGATCAAACCCACCAACAGAATCCACACGTACTTTTTCATTCCCAAGCCCCCCTCAATCGGCAATCTGCTCTTCAATGTTAATGGGAAACCCATGTTAGATCCAACTCGGTCTTTGTCATTAATGAGCCCCCCCGAAGCCAGAATTCTGGTGTAAACTATCCAAATTCTATATAGTTGGGAGCATGCAGGCCTCAGAGATTGAAAATACCGCCGCGCAGTACCTCGAATTTATGATCCACGGATTCATGAATGGGCTTATCACGCTCCAAGAGTTGGAGGGGATCAGCGACGAGGAGATGGAGACCATTTATGCCCTGGGTTATAATTTCTTCACCTACGGCAAATACGACGCGGCCAAAGATATCTTCACGGGGCTGACCGCCTACGCTCCCTACACCGCTCACTACTGGCGGGCCCTCGGAGCGGTGAATCAACAGATGAAGGATTACGCCGAAGCCATCGCGTCCTACGATATGGCCATCGCCAACGACGAGTTCGACATCGTCTCCTATGTCTACCGGGGGGAGTCTCAAATCCTGGCCCAGAACACGGACTCGGGATTACAAGACCTTCAGACCGTTCTCCAAATTGGTTCGGGGCGTCCCGAGTTTGGTCCCTGGCTCCAGCGAGCGGAGCTCCTGCTGAGCCTGCATCACGGGTAAAACCTCACGCGCCGTCTAAGCGTTCTTCCCCATCGTGCCTGCCTGAATACGAACATCCCAGTCATGGGGAGAGAAACCCAGCTTGCGGACCGCCTCTCGCTGAACAGGGCTCAGGTTAACAAATAAGGTCGCCATGGCAATGGGCCAGCGCGCCGCTGGCGTGTCCTTGGTGTCCCAAACCTGCTGGGTCCAGCCCAGGTTTTTCAGCAGAGCCATCTCCGATCGATTCAGCTCTTTCCAGCTGCTCTGGGAAAGCTGATCCATGGCGCGAATCGTCGCAGGGTCTTTCACCAACGTGCGCCCTGTATAGCGCTCATTCACGATCTGCTCTCGGTCAGGAAGCTGCTCCGGCGCTTCACTTCGAGGCTTCACCGGAGCCTGCCGCGCGCCTCCAAGGTCCCTCTCAAACGAGCGGGGGATCCCCCAACCGTCCCGCTTGCCTGACTGCTCAGCCCGAGGACTCTCCGCTTCCGAAGAGGGTGCGGGGGCAGCGACACCCGAGGCCACCTCTCCCGTCAACTGCTCGGAAATCTGAGAGGCCACCTGAGAGGCCACCTGAGAAGCCACCTGGGTCGCAATGGTCTGAGCCACCTTCCCGGCCATCTCCGCCGTAAGGGGACCATCTCCTAATTGAGACAGAGCGGAGGCCACCTGAGATTGAATATCTCCCTCGATTCTGCCCCCCATGCTCCCTCTCGCCGCTCCCCGTGCCCCCGCCGCCGGGGTTCTAGGCAACCCGGACTGAGCCGGCGCAGGCGCCTCAGGCGACCCGGCCGCCGCCCCTTTAGAAGCGAGACCAGCGGAGAGAGCGCTACCGGAGCCTGGGCTGAAATACTGAGGTTGCTTGCCGCTCGCTCTTCGCTTGGCGGCCAGCGCCCGGCGCCTCGCCGGAGGCATGCGTTTTCCGCGGAGCTCCCTGGCCTTTTGCCGTTGCAGCTTCTTCACCTGACCGAGCTTCTCTTTCACCGAGGCTGTGCGCTCCTCAACAAAGGCCAGCTCCTCAGCCGAGAGGGCCGACGTATCCAAGGCCGGAGGCTCCCGCAATTGCTGAAGGGAGTTAACGTCCTCAAGATAGCGCGCTTTATTCAGTTTTTTTTCGGCTGCGTCATAGGAGCGCGTCAGCTTATTATAAAACTGAATCACGTTGGCACGGTTCTGAGCACGAACCTGAACCGCCTCCTCTTCACTCAGCCCTTCGGTCGAGAGCAGGGTCGGCGGCTTAGGGAGGCCGGAGCTCTTCGCCCTCGCTGTCGCGACCTCGCTGTTCACCTCTTTAGCGCCCCCGGTAGATGCCTGCTGTGAGATGGCCCCCAGAAATTTGGACACCTGATTGGTTTGCTGTGGAAATTCAGGGCCCTGCAACGCCTGATTCAACTTGTTGCTGATGGCCTCAAACTCACTCGCACGTCCACTCCCCACCGTAGAAAAGAAGCGGCCCTGGTTCTCCGGAGATTGGGATTGAAACTTTGGATTGTTTGCGAGCTTCGTAAAGGACTCTTTAACCTCCGCCCCGCCGCCAGCCTTAGCAAGAAGCCCCGTCGCTTTTCCCCTCGCAAAGGAAGGCATCTTCTTAACGCCTGCGTCTTGAACAAAGGCGTCAACGTTCTTCATCGCTCCGAGGTCATTGGGCTTTGTCTCCACCATCTTCATAGCAGCCCGCTGGGCGCCCTTGGTGGTGCCCCCCTGCACCATACTCCCCAACATATCACTGGCGTGCTTAACCGAACCCAACTTAAAGTCAGTCCCGCCTTTTTTCGCCTGATTAAGACCGAAGTCCATAAATCGATTCTTTGTCTCACTATCGGCCTTGGGGGCCTTCATAAAGCGGCTCTTTAAGAGCTCTCCCGCGGGCTTCTCCAACTCGGGAGATTCAATAAGGGCCTGCTGAATAACCCCCATCTGCTTTGTCGTGTCCACCGATTCAAACTCGGGGCTTTGCGTAAGTCGGTTGAGCGAGGCGGCGGTCTTCGTCGCTTTGGCGGGGTTGTTCGACATTGCCTCCCGAAACTGATTCCGATGAGCGTCGGTTAGTTTGGATTGAAGCTGTTGGTTGTCGCCCCACGACTGGGCTGCTTGAGCGGCCTCCGGCCCCTGGGACCCTCCCAATATCTGCCGCATCTTCCCCTGAAGTTTGTTTGTGCGCTGAAAGGTTTCTTTCTGGACGCCAGTCTGCTTAAGAAGCTTCTTCTTCTGCTCAATCTTCTTTTGGGCACGAAGACGAGCCGCGTCTGCCTCGTCAGCCTTATTCGCTTCCTGCTGCGCTTTTTGCTGCGCGCCGGAGATTAAGCTTTGAATCTGCGCGTCAATTCGCTCAACTGCCATAGCACCTGTTCCAAGCCAATCAACGGCGCTGTGTCAACGTCCATCAACACAGCACCGATGAATAATTAAACCTTAGCCAATCTTACGAATGATGGCCATCGCTGTATCATGCAGCAACTTGGAGATGTTACTCATCATCTGCATGGTCTGCTGCTGCTTCTGCAGCATATTCTGGAGATCGACATTCGCCAGCTGTGCATCATCGCCAATGCTGTTCATCTTCTGCTCAAGATTCTCAATATAAGTCTCAAGCTCGGCCTTAGTGCTCGCTTGGCCATCCGGCTGCGTTACGACCTCAAGGGCACCATCCGAGCCAGCTCCTCTAAACTCCCCATCAAAGCTGACCTTATTGTAGGTCAGCGCCGCATCGTCATCAGCGCCTGCGTGTTTAGTCAACTCCTCCCGGGCCTTGCTCAACTCGTCACGCACCCCCTTCTTCAACTCGTTGAAGAACTTCACCTTGGTGGCGTGAAAATAGAGGTCCTGAGTGCTCTCAAGGTACGACTCCCGCAACACCTGCTGGACCAATGCGTTAACATCAACCCCGCCCCCCAAAGCCTCCCCTTCGATAAATTGAGCCCACTGCGAGTCGCTTCCGGAAACTGCCGGCTCAGCCCCGCTCCGAATATCGTTGGCCATGTTGGATGTAAGCTGGGTGAGCGTGGACTGAGCTTGAGGGCTCAAAGACTGCACATAGTCAGAAGAGTCCCCGACAAACTCGGGCATCGAGAGTCCCATTTTCAAACAGGCCTCTTTAAATTCCTGCTGCCCCTCTGGAGTTTGAAGGTTAAAACCATCAGCCACAACCGCGGACCGTGTTTGCTGCGCCTCCGAAGACTGCAGCGCTCCGTTCTCGAGACTCTCATCGGCCCTCTGAATGCCTGGTGTCTGCCCTGTAATCTTTGTGCTCATTACTTTCTCCTCAAATTCCTAAACTCATTCACTCGAAAATCGACACCCAACCCACTCAAATCCCTCTCGCAGGGGTAGGGGGAACCTTGGTCGTTTTTTCCTGACTGTCCTTGGCTTCACCAAAATCCGTATTGTCACCCACTTGAACCGCGAGCTGAATGCCAACGTCACGACGTACCAACCTAACGCGCACTTGCGTCTGTGCCTCCCGGGTGGTCAGGTCATTCTTGGCGTCACTCGCCTCCCCGTCCTTGCCCCCCGCCATCGCCTCAAGCTGCTCATCCATCGCTTTTCGCGCTTTATCCACGGCCTCTCTCATCCGCTGTGCGTCCTCTTGCTGAGCCGCGGGCAACTCTTGCCCCTGCAGATTAGCCAACTCATCCTGTGCTTTCGTAAGCTTCGTTTGAACAGTCTCCAAACGTGCGTTCAAACTCGAGACCTGATCTTGAAAGTTCTTTAACGATGATTCGTAAGCAGCCTTCTCCTGATCCGTCGCCTCCGAACCCGGGTGGGTGGGTGGCTCAAGGGCCGCTAATTCCGCCATAATGGCCTGAATTTCAGCAAAGAGGTCGCTCACCTTGCCAATCTTGCTCTCGATCTTCATCTGAACCTGGCTCGCCTTGCTCATTTCCGGGCTCTGCAGGTTCATGGATGAATTAGGGCTAATTGAATTCGATTTCATCGTCTTTCTCCTGGGTCCACTCTGTGGAACAAATAGTCTAACTTGCTTATATTATTATCTTTCTATCTGCTTCGAGGATGGGGCTCCGCTGAGCCCTCTGTCAGTCTTTAAGCCGCTGAAGGGCTGAATGCCCCTACAGGTCTTTTCCCGAAGACCCGATCTCTGGTTAGTTTTATAGCCAATTATTCTCATCAATGGCCCCCCAGCGCCCCCGAAGCTTGCCCCTTAAAGCCCCATGTCTCGAGTAAAATCCTGAGACTACTTATAAGTCTGACATGAGTCCCATAGTGAAACAAGCTGAAAATACAGGAGATTTTTAACAACGCGGCTGCGCGCCCTCAGTAAAGAGGTCGGGAAATCAAGGAGTCAGCGCTTAAAAACCATAGTGCGGTGCACATTGAGCTCTTTGCCAATGCCCTGATTCATGGTTTTGGCCTGCTCGACAGCCTGGCCCCCCTTGGTGGTAACTTTTTGCACCCCACTGGCCAGCTTCTTCTCATCGAGCCCATCCTCTGCAGCGCTGACCTGTCCCGGCTCGCCAGCTACGATTAGACCGGCCGCCATCACCTGCTGAGCCACTGAGGTCCCCTCGCCGAGCTCAATTCCAAACAAGGCTCCGATGGATTGTCCCACCACCTGGAGTTGCTCGTGGGCCTCCTCACTCAGCTCGCTTTCACGCTCTGAGATCGCCTGCAACCTCGCGAGGTCCTCCTCGACAGGCATAAACCCCGATTCCAGCAGGCTTATTCCCAGCATCCTCCCCTCTGCACCATCCGCCACATCCTTGAGGGCCTGCTCAAAATGGACATCGGCCGAACTGAGAGCCTGCTCAGCCGACTCCAACCCCTCTTGACTCCATGCGTCAGGATCAAGCTCATCATCGGGTAAGGGGATAGGCGCCTGAGAGGAATCGCCGAAGGCGAGCTTCCCCTTTTTGTCTTTAACCCTTTGAAAACCCGCCTGTTGTGCCAGCCGGGAGGCCTCTTTATTCTTGAGTTGGGCGGCCTTATCCTGCTTGACTCCGACCTGCTCCTTCTCATTCAGACCAGGCGTCGTCACCACAGGCGAAGGGCCTGTACGGATATCTTTTGGACCAGCCATCTTCCCACTCCCTGCTTGCCCGCCTCGAAGCGCTCTCCGACGCAGGGCCAATCACGTTACCTATAGCTTAACTCAAACGTCGATTCCGCGCACCTGAAGAAGCGTTCTGGCTCGACTGACCCACTGCCCGTAATAGGCCTGACTGTCTCCGATCTCCACCGCCATCTTCAGGTCATCCACCCCACCGTCAACGACACCGGAGCTTATCTTGGCCTCACCCCGGTAGGTGTAGCTGATGACGTCATTGAGATTGGTGGTCAGGGCCATGTCATAGGCGACAATGGCCTCCTTGTAATTCTTGAGCGCCTGATTAGAAGCCCCCGCCGCTCGCCAATAGCGGCTGATAAAGGGCTTGTAGAGGGTAAGCACACTGAAGATATTCAGCGCTTCCTGATATTTGCCAAAATTATAGAGATAATTTCCCGTAAGAAAAATGACCTCAATCTCGTCGTCGTCCAGGCCCACAAGATCCGCCAGGCTAACTTCGCCGCGCATAAATTTATTCGCGATGAATTCCACCAACGCCGCAAAAGTCTGTTCAACGCTATCGTTCGCCATAACTTCAGCTACCACGGCCCCTCGACGGCTGTCAAAAAAGGCGCGAGTATTCCTTATGTGTTTCAGGCACTTACGAGTCAGGGACCTTCAAGGTCACTGCACCTGCGACACTCACCTCCAGTAATCGCTGAGTACCGAAGGCGGCATCATTATCGGTCACCGTAAAAACAACGTCACGAAATTCGTCTTCAGGAGTCACGCTGTACCCTTGGGAATTGAAGATAACATAGAGGCCATCGTCATCAGCGGAGAACCACATCCCATCGCGAATCGCGGTCGATTCAGCTCCTTGGCGCACCGCGAACCAATCTCCCGAATTGGGGTACACAAAGAGACTCTCATCCCCTTCCCCGAACTCGCCGTCACCATCTTTGTCCACAAAGACCTCCACCAACACAGGGCCAAGGGTACAGGTAACCTTTCTCCCCTGCCGTACCGCCTCGTTCCTTCCGAGCACCAGGCCCGTGTAGGTCGAGCGTGATAATTCGCGAAAGCGCTGATGGCGGATCATCCCGACAAAGTTCGGAGCGGCGATGTAGATCATAACCCCAAAAATACAGAGGATGACCATCAACTCCACCAGGGTAAAACCCCGCGCTCGTTTCTGTCCATAGACCATGAGCTTCACCCCCCACACCCGGTGTCCAAAGGCACCTCCCGCCATCGCAGGACTTTAATCAGGTTTTCGTCAGCGTTTCCCACCGTCAGGGGGTCTCCAGTCACGGCCGCCTCCAGCAAACGACGAGACCCCTGGGCGGTGACGCCATAGGAGCGCAGGAGGATGGTTTGGTTGGTGTCGGTGTTAAGGTTGGCGTCTCCATCATCGTCATCTCGAAAGGCCACCCGATACCACCCATAGGACGTCTCAGAGTCGCTACCGTCGGGGTAATAGATGGTCCACGTAAACTCGTCTTCCGCAGGGTTCGCCAGAGGGCGCCACCCTGTCAACTCACAGGGGCATTCATCGTCGCCGTCCAAACAATCAACCTCTGCCAAGCAGGTGAGACAACCCGAGAAGTTCGAAAAATCGGGGTCCGAGGAGTCGGCGAACACTTCGTCAGAACAGGACGGGTAATTGACCGAGCAGGGATCATCAAGGGTATAAGGGTAGGTGTCGGAGAAATCCAAGAGGCTGACGTTGAGGGTGTTTAACTGAGAGACGCCCCACGCCAGGCCCGACTCCGCGAGGTACAACGCCGATTCACTCTGGCGCCCAGAGTAGACGGTGCGAGAAGTGGCCCAAACCGATTGAAGCATCAAGTAACCCAGCAAGGTTACCATCGCTGTCAGGGACACGGCCACAATAAGCACGTAACCCCTCTGCCCCTTCGCCTCCTTTGGTCCTTGTCTCATCATATGGGGTTGTTCCTTAGAGAGATGGTGGTTCGAAAGATCCATCGGCGATATCCATCGGTGACATCAGGGATAAGATTATCAAACACCTGCATCGTGGGGGGAGGATCGTCCACAACATCCCGCTGCTCACGGTAGGTGCTGGTTCGAACCACCACTGCGATCCGGATAGCCACAATTCGATTATGGTTTTGCAGCTCGGGAGGATCCCCGCAGTCGGTAGGATCATCACACCAAATATCGGGGATGGCATCCATAACCTCGCTCGTGTCGATTCCGTAATCCAACTGCAGGTCATCAATATCCCGGCCAACCAGCATGACACTCTCATTAGAGAGGTCCCAGGTTTCTTCGGGGTTGAGGCGCATAAGCAAGGTGGGGTGAGCCGGGTCCACCCGGTCTATTTTGAAGTCAACAATGTTTAAGCGGCCAAAATTGTAATTGTGATGCCCGTTGTCGCAGCTCGTCGCGATGCTTGAGTCAAAAGGCACATAACTAAACTCGTGAAGGTAGCTTCCACTCAATCCATCGACAGGCCCACCATCCCCACCACCGACCGCAAGCTTGTGGTTAATCGCAGGAGGTGTTTGAGGAGGAGTCACTTTGCATTCCCCGGAGATAAACACCAACTCGTCATTCACCCCGGCTGGAAAAGGGTCGGGGACTCCCTCCGAAGCCGGGACTCCCCCGGTGGTGGCATCCTCTCCAGGATAGGATTGATAACCAACATGGTCCCCAAAGATAACCCGCAAGCGATCACTTGCGCTTTCACTACACTCCGCCCCC
>JAZAIZ010000146.1:0-1672 GCA_036230545.1 Myxococcota bacterium
GGGAGATCTGGTTAAGCGAGGTGGCCAGCGAGCACTTGCAGCTCAAGCCAGGCACTGACGTCTGGCTGCTCAATGCCCTGGCCCACGTCATCGTCACCGAGGACCTCACCGCACCCTCATTTATCGCCGAACACACTAAAGGCTATGATGAACTCCGGCAGCACTTAATCCCTTACACCCCCGAAGCGGCAGAGGCTATCACCGGCGTGGACGCGGAAGCCATTCGCAGGACCGCGCGGCAATATGCCACCACCCCAAAAGCCGGAATCTATTACACCCTGGGGATCACCGAGCACACTCACGGCTCCGACAACGTCTGCGCACTGGCCAATCTTGTGTTGATGACTGGCCATCTCGGGGTCGCCTCCGCCGGTCTCAATCCATTGCGCGGACAAAACAACGTACAGGGGGCTAATGACGCCGGCGCAACGCCCGTGTTTTATCCCGGCTACCAGCGGGTCACCGATCGCAAAGCGCAGGAGAAATTTGGAGAAGCTTGGCAGGCCAACTTAAGCCCCGACCCCGGGCTTAATCTCAACGAGATGATGAAGGTGCTCTCCGACGGGGATCTTAAGGGCCTCTACGTCATGGGCGAAGACATCGTCCTCTCCGAGCCCAACGCCTCCAAAGTGGAGCGAGGCCTGAATCAATGCGAGTTTCTGGTGGTGCAGGATATCTTCTTCAATGAAACCATCCGCTATGCGGATGTGGTCCTGCCCGCGACCTGCTTCGCAGAAAAAGATGGGGTGTTTACCAACACCGATCGGCGGGTTCAGCGGGTAAGAAAAGCAGTGAACCCACCCGGGCAAGCCCGCGAGGACTGGCGAATCCTCATGGACATCGCCCGGGCCGCCGGCTACCCCATGCCCGCCTATGCGCACCCCGAAGAGATCTACCAGGAAATGGCGTCTCTCTCGCCCCTCTTCGCCGGCATCTCCTACGAGCGCCTGGAACGGGAGGGAAGCCTCCAGTGGCCCTGTCCCCATGACAACCACCCGGGCACCGCTTACCTGCATCAGGACGGGCCTTCCGGAGGAACCGCCGCCTTTACCAACATCGATTATCGCCCCAGCGCGGAGCTCGCCGACAACGAGTACCCTCTGGTGCTCTCCACCGGCCGTACCCTCTACCACTACAACGCAGCGACCCAAACCCGCCGGGACCCTGGCCCCCATGCCAAACAACCCAATAATTTCGTGGAGATCCACCGGAGAGACGCCCGAATGCTCTCTCTCAGTGAGGGGCAACAGGTCAGGGTAACCTCTCGCCGGGGCTCCATCGAGTGCGAGGTCCTCATAAGCCGCCGAATGCGCCCAGGCTGCGTCTGGATGCCCCTGCACTTTGCAGAATCGCCCACCAATCAACTCACCAATGACGCCGGAGACACGGTCACCGGTACCGGTGAATACAAAGTGTGCGCGGTGCGAGTCGAGCCCATTCCCGTGGGCCCATAAGCCCCTTGCCCCTATGGATCTTTTTTCGTTCAAACGATAGGAGATCCCACCAACTATTCCCCTGGAGGACTCCTGCCTTTCTCATCCCCACCAATCCGGTTCCTTACCGCCCTTTGTCTCACCCTCTCTACACTCGCCTGTGGTGCGGACGAGGGCGACAAACGCCACGGCAATATGTGCGACGACTCCAGCCAGACGATCCCCTTTCAACTCGGAGT
>JAZAIZ010000147.1:0-2353 GCA_036230545.1 Myxococcota bacterium
TGCTCGGCGGGAGCGGTGAGGGGCCCTTTCCCTTTCTGCTGAAGTGGCTGGACACCTCGGAGCAGATGAGTGTGCAGGTGCATCCGGACGCAGAGTTTTGCCAGAATACGCAATGCGGTCCCCCTAAGACCGAGGCCTGGTTGGTTGCTGAAGTGGAGCCTAAATCGAAGCTGTTGATTGGCAACTATCCGGGGTTGGATCCCCAGACCCTTATGCAGGCGGTTGAGCGCGGGACCCTTGAGAAGTGGATGTATGAGACCGTTCCTCGGCCGGGGGATATGTACCTCGTGGAGGCCGGGACCTTGCACTCCGTTGGGGCGGGCTTTTTGCTGCTGGAGGTCCAGCAGCCCTCGGATGTTACGTTTCGGCTCTATGATTGGGGGAGAAAAGACGACAAGGGAGAGGAGCGTGAGTTGATGGTGGAGCAGGCCACCGCGTGTGTTCACTACGACCGCTTTGATCTTCCTCGCCCCCGCAAGAAGGAGGTAGAGGGACCCTCTTTTCGGATGCAACTCCTGGGAATGGGGGCTCGAGTCGAGCCGAATCAGCTTCGGGTGTTCGCGGCCCATAAGGGGGCTGTTCGATTGCTGGCGGAGGGGAGCGAGTATGAGCTGAGCTACGGGGATATTGTGGTGGCAGAGGTGAGCGACGGCCCCATCTCGGTGGCGTCTGGCTCCTGTGCCTTTATCTCCGAGTCGACCTCTGCTTAAAGGCTGGCTTTGGGGAAGGAAATAAGGGGGCTGGAGATCTGGCTGCGAAGCCGAGGTTCCCTTGGGGGCACCTCGGCGGGCGCTCGGCTGAAAAACACCTCGTTAATAATCAGCCATGTGGGCACCTCCGGGGAGGTCGATTGGTGGCGAAATGGCGGCATTCTCCACCCGCTTTAGCCTAAAATGGCAGCCTCCTGAGCCGCCCTGGGAAGATAGTTTAATATTAACAGGGTCTTAAGGGGTTTGGGCGAGGTCGGGGCGATCGGGAGACTTGTGTTTGTGTACTTGACAATCACCGGTGTAATCCCCTAAACAGGCTCGTCTTTCACAAGGTTAGGTTATGAAGTCAGAATTACATCCAGAGCTTAAGGACGCCATCATTGAGTGCGCGTGCGGCAATAAGATTGAAACCCGCTCCGTAGCAGGCAGCTACAAGATCGACATTTGCAATGCCTGTCATCCCTTCTTCACTGGCACTCAGAAGCTCGTGGATACCGAGGGACGTCTTGAGCGGTTTAAGCGTAAGTACAAGCGGGACTAAGGGAACGTTTGTGGGGGCAGCGATTCCCCACCCTTTATTTGCCCTGCTCTGTTGACGGTTAATCCCCGTTTGTTCGATTGGTTTAAGCGATGTTGAATAAGCTCGTTCAGGTTGAGGACCGATATGAGGAACTCAACCGAAAGCTCGCAGATCCGGAGGTCTTGAACAGGCCCGAGATGGTTCGAGAGCTGGGGCGTGAGCACCGGGAGCTTGAGCAGATTGTGGAGGCCTATCGCCTCCTGAAAAAAATTCACTCCGACATTGATGGCAACAAAGAGCTCGTTCACGCCGGTGAGGACGACGAGTTGATTGAGTTGGCTCGCGAAGAGCTCTCCTCTTTGGAAAAAGAGCGGGACGAGCTTGAGGCGAAGCTCAAGATCCTGCTTCTGCCCAAAGACCCCAACGACGACAAGAATGTGCTTTTGGAGATTCGAGCCGGAACGGGGGGGGATGAAGCCTCTCTTTTTGCGGGAGATCTCTTCAAGATGTACAGCCGCTACGCAGAGAAGCGTGGCTGGCGGGTGGAGATGATGTCCGCCTCGGAGGGCACCAAGGGGGGCTTCAAGGAGGTCGTGCTTTTGATCTCCGGGGACAGCGTCTATTCCAACCTTAAGTACGAGTCCGGTGGGCATCGAGTGCAGCGGGTTCCCAGCACGGAGTCCCAGGGCAGGGTTCACACCTCGGCTTGCACCGTCGCTATCCTGCCTGAGGCGGAGGCCGTTGAGGTCGACATCAAGGACAACGAGGTCCGTATCGACGTGTATCGCTCGAGTGGACCCGGTGGCCAGTCGGTAAACACCACCGACTCGGCGGTACGCCTTACCCACCTTCCCACCGGTTTAATCGTTACCTGTCAGGACGAGAAGAGTCAGCACAAAAACCGCGAGAAAGCCATGAAGGTGCTGGCCTCCCGGCTTTTGGATCTGAAGCAGCAGGAGGAGGCTGACAAGCGCTCCGCCGAGCGGAAGAATATGGTCAAGAGCGGGGACCGCTCTGAGAAGATTCGCACCTACAATTTTCCTCAGGATCGCATTACTGACCACCGAGTGGGTTTGACCGTGCACGGCATCCCCGGGGCTTTGTCCGGGGACATTGAGGGGAT
>JAZAIZ010000148.1:0-7072 GCA_036230545.1 Myxococcota bacterium
AGGCGGTGCTGGAGGGCATGGACAACGCGGTGTTGGCCCTGGACGCCGACAACATGGTTATCCTCGCGAACTCCGCGACCCGCTCCATCTTTCATCTCGACGAAGACCCCACCGGCCGACCCCTTAGCGAGGTCATCTCCGCCCCGGAGATCATGCAGCTGGTGCGGGAGGAGGGGGCCGAAGACGAGGGGGTGGTGGAGTTTAGCCTTGAAGATCCCCATCGGGTGGTGCTCACCCGCCTCACCCGGGGGCCAGGCGGCGCTATTTTGGTGGTGCACGATTTGACACGCTTAAGAAAGCTCGAGACCGTGCGCAGGGATTTCATCGCCAACGTATCCCATGAGCTGCGTACCCCCATCGCGGTGATTCAGGCCAACGCGGAGACCCTGCTGGACGGCGCCCTCCACGAGCCGGAGCAGGCGGGGCGTTTTGTAGAGGGGGTGCTGCGCAACGCTCGACGCTTGTCGCAAATCATCTCCGACCTCCTTGATCTCACCCGGATCGAGTCGGGAAAATACGAGGTTGAGTTTGAGGAGATCGCCCTGAGGCGCCTGGTGGAGCGGAGCTGCACGATGCTGGAGTCCCGGGCCCTCGCTCGGAACATCACGCTTCATGTCAGTATCCCTGAGGATGCTTTGGTGGTGGCCGACTGCAAAGCTCTGGACCATATCCTGAGCAACTACATCGATAACGCGATCAAGTACGGCCCCGAGGAGGGCACGGTGACCGTCAGCACCAGCGCGGGGGAGGGCACCTGGCGTGTGGAGGTGGCAGATCAGGGAGCGGGCATCGACTCCCGGCATCACGAGCGCCTCTTTGAGCGCTTCTATCGGGTCGATAAGGGGCGCTCTCGCTACATGGGTGGGACGGGGCTCGGGCTGGCTATCGTCAAGCACCTGGCCGTGGCCATGGGGGGCCGAGTGGGCATGCGCTCGGGCGCGCAGGGAGGATCGGTATTTTGGGTGGAGTTGCCGCTTCGAGACGAAGAAGGCGGGATGCTCGCTTAGAGCACCGGGCCAGGGCCTGAATGGGGAGATAGGGGGCGCTGGTCTCGGGGGCAACGGGGCTGGAAGACTATTTGCTTCATGAATACAGTAACTTCGGGTGCCCTTGTCTGGAGGCAAAGAATACCGAAGCTCGCAGCCGGGGCGCGTGTAGAGAAAGCCATAGGTGCGGGGAGAATCAAGGAGAGACCAAACACGGAGAGACCAAACACAGAGAGGAAACAGAGGATCTCGAGAGCTTACTCCCGGTCGTCCATGGCGGCGTTTCGGAGACGTCGGAGCGCTCGTTTGCCCACATAATAAAGGCCGGCGAGATGGGCGACGGTACCCACGGGGCGGTTCTCCATGATGCTTTCAACGGCTCTGCTGTTGAGGCCCAGATCGTAGTCGAGGACCTCTTCGCTGGTGTTGTTGGCGAAGCGCAGGGTGGCCTGAGCCTGGTCCACGGTGAAGCGGACGCCGTCCCAGGTCCCGAGGTTTTCATCGTATTCGGGGACTCGATCCATGTTGTCGATGTATTTGATCATGCGGCGAATGGTGGTGGGACCAACCCAACGCACGCGGTCGATCTCGGCTACGCTGTCAAAGAGGTCGTCGTCGGTGGTGCCAAAGCGGGCGTCACCCCCGTCGCGGTGTCCGATGATGTTGCCGGCGGCGCGGGAGTCAAGTCCCACGTCATAGTCGAGGACCTCTTCGGTGGTGGTGCCTTCATTGAGAAATTCAACCAGCGCCATGCCACCCGGGCTTCCGTCCCAGCGGCTCAAGGCTTCCGTGGACGCGCGAAGATCCTGTGGAAGATCAAATTCGACGTCTGAGGAGCCACAGGAGAGGGTAACGAGGATAATGAGGGTCAACAATACTCGATATAAGATGACCACACGCCACCTCCTTCTCAAATTTTCTCAAGAGACGACACGGGAGCAGGTGTACACCTGACAAGACAACCCCGTGATTCTTTATCAGTGATTTCCGCTCCGAAAGAGCAGCTACATTATTTTCGACTTTATTCAAGTCGGTGGCGTTCATGCTTGATTTCAGCGATTCGTGCAAGACCTTTTTGTGGGGATAAGGCGATAGGCGGGTTGAAATGTTCGTGGAATCTCTTACGTGCAGGAGGGGATTGGAGTACCCCGGAGGGGAGTTTTCTTTTCGTGGGGTGAAGCCTGGAGCCGGGGTGTGGCGTTCTCCCCCCGTGACGCTGTAGACTGAAGGCATGTCCAAACAATCGCCTTCATCCATTAGCAATGTCAGGGTCACTGAATTTGATCTGCTTCGAACTCCCCGGGAGCTGGCTAGCGCCCACCCCTTGAATGACGAGGTTCGTCAGGTGGTGGCCGATGGGCGGAGAGCGCTGCGGGAGTGCCTGGCGGGCACCGATCGGCGCCTGGTGGTTATCGTGGGGCCCTGCTCCATTCACGATCCGCGGAGCGCCCTTGAGTATGCGACGCGCCTTGCGGGCCTGCGGGAGCAGGTGGCGGACAAGATGATGCTGGTGATGCGGGTGTATTTTGAGAAGCCTCGCACCACGGTCGGCTGGAAGGGGTTGATCACCGATCCCGACCACAACGGCTCCGATGACATGAACCGGGGCCTGGAGGAGGCGCGAAAAATCCTGCTCGCGATCAACGGCCTCGGTCTACCCTGCGCTACGGAGTTTCTCGACCCCATCGTCCCTCAATATGTGGCAGATCTGGTTTCCTGGGCGGCGATCGGCGCTCGCACGACCGAGAGCCAAACCCATCGACAGATGGCCAGCGGGCTCTCGATGCCCGTGGGCTTCAAGAACTCCACCGATGGGGGGTTGGAGGTAGCGGTGCAGGCCATGGAGGCGGCCTCGGCACCCCATGCTTTTTTGGGCATCAACGTCGAGGGCCAGACCTCGGTGGTGCGCACCACCGGCAACCCCGACACCCACGTGGTGCGTCGGGGGGGGGGCGGCAAGAGCAATTATTCTCGGGCCGATATCGCCTACACCCGGGCCCTGCTCGGCGAGGCCGACGCGGGCCCCCGGGCCATCATGGTAGACTGCAGTCACGCCAACAGCGGCAAGGATTATCGCAAGCAGCCCGTGGTGTTTGGCAACGTGATCGAGCAGGTGTTGGCGGGCGAGGAGGCCCTGCTCGGGATGATGCTGGAGAGCCATTTGGTGGAGGGGCGCCAGGCGTTGGGGGAGTCGATGACCTACGGCCAGTCCGTCACCGATGCTTGCATTGGCTGGGAGACCACCGAGGAGTTGCTGCTGGGAGCTCACGAGCGTTTGTCCGCTTAATCTTCTTTCTATTCAAGGATTTCTCAGCCTATGGGCTTGACGCGGGGCTTCGTCCGGGTAATCTGAGCCTATGGCCCCTGGCGTTAGGTAGACGTCAGCTGGAGCCCGTGAGGATGGAGAGTAGCTATCCCGCAACGAAAGGACAACACGATGATTCAGGTCGAACTCCCCGACGGCAGCTCACGTTCGCTCGACGCCGGCGCCTCCACTGCAGATCTTGCCCAGGACATCGGGCCCGGACTCGCCAAAGCCGCGGTTGCGGCGAAGGTTGACGGCGCGGTGGTGGATTTAAACCTCCCCCTCTTTGACGGTGCAAAAGTCGCCATTATCACCAAGCGGGACGCCGAGGGCCTTGAGGTCCTGCGCCACTCTGCGGCTCACATGATGGCCGACGCGATTCTTCGGGTGTACCCCAAAGCGCAGTTGACCATCGGCCCAGTGGTAGAGGACGGCTTTTATTACGATATCTATATGGAAGACGGGACCATCACCCCCGACGACTTCAAGACCATCGAGAATGAGATGGGCACCATCGCCAAAGAGGCTCATCCTTTTCAGCGCTGCAGCGCCAGCTACGATGAGGCCAACGAGCATTACGCCCGCTACCGCGCCATCGACGGTGGCCACAACAAATTCAAGGAGGAGCTGGTGGAGGGCATCGCCGACCGCGGTGAGGCTCTCACCTTTTATCAGCACGGCGATTTCATCGATCTGTGCCGGGGCCCCCACGTGCCTCACACCGGTTGGCTCAAGCACGTCAAGCTCACCAAGGTCTCCGGTTCTTATTGGCGCGCCGACGCCAGTCGCGAGCAGCTTATTCGGGTCTATGGCACGGCGTTTTTCGACAAGAAGGGCCTCAAAGAATACCTTCACCTCCAGGAGGAGGCGAAAAAGCGCGACCACCGGGTGCTGGGCGAAAAATACGACCTCTTCAGCTTCGATGAAGACGCGCCGGGTTTTCCCTTCTTCCACCCAAAGGGGACCATCCTCTTCAACCTGCTCACCGACTACATGCGGGGCCTGTTGAAGCGGCGCAACTACCTCGAGGTCAAGACGCCCCTTATCCTCTCGGAAAAGATGTGGCACACCTCCGGGCATTACGCGAACTACATGGAGAATATGTTCTTCACCAAGTTAAAGCTGCGTGATCCCAACGACGCCGAGGCCATTCACGACAACGTAGACGAAGATCGCCCCATGGCGGTCAAGCCCATGAACTGCCCCGGCCACCTAGTGGTCTACAACACCCGTTTGCACTCCTACAATGAGTTCCCCCTGCGCATTGCGGAGATGGGGCTGGTGCATCGACGTGAACTCTCGGGGGTTCGACACGGGCTCTTTCGGGTGCAGGCTTTCACCCAGGACGACGCGCACCATTTCTGCACCCCGGATCAAATCGTAGATGAGATCTCCATGCTCATTGAGTTCTTTCACGAGGTGTATGCAACCTTCGATCTGGAGGACGTGCGCATTGAGCTCTCCACCCGTCCCGAGAAGAGCATCGGCAGCGATGAGATGTGGGAGAAGGCAGAGGCCGCGTTAAAGCAGGCCCTCGACTCCCGTGAGATCCCTTACCAGCTCAACGCCGGCGACGGGGCGTTTTATGGTCCCAAGATCGACTTCCACATTCGCGACACCCTCAAGCGCTCGTGGCAGTGTGGCACGATCCAGCTCGACTTCTCCATGCCGGAGCGTTTCGGGCTCACCTATGTGGGCTCGGACAATCAGCGGCACACGCCGGTGATGCTTCACCGGGCCTGTTATGGGAGCCTTGAGCGTTTCTTAGGGATCATCATCGAGAACTATGCGGGCTCGTTCCCGCTCTGGCTGGCGCCCACTCAGGTGATCCTGGTGCCCGTGAGCGAGAAGCACTTTGTCTACGCCAAAGAGGTGGCCGCTCGCTTGACCGACATGGGCATGCGCTGCGAGGTGAATCTCAAAGGCGACCGCATTGGCTACAAGATCCGAGAGGCCAGCCTGCAGCGGATCCCTTACGCGTTAATTGTGGGGGACAAAGAGGTTGAAGGAAGCACCATCAACGTGCGCTCCCGCGACAAGGGTGAGCTCGGGGAGATGAGCGTCGACGCCTTTGTGGAGAGTCTGGAGGAGTGGAAAAAATAAGCGGCGCTGCCGCCCTCAGGCGTCCAGCAACTCGGCTTTAATCTGGTGAATGACCTTCAGGAATGTTGCCGCGTTGCGGTGGGTAGCCCTGTTTTGAATATCCTCGTAGTGTTGAACAATGCTGAGGGGGCTCTTGCCCTTGGGTGAGGTGATGTTCACCTCAGCGCCGGCTTTAAGAAGCCGTCTGGTCAACTGCAGGGAGGCCTCTGTGGGGGTGGTGAAGTTTCGAGGCGGGGCAACCGCGTAAAAGAGCGCGGTCTCTCCGCGGTGATTTCGGTGGTTGATGTCGGCAGGAGAGCATGCGTCGAGGAGCTCGTCGAGGATCTCCATTTTGCGATTGTACACCGCGTTAATAAGGGGGGTCTCGCCGTTCCACATGTGACTGTAGGCCAGGCTCCCGAGTCCGCGTCGAAGAAGGTCCTTGACTACCTCAAGCTTGCCGCCCTCCACGGCGGTCAAAAGGCTGGTCTCTGCGGTGGCGCCAGCGTCCAGTAGCGCGTTGATGACTTCGGGCGAAGAGCGTTGGATGGCGGTGTTCAGGAGGTGATCCTGGGCTCCTTCACCGTAGACACCCTGCATATCGGCGCCCGCAGCGATGGCCTCTTGAACATCGTTGAGGTTGTTGCTCACAACCGCCTCCATCAGCGCGTTATTACGTTCTCGCTGGGCGTCGCTCACAAGGTACCCGTTTTTGCGAACACGGTCCTGGTGGACATGGAGGGTGTGTCGGATGTTGTTCTCAACATGCTTCTGGTCGCTGTCCTTGTAGCCGTCGAGCTTCTTTTTGGAGTCACGGAAATTATAGACAAAACGGGACGTGCAATAGGGGGCGCCGGCGCTACTGCCGGGAACTTCTGTCTGGCGGGCGGTCCAGGCTTCCACCGACACGGGCTCGCCGCAGATGGAAGGATCCAGAACCATCAACGTTTTGTCGTCACCGGAGCCCACCCAGAGGGCGACCGCGACGTGATAGCGCCAAAAAATATATCCTGGGTCCTCCATCTCCCCGCTGTAGACGTTACGACTGGCGCTGTAGGGGGAGCGGATGCGGAGGTTGCCATGCACAAAGACCTTGGCGACGGTGATGCCCTCGTCGTCGAGTGCGTGCGCCATTTGATGGGCTCGGGCGAAGCAGCCGTCTTCATGGTAGAGAAAGGGGATGTCCCCGCGGGCTTTGAGTTGGGCAAAGAGCTGCGTTGCCCGCTCGGGGCTGACCACTGAGATGAGCTCAGTGGCGCCGCTTTTGGTGGGCACGGGCTCAAGACGAGGGGAGGGGGGGAGCGCCACCGATTGCAGGGAGATCCCTTGGGCGGTGGGTGCGGGAATCTCTGTGTTAGAGGGAGTCGACTCCAGGGCGGGCAGGGCGGAGGTCCAGCTGAGGGTGTCTGCCGCTGCGGGGGCTTGGTGCACGCTGCTTAGGGATTGTGTCTGGGGGGGCGGCGTGGCTTTGGAGCCGAGGATGCGGGCGAGCAGGGCGCTGGGGCTGATAGCGAGCATAACGTGATAACTTCCGTGAGCTTGGGTGATTGTGGCTTATCAGGGAGGTTATCGAGCGCGAGAGGCTAAAGTTGCGTTGGGCGGGGGAAAAGAAGGGAGGCTGGGCCTCACTGGGGGGACGTTACTAAGTTGCTGTTATAGAAGGGTTTTGTGATGCTCGAACTAAGGACTATTCGAGAAA
>JAZAIZ010000149.1:0-3333 GCA_036230545.1 Myxococcota bacterium
GTCGCAATCGCGTAATTGTCATCGCCCGCAGCGGGAGTAACCCCCTCAGGCAACACAAGATCGCTCACATGGTACGTCTCGCCAGCGCCAAGCTCGGAGATGTCCAACACAACCTTGTCAGGCACAGCCTTGGGAAGACCCGTCAAACGAACCACACGACGAAGCTTCTCAAAATGACCACCTGCCACGACTCCTTTGGAACGTCCTTCGACCTCCAAACGAACCTTCATGGTCACGGGCTTGTCCATGTCAATCGCCCAGAAGTCGACGTGCTGAACCTCACGAGTCACCGCATTTACCTGAATCTCACGGATATAGGCGCTGAAGGGGTCTCCACCTTCCACATCAACACGGTAGATATGACTCGCACCAAACTCACGTCTGGTACGCACCAAATCCTTCGCATTAACCGAAAGAGCCGTAGCCTCCCGTCCTGAGCCATAAACAACAGCCGGAGCCATCCCCGCTGCTCGCAATTTACGTGTAACACTCTTACCACTACCCGAACGCGGCGTAGCTGCAATTTTGTCTTGAATCTCGGACATTAACTGCTCCTATTACTGGTCCTCCGTCAGCTCCCTAAACAAAAAGCGAACTGACGGACTCTCCGAGATGAATGCGCCGCAAGGCTTTCGCCAACAACGGTGCAATGGATAAAACTTCGATTTTAGAACAGGCCCGGGCATTCTCCATCAAGGGGACCGTGTCGGTCACCACCACACGACGAAGAGGCGAAGCTTCCAGGCGCTCAATAGCCGGCCCCGACAACACAGGATGGGTCGTATAGGCGTCCACCGACTTCGCCCCATTTTCAATCAGCGCCATGGCCGCCTGAGTGATGGTCCCCGCCGTGTCGATCATATCATCGAGCAGGATCGTGTGAGCCCCCTCAATGTCACCAATAATGTTCATCACCTTGGCGATGTTCGCCTTGGGGCGCCGCTTATCAATAATGGCCAAATCTGCCCCGAGGTGCTTCGCGTAAGAACGCGCACGCTCCACCCCGCCAGCGTCCGGGGAAACCAGCACCACCTTCTCATCTGCACAATTCTTAACCATGTGATCGAGCAGAATCGGCTTCGCGAAAAGGTGATCGAAAGGAATGTCGAAAAATCCCTGAATCTGGCCCGCGTGCAGGTCAACCGACAACACACGAGTAGCCCCCGCCGCCGAGAGCAGATCAGCCACCAGCTTGGAGGTGATAGGGGTTCGAGGAGCCACCTTTCGATCCTGTCGGGCGTACCCATAATAGGGAATCACCGCGCAAATGCTCTTGGCCGAAGCGCGCTTCAACGCATCAATCATGATGAGCAATTCCATCAGATTTTCGTTGGCCGGGGTGCAGGTGGACTGAACAATATAAATATCGGCGTTACGAACGTTTTCCCCAATCTCCACAAACATTTCCCCATCGGAGAAGCGGACGATTCGGGCATCCCCAAGGGGCACGTCAAGCAGATCACACATAGACGCCGCCATTTGACGGCTTGAGCTGCCGGCGAAAATCTTAATGCTCGGCTTGGTTGGCATTTAATATACCTCGCGCGATCCAGGGTTGGGGGTTGTAACGCTACTATAAAAAACGGGCCATTCAGCCCGATAAAAAAAAAGACGTGGTTGGGGTACCAGGATTCGAACCTGGGAATGCCGGTACCAAAAACCGGTGCCTTACCGCTTGGCGATACCCCAACACATATTCCCAAGTAAAATGAATGACTTAGGAACCACCTTCTCTCCTTAACGACAAAAGACCAATGAACGCCTCCGTCGCAGGAGAATGCTTTTTCAACAAAGCGCCGCGCATTTAACAATATGCACATGCTCTGTCAACGAATTTGCTAAGTTCATGCATTGTTAGGGCGTACATAACCCGCTCCCCCGATGCTCCTATAAACGCTTGTTTTCATGAGTACTATCCCTCGCCCCGCCCGTTCAGGCGGCTTCCCCTCCCCCTCAGGCCCCCCCAGACCTCGATCCAGTCCCTTGTGGCGATCGCAAATGAAGCGATTCAGCCTCCAGTTGCCCTCCCCCGGCAGGGACCGCTATGAGGTACCCATGAAAATCCATCCCTATTTCCTTGTTTTTGCTCTCAGTGTTGTCTCCAGCGCCACCCACGCCAAACCCGCGGCGGGCTACGAGGGCATGGTCTCCACCGCCCACCCCGCTGCGAGCGAGGCGGGAGTCGCCATGCTTCGCCAGGGGGGCAACGCCGCCGACGCAGCAGCAGCAGCGGCCTTCACTCTCGCGGTCGCTGAACCTTATTCTTCGGGCATCGGAGGGGGCGGTTTTGCCCTGACCAGCTTCAAGGGCAGCCAGGCCTTCCTCGATTTTCGGGAAGTAGCCCCCATGGAGGCCCACCGAGACATGTACCTCACAGAGGGCGTTCCCAACAAACGCCTCTCCCGGGACGGGGTCCTCGCAGCCGGTGTGCCCGGAGCCGTCGCCGGCTACCTCGACCTGCACGCCCGCTGGGGAGCCCTCTCCCGCGCTCAGATCATGCAACCGGCCATAACCCTCGCCCGAGAAGGGTTCAAAGTCACCCCTCGCTATGTTGCCTATGTGAAGCGACGGCTGGAGGTTCTAAGCAGGGATCCTGAGATGGCCCGCGTGTTTCTGGTCCCCTCCCCCGAAGGCGAGGGACACGTCGCTCCCCCGGTGGGACATCTCCTGCGCCAGCCAGACCTTGCCCGAACCCTGACTCTCATCGCTCAAAGAGGCGCGCAGGCTTTCTACACCGGCACCATCGCCAAACGCCTTGTGGCCGATATGAGCACGAGGGGAGGATTAATTAGCGCCCGGGATTTAAGCACTTACCAGGTGCGAGACCGCCAGCCCCTGGTGGGCTCCTATCGCGGTCACGCCATCGTCAGCTCGCCCCCACCCTCCTCCGGGGGCCAGATTCTCCTCACCCTCCTCAACATCATGGAGACCCTGCCTGCCGACACCCCGTGGCGCTCCCTGGAGGCCCTGCATCTCTATATTGAAGGCTCCAAGAGGGCCTTCGCAGATCGGGCATTGTTGGGAGATCCTCTCTTTGTCCCCTACCTTGACGCTCTGCTCCCCAACCTGCTCACCAAAGACCGGGCCCGCCTCATCGCCAAAATCATCACCCCCACCGCCACCCCCGCGACGGCCATTCCCGCCGCCCAGGGCTCCCAGGTCCCTCCGGGGCTCCACACCGACATCTTCGGCCCACAGTCCGCCGGCAGGGACACCACGCATCTCTCCGTGCTGGACAAGCACGGCAACGCGGTCTCCATGACCACCACCATCAACCCCGGCTGGGGAGCCGGGGTGGTCGCCCGCGACACCGGCGTCGTGTGGAATAATGAA
>JAZAIZ010000150.1:0-9128 GCA_036230545.1 Myxococcota bacterium
TGTCGACTGTAGTGGAGGTCCGGGAGTCGGTGCTGGCGTCGGTGGATTCCGCGGAGGCACGGGGGGCCAGCGATGACACCCTACGGGAGTTGCTGGCGGGCCACACCGAGCTTGGCCGGGACGAGTCCCAGTGGCGTCGACGTCGGTTGGGGCTCTTTATCGCGAGCTTCATTCTGTTGTTTGGGGGCTTTATTGGAAACGGTTTGCTTGATGTCCATCAGCGGATGGAGTGGCAGATTCGTGAGGAGGCAGGGCAGCGGGACGACAACGATTATGGGGGACATTAGGGAGCGGGCCCATCGACCGGTAAAAAAAAAGCCCGATCACCGGGAAGGTGTCGGGCTTTTAGGGGTTGAAAGAGATTGGTTTTAGTTGTTGTCGCAGAGCTCGAGGCCACTGAAGAAGTGCGCGATTTCAATCGCTGCGGTCTCAGGGGCATCGGAGCCGTGAACTGCGTTGCGACCGATGTCGGTGGCGAAGCGCTTGCGAATGGTGCCTTCTGCCGCTTCAGCGGGGTTGGTGGCGCCCATCAACTCACGGTTTTTGGCGATGGCGTTGTCACCTTCTAAAACACTGACCACCACGGGGCCGCTGACCATGAAGTCCACCAGCTCTCCGAAGAAGGGGCGGTCTTTATGAACGGCGTAGAATTGCTGTGCTTTTTCCACGCTGAGGTGGGTCATTTTGCAGGCAACAATGGTGAGGCCATTTTGCTCAAAGGTGGAAAGAATGGCACCGACGTTGTTAGCGGCGGTTGCGTCCGGCTTTACGATAGAGAGTGTTTGTTGCTTCATGGCCGCTAATTGACTTTGAGCGGCGCAATTGTCAAGGGAGAAAGGGGCACAAAGTGGGGGCGAGGCCCCCACTTGGCTGGGTGGGTGACTTAGGCCGCGTCCATGGCCGCCATGAGGGTGGTGGCCAGTTTGGAGGGGTTGTCTGTGGTCATGATGCCGGCCGCTTCGAGGGCCGCAAATTTGTCTTTGGCGCTGCCTTTGCCTCCGGCGATGATGGCGCCGGCGTGGCCCATGCGCTTGCCGGGAGGTGCCGACGCGCCCGCGATGAACGCGGCCAGGGGTTTGGTGAAGTGCTCTTTGGCCCACGCGGCCGCCTGCTCTTCATCGGTCCCGCCGATCTCGCCGATCATGATTACTCCGTCGGTGTCGGGGTCATCGTTGAAGAGACTCAGGCAGTCGATGAAGTTGGTGCCGTTAACCGGATCACCGCCGATGCCGATGCAGGTGGACTGTCCGATGTTCATAGCAGAGAGCTGACCCACGGCTTCGTAGGTGAGCGTGCCCGAGCGGGACACTACGCCGATGCGGCCCGGGGTGTGAATGTGCCCCGGCATGATGCCGATTTTGCAGGCACCGGGGGTGATGATGCCAGGGCAGTTGGGCCCGATAAGGCGGCTGGAGCTGCCTTCCATTCCACGTTTGACCTTCACCATGTCCAGGACTGGGATCCCTTCGGTGATGCAGACCACCAGCTCAACGCCGGCGTCCACCGCTTCGAGGATAGCGTCGGCGGCGAATGGAGGGGGCACGTAAATGACGGTGGCGTTGACGCCGGCCTCTTTAACGGACTCGTGAACCGAATCAAAGATGGGCACCGAGCCGTCAAAGGTCTGGCCCCCCTTGCCGGGGGTGCAGCCCGCGACCAGATTGGTCCCGTAGTCGCGCATTAACTTTGCGTGAAATGAACCCGCGCCGCCGGTGATTCCCTGAACGAGGAGCCGGGTATCCTTTCCTACCAAGACACTCATGATGCACCTCCAATGGCGTCGATAACTTTTTTGGCGGCGTCGTCCATGTCCCCGGCGGGGATGAGTGCGAGGCCGCTCTCGGCTAGAATCTTTTTGCCTTCTTCCACGTTGGTTCCCTCGAGTCGAACCACCAGTGGGATCTGCATGTTGACCTCTTTGGCGGCTGCTACGACGCCTTCAGCGATGACGTCGCATTTTGCGATACCGCCGAAGATGTTGACCAGGATGGCCTCTACGTTGGGATCGGCCAGAATAATCTTAAAGGCCGTGGTCACCTGCTCGGCGGTGGCGCCGCCCCCCACGTCGAGAAAGTTGGCGGGCTCTCCGCCGTAGGTTTTGATGATGTCCATGGTGGCCATGGCCAGGCCCGCGCCGTTGACCAGGCAGCCCACGTTGCCGTCGAGGGCAACATAGGAGAGGTCGGCCTCTTTGGCGGCGGTCTCTTTGGAGTCCTCTTCGGCGGTGTCCCGCAACTCGGCGATCTCTTTGTGCCGGTAGAGGGCGTTGTCGTCAAAGTTGAGCTTGGCGTCCAGGGCGATGACGTCGCCATCATCGGTGACCACCAGCGGGTTGATCTCCACCAGGCTTGCGTCTGCGCCGAGGAAGAGCTTGTAGAGGGATTGGGCGATCTTGCCGGCCTGCTTGGCCTGCGCGCCGCTGAGCCCCAACCCGTAGGCGACCTTGCGGGTGTGGTAGGGGAGAATACCGGTGGCGGGGTCAACCCCCACGGTGATGATTTTGTCGGGGGTCTCTTCGGCTACCTTCTCGATGTCCATCCCGCCTTCGGTGCTGGAGATGAAGGTCACCCGGGAGGTCTCGCGGTCGAGCACCATGCCCAGATAGAGTTCGTCGGCGATGCTGGAGCCGGCTTCCACCAGCACCTTTTGCACCTGCTGTCCGGAGGGGCCGGTTTGGTGGGTGACCAGGGTGTTGCCAAGAAGCCCTTCGGCCTGGGCCCGGGCCTCTGCGGTGGATTTGCACACCTTGACGCCGTGCACTTCGGGGCGCTCTTTGAGGGTGCCTTTTCCGCGGCCGCCGGCGTGAATCTGGGCCTTGACGACGCAGATGGAGCCCGGAAGCTCGTTTGCGATTTGCTCCGCTTCGTCGGCGGTGTGTGCCACCTTGCCCTCAGGCACCGGGATGCCATAGGAGCGGAAGAGCTGCTTTCCTTGAAATTCGTGAATATTCACTTTTGTTCCCCTTGAACAGGTAATTTGGGTCACAGGTTATTCTCCTGCCCATTTATCAAGGGCGGAGCCGCGGAGCAAGGCGAATGCCGGGCTTAAGTCGGGAGTTTCCCGACACCGGGAGCGGGAGAGGGGCGCTTCTGGAGGTCCCCGCCGGAACGTATTAGGATAGGGGCAGGGGGGATCGCTTTGACCACGACGTCTATTTCAGAGGGCAGCGAAGGGCTCGAACCCGAGCAGAAAGAGGATTGGCTTGAGCGCCGCGGGGAGACCCCAACCGAGTCTCTTGCGCATTTTTTAATTCACCTCGGTGGGCTGCTCTTGAAATATGGCTCGCCGAGCCAGCGGATTGAGACGGTTCTAAGGACTACCGCCGAGGATTTTGGGCACGTGTGTGAGGTGTTTGCGGTGCCCACGGGGCTGTGGCTCAGCTTGGTGAAGGTGGGGGGAAAGCACCCTGTCATTCGCTTGTCCCGGGTGTACGACTGGGAGGTGGATTTGCAGAAGCTGCAGGCGTTGGACGAGGTCTTTAACGGGGTGGCAGACCAGCGTCTCTCTATTCCCGCCGCCCGTGCTCGTTTGTTGGATATTGATCGGGTGGGCCCTAAATATCCGGCGCCGGTGATTATCACGGCGGAGGCGGTGGCCTGTGGCTCCGCCGCCCTCTTTTTTGGCGGAGGCTGGTTGGAGAGTGCGGTGGGAGCGCTCTTGGGCGTGCTCGGAGGGATTCTAGTGTATTTCAGCAGTCGATGGCTGCAGGTCCGCCTGCTGGTGGATTTTTTAGTGGGGCTTTTGACGGGGGCCGTGGTGTGGGGGGCGACCGCGCTCAACCCGGAGCTCGTTCGCAAACCGATGTTGCTGGCGGGCATTATTGTGATTGTTCCGGGGATGACCCTGACGGTAGCCCTGGGGGAGCTGGCGCATAAGCAGCTCGTTAGTGGCGGTGCTCGTTTTTTGCACGCTCTGATGGTGTTGACCTCCATGATTCTGGGGCTCGCGGTGATGGGCCTTATCGAGCATTGGACCGGGGTGGCGATGCCGAGTGGGGCGCTGCCTTTTGAGCACCCCATCTGGCTGCAGGGGCTTGGGACGGTGGTGGGGGGGCTGGCTTTCGCGGTCCTCTTTTCGGTGCCCAATGGAAGCATTCTGCTTTCGTCCTGTTCCTGCGCGGTGGCGTGGATGATGTGGACCTGGGTGGACCTGACCCTGGGAAGCGGCGCGGCGGCGTCTTTCTCGGCGGCGCTGGTGCTGGGGATTTATGCCAACGGGCTGGCTCGCTTTACGGACCGGCCTTCGCAGATTTTCCTCCTGCCGGGGTTGTTTCTGCTGGTTCCGGGGACCATGGGCTTTTTGGGGTTCACGGAGTTTGCCCGGGGAGACGCTATGCAGGGGACGATTCATCTCTTTAACACCCTGATGAACGCGGGCGCGTTGATCATCGGTTTGATCCTCGCGACGAGCTTTCTCTCGCCAAGGAAGATTCTTTGAGCCGGAACGTTCATATTGCAAGATGGGTTTTTGTTGTTTAAAAGGGCCCTATCATGAGCATTGAACAATTCCCCATTACGCCGGACGGTCACGAAAAACTAAAAGCCGAGGTTGATCACCTTAAAAAGGTCGAGCGCCCCAGAATCAGTGAAGAGATAGGCGCTGCTATCGAGCTTGGGGATTTGAAGGAAAATTTCGAATACCACTCAGCCAAAGACCGTCAGGGTATGGTTGAGGCTAAGATTAGGGATCTTGAGAGCAAGCTCTCTCGTGCTCAGATCATCGATCCGACGAAGCTCTCGGGGGACCGGGTGGTTTTTGGCGCTACGGTCACCCTCGAGGAGACCGAGTCGGGAAAAGAGCTTCGTTATCAGATCCTCGGCGAGACTGAGATTGATATCGAGCAGGGGAAGATCTCCATTGTGTCGCCCCTCGCCCGCGCGCTCATCGGCAAAGAGGTGGGGGATGAGGTGAAGGTGCCGGGCAAGGGTGGCCCTCGTCTCGTGGAGATCGTAGAAGTCGAGTTCATCTAGGAGCCTCCCCAGGGGGGCGGGTAGGGGGGCTGTCCATGACTGCATTGAATTCCCATTTTGAGCGGGCGTTAAAGGCGGTGGAGTCCCCGCTTAACTTTGCCTGCCGCAATCACGGTGAACATCTCGATCGGGTTAAAGGGCTTGAACAATCCCTCGGACGCTCACTGGTCGCCGCGCGTCAGGCTGCAGGGACCTCGTCATTGGAGGCCCGGGTAGCCGGGCTGGAGCAACTCGTTCCCGCAGAAAACAGCTCTCGCGAGGACCGGGTGCGGCAATTGCAACGCTTGCTTGAAGGGGTGCGGGCGCTGCTCAAGGGCGAGTCCCCGCCTGGGGTGGAGGTGGCTCCGAAGGAGGTTGTACCCAGGGCTCCTGCGGGGGCGGTCTCCAAAAAATCGACTCCCAAAAAACCGCCCGCTAAAAAGATGTCCGCGGTCTCGCGTTCGGTCGCGTCGGGGAGCACTTCACCGGTTCTTGAGTTGGATCAGTCGATTCAATTTATCAAAGGCGTGGGGCCCAAGGTGGCTCAGCGCTTCGCGACTCGCGGCATCACCACTGTCGAAGATTTGATCCGTTTTTTGCCCCGCCGTTATGAGGACCGCCGCGGCGGAGACATCGCCAACCTCGAGGAGGGGGTGCACGCGACGGTGGAGGGGGAGATCCGGGCGAAATCTTTTCGGGCGTTTCGGGGCAAACGAACCCTCGACATGACCATCGATGACGGCACCGGGCAGTTGACTCTCAAGTGGTTTCGCGTGCCGGGTCAGGCCTTTGGTGATCAGTTTCAACGGCGCTGTTGGGTGCGGGTATCGGGAGCAGTGACCCGGTTTAGAAAACAGTTTCAAATGGTGCATCCGGAGATACGCAGCCTGGAGGGCAGGAGCGACGTTGACAACGTCACCGACGCCATGGTGCCGGTTTATCTGGACGTGGATGGGATGGCCCCCACTCAGGTGCGCTCGGTGTTGAGCAAGGCCCTGCGCTCGGTGGACCGGATGCAGGAGGTGTTGCCCGAGCGCCTCTGCGATGAGCGGCAGTTGGTGTCGTTGGCCGAGGCCATTGCCTCTTTGCACCTGCCCCCACCGGGGACCTCCCTTGATGCGCTGCTCGCGCGCTCCACGCCCTGGCACCGGCGTCTGATTTATGAGGAACTCTTTGTGTTGCAGTTGGTGGTGCAGCGGCGCCGGCTGCGGGGAGACACCCATGACGGGTTGCCGATCCCGCTGAAGGAGCCTCTGGCAGAGCAGGCCCAATCGATGTTTGGCTTTCCACTCACCGGGGCTCAGTCCCGGGTGTTGGGGGAGATCGGTGAGGATCTCGGGAGCACCATGCCCATGCACCGTCTCCTGCAGGGAGACGTGGGCAGCGGCAAGACCGCCGTGGCCATGGCAGCGGCGGCGGGCTGCGCCATGGCTGGGTTTCAAGCGGCGGTGATGGCGCCCACCGAGCTTTTGGCCGAGCAGCATGCTCGGGTGGCATCGGACACGCTCTCTCCTTTGGGTATTCGGGTCGTGGTCCTTACGGGAGCCCTCTCTGCGGCGGCACGTCGTGAGGCGTTAGCGCAAATTGAGACAGGAGTGGCCCAGGTGGTGGTGGGGACCCACGCGGTTATTCAGGAGTCGGTCCAGTTTCACGCGCTGGCCCTGGGCATTGTGGATGAGCAGCACCGCTTTGGGGTGATGCAGCGGGCTCGTTTTGTGGAGCAGGGTCGGGAGTCCACTGGCAAGGCCCCCCACATTCTGGTGATGACGGCGACGCCGATTCCCCGTACCCTCGCTTTGACGGTCTATGGGGATCTGGACCTCTCCATTATTGATGAGCTGCCTCCGGGGAGGACCCCCATTAAAACCGTGCTCTACAAAGACACGCTGCGGGAGCAGGTTTATGGACGGGTGCGGGACGCGGTGCGCGAGGGTCGTCAGGCCTATGTGGTGCTGCCCCTGGTGGAGGAGTCCGACAAAGAAGGGATGGACGCGATTCGGGACGCGACGACCACGGCAGAGGAATTGTCGGGTGGCTGGTTGCACGGGGTTGCGGTGGGGCTCTTGCATGGTCGAATGGCTGGTGATGAGAAAGACGAGGTGATGCGGGCCTTCGCGGAGGGAGGCGTGCAGGTGTTGGTGGCCACGACGGTGATTGAGGTGGGAATCGACGTCCCCAACGCCACGGTGATGGTGGTGGAGCATGCGGAGCGCTTTGGGTTGAGTCAACTGCATCAGCTGCGGGGGAGAGTGGGTCGTGGGGCTCACCGGAGTGAATGCCTGCTGGTGTCAAAGCACACCCCGTCCGAGGACGCCTGGCGGCGCTTAAGTATTATGGAGCAGACCACGGACGGATTTAAGATTGCGGAGGAGGACCTCGCGATTCGGGGCCCTGGCGATTTTGTGGGGACTCGACAGTCGGGGTTGCCGGCGCTCTTGCTCGCCAATCTGGTGAGAGATCAAGAAATTCTGCTTCAGGCTCGAGATGATGCTATTGATGTCTTAGGGCGTGATTCGGATCTTGAAGCGCCGGAGCATTTCGGTTTACGAAAGCTTTTGGAGAAGGGGTGGGACAACCGTCTCGAATTAGCACAGATTGGATAAGGCATGAAGATGGCAGAGAGAAGTCGTGGGGCCGCCGGGGCACCTTCCAAAAAAGCTGTTAAGAAGTCCGTACGGGTGGGTTTGCTGGGGTTGGGCACCGTTGGCGCGGGCGTCGCTGAGATCTTGAAAAAGCACCAATCCATGATCGATCAGCGGGTGGGGATGGAGATCGACGTCGTTCGTGCGCTGGTGCGCTCCAAGAAGAAGAAGCGGAGCGGAGTGGCACGGGGTGTCGAGCAGACGACCAAACCTTCGGATATTGTGGGAGCCCCCGACATTGATGTGGTGGTGGAGCTTATGGGGGGCATTGAGCCCGCCCGGACAATGGTGCTTGATAGTTTGATGGCTGGTCAGTCGGTGGTCACCGCGAATAAGGCGTTGGTGGCTTTGCATGGGACCGAGCTTTTTCGAGCGGCGAAGAAGTCTGGCGCTGATATCCATTTTGAGGCCGCGGTGGCCGGTGGGATCCCGATTATTCGCACCCTGCGGGAGGCGCTCGCTTCAGATCGCATCACCCGGGTGATGGGCATTCTCAATGGGACCACCAATTATATTTTGGGGCAGATGGCCAAAGGCAACTCCTATGAGGATGCCCTGGGCAAGGCTCAGGAGCTGGGCTATGCCGAGGCAGATCCCACCCTTGATGTTAACGGACGGGACGCGGCCGACAAGATCGCTATCTTAAGTCGGCTGGCGTTTGGGACCAGCTTTAAGGCCGGCGCTATTGAGGTGCAGGGGATTGAGCGCTTGACTCCTGCGGTGCTGGCGGATGCCAAATCTTTGGGCTATCGGGTTAAGCTCATTGCCCAATCCTGGCTGGCGAAGCATGGGGACCAGGAAGTGGTTCACGCGGGGGTGTTTCCTTGTTTTGTTCCCATCGGTCATGAATTGAGCGCTGTACCGGGAGCACAGAACGCAATTTTGGTTCAGAGTGACTCTCTGGGGACCACCCTCTACCAGGGCCCCGGGGCTGGTGGCCTGCCCACAGGGAGCGCAGTGACCGCAGACATCATGGAGGCGGCCCGCAACATTCGTGCGGGGGTGCGTCGGCAGCTTACTCCGGCGTCGGTGACTCGGGCTCCCAAATTGAAGAACCTGGGGCAGTGCAGCAGTCGCTTTTATGCCCGCTGGCTGGTGCGGGATGAGCCGGGGGTGTTGGCGGCCATCTCGAAGGTGTTGGCCAACAATGGGATCAGCCTGGCGACCGTGCTTCAATCTGGGGGGGGGGAGTCAGACTCGCCGGTGGGCATTGTGTTTACAACCCACGAGACCACCAACGCTCAGATGAATAAGGCGATGAATCAGATCAAACGATTGCGCTCTTTAAAAGGAGGAGGTAACGTTCTTCGCATATTGGGGAATAAGGAGTAAGGACCGGCAGGATGGCGAGCGCTCAGCAGGAATTAACGATTAACGCTCCGGTGGAGCGGGTTTTTGAGGTGGTCACCGACTACGAAGGGTATTCGGAGTTTTTGCCCGAGATCACCGGCGCCGAGGTGCTCTCCCGGGAGGGGGACACGGTGGTGGTCCGCTTTGAGCTTGAGATTGTCATGCGCCTCTCCTACACCCTCGAATT
>JAZAIZ010000151.1:0-18925 GCA_036230545.1 Myxococcota bacterium
GGCGGTGGTGGCTCGGGGGCGCCGGGGACGCTTACTCGGGTTTGGCATTGGATACATTCGAAGATGGTGCCGGGGGTATAGGTCGACAGATCGATGTCGTAAGTAGTTCCGCATGATGGACATGGCAAATGCATGAACAGATCCCTCGTTCAACTCACCCCAGGAGAAGAGACCTTGGGAGGTTTCTTCAATGAACTCACCTGGGTATCACTCCCGCTTTCCCCTTAGGGTACCATTGCGGGCAAGGAGCGGCAACTATCCGGTTATATGTGGTTTTAGACCGGTTGATATAATTGGAAGAGGAGCTCACCGAAGATATTGCAGAGGGCGTGAAATCCGATAGCGCCAACAATGCTGCCGGTGGCGTTTCGCAGCCAGGCGAAGAGGAGCCCCGGCAGGAAGGGGCCGAGGCGCAATGGGTTCCACTCTCCAAGGAAGTGCCCGAGGGCAAAGAGCGCGGCGCAGAGTACCGCGGCCCTTCCCAGGGCGACGCCGAGAATGCGGGTTTTGGGGGGCCAGCGCTCTTCGAGTCGGGGTTGGAGGTATCCACGGTAGAAGGTCTCTTCCGGGAGCGCCACGCCGAAGAGATGGGTGAGGGCCATGATGACAAACCAGCTTATTCCCTCGCCCCACGCAGCCCAGCCCACAGGCAGCCGGGGAGCGAGCTGGTGATGGGGGAGGAAGGAGGCCCACTCGGGGAACCCCCATTGAACAACCCAGTCTCGGGCGTGGGTCATAAAGAAGTGATGTCCAAGGGCAAAGGGGACGAAGGTTATCAGACAACAAAGGCCAACCAGTCGGATATCTTCCCGCAAGCGCTCGGTGTGGAGCCCGAGGAAGGGGTAATCAAGGCGCAGGGTATCCATCCGCCAGATGGGGAGATAGAGCTGTAGTCCTGCGGCGAAGGTGAAGGCGATGGGTCCGAGCCAGGGGAGGGAGCCGAGGGGCTTGACCACCAGGAGCGTGATCAGGACCAGGGCGGCGAGGCGCCACGCTACAGTGACTTCTCTTTCGGGGTCCCATGGGGTGGGGGGTGTTTGGTTCATCTCGCTTGGCTTATAGCATGAAGGGGCAGGGAGACCTAGCGGGCTTCGGGGGGAGGACGGCCGGTGGCGTTAGGGTTTCAGGTTGGGGCGTAGGTGGTGCACGATGGCCTCGAGGAGGTCGTGGGCCAGCCTTGGATTTGTTTCGATGGTTTGGGTGGCGGCGTCTCTCCCCCGGGCGAATCTCCTGTCTTTAAAAGAGAACCAGGCTCCGGAGCGTTGAATCACTCGGGTTTCGAGCCCTCGTTCGAGGAGGTCGCCCCCCTGGGAGATCCCACGGCCGTAGATTATGTCGACCTCTACCTCTACCTGTTTGGATGCCGGGGAGAGCTTGTTCTTGACGATTTTGATTCGCGTCCGATTTCCCACCTGAAGGTTCCCCTTCCGAATGGCGCCGATGTGACGAACCTCGATTCGGACGGAGGCAAAAAAATGGAGTGCGTTTCCGCCGGTGGTGACCTCCGGGGAGCGAAAAGCCACTCCAAGCCTTTGCCGAAGCTGGTTGATGAAGATCAGGGTGCCCCCGGCTCGTTGGGTGATGCCGATTAGCTTTCGCAGGGCCTGGCTCATCAAGCGCGCTTGAAGGCCCGGGTGAGTGTCTCCCGCTTCTCCTTCCAGTTCGGCCTCGGGGACCAGGGCGGCCACGGAGTCAACCACCACCAGGGGAACCTCTCCTGAGAGCAGGAGTGCCTCACAGATTTCAAGAGCCTGCTCGCCCGTGTCGGGGCGGGACACCAGGAGCCGCTCGAGTTGAACCCCCAGGGTTTTGGCATAGGTGGCGTTGAGGGCGTGCTCGGCGTCGATGAAGGCACAGAGGCTTCCTTCTTGATGGGCCCTGGCGATGGCTTGAAGTGCCAAGGTCGTTTTTCCGCTGCCCTCGGGGCCGTAGATCTCAATGATTCTGCCTTTTGGCAGGCCTTCGCCCCCGAGGGCGAGGTCCACGTCCAGACTGCCCGTGGAGATCCCACCACGGGTGGGGCGGGAGTCGTCTTCTCCCAGGTGCATGATCGCGCCCTGGCCGAATTGTTTCTCAATGGCTCCTATGGCCGTTTTGACCAGCTTTAGAATAGAGGGGGATGTTGTCATCGGAGAACTCCTTTTAAAATTAGGTTAGTAGCGGGGCTGGCAAATAGGGTGCCAAGTGAGCGCCAGATAAAATAAGGACTTTTTGGGGCTGGCGAGGAAAAAGTGTGTCATTTTGAGTCACTTCGGGACGATCTGAAAGCGCTAAGCGGACGGTCGATTTGCTAGATCCGAGAGACGGGTTGGGCTAGTTTCGAGCGTGGCAAATTCAGATGAAATCGTAGAGCAGATTCGAGAGCGGGCGGACATCGTCGAGGTGATCGGGGGGTATGTCGAGCTGCGCAAACAGGGACGGGACTTCTCGGGGCTTTGCCCCTTTCACCGGGAAAAATCCCCATCTTTTTCGGTGTCTCCCTCCAAGAAATTTTTTTATTGCTTTGGATGCCATGAGAAAGGGGACGTCTTTTCCTTCATCATGCGGCATGAGGGCTTGGATTTTCCGGGGGCGATTCGCAAGCTTGGGGAGCAGGTGGGGGTGGAGGTGGCTCCGGAGTCGCCGCAGGAGCGTGAGCGGCGGGCGGAGCGCGAGGAGCTGCTGAAGGCCAACCGTGTGGCCCACACCTTTTTTATGAAGCAGCTCTCCGGGGCCGGAGCGGCGCGTGCACAGCGCTATCTGGGAGAGCGGGGGATTAACGCCCCCTTTGCCCGAGAGCAGCGTCTGGGGTTTGGGGGAGAGTCGGGGGCGTTTTTTAAGTACCTCGCGGAGCAGGGAGTAGAGAAGGCGGTGGCGATGAAGGCCGGTCTTGTGACGGACTCCCAGGAGCGCTGCCTCTTTGACAGCAAGATTATCTTTCCGATTTTCTCAGACGGTCAGCTGGTGGGTTTTGGAGGGCGGCGCATTGGCGATGGCCATGGGCCCAAATATGTGAACTCGCGGGAGTCGGCCCTCTTTCAAAAGAGCGGGCTGCTTTATGGCTGGGACGCCGCGGCAGATTCTCTGCGACGCTCGAAGCGTGCGATTTTGGTCGAGGGATACACGGACGTGTTGGCGTGTCATCGAGCTGGGGTCACCGAGGCTATGGCGGCGCTGGGGACGGCGTTTACCCACGACCATGTTAAGCGCATCGCCCGGTTGGCGAAAACGGTCGTGTTGTTGCTGGATGCGGACGCAGCGGGGCTGCGAGCGAGTCGTGGAGCGGCGATCAAAATTCTTGAGGCGAAGTTGAAGGTGCGGGTGGCACGGCTCCCTTCGGGGGAAGATCCGGATAGTTTATTGCGCCGCTCTGGTCCTGGGGCGCTGACACAGGCGATTGAGGAGGGGGTGCCGGCGGTCGATTATTTTATGGAGGCCGCGTTCGCCGATAAAGCGATGTCCATTGAAGAGCGCTCCGAGGCGGCCGCTTCCCTTGCGCCACTGCTTAAGGCGGTGTCTTCAGGGTTGGAGCGGGATCTTTATACGGCCCAGCTGGCTGAGCGTGTAGGTGTGACAATAGACCAGTTGCAACGACATCTGGAGGCTCAGGCACACCAAAAGAAGCCCAAGAAGAACCCCCAAAAACCGCCGATGTCAGCGCCGAGACCACGGCCCACGCCGGAGCCGGATTTCTCGAGTCCCCGCTTCAGCGTGGATGAAGGGGCGCAGGAGTTTGGGGGAAGTTTTCAAATACCCCCGGAAAATAGAGAGTTAGAAGAGGCCCCCCCCGTGGAGGAGGCTCCCCGCCTGCCGGATAAACGGGAGCTGGATGCATTGAGAGAGCTCTTGCTCTACCCTGAGCTGCGGCCTCGCTTTGAGGAGCTGGCGGAATTTGCCATCTCCGACGTAATGAAGGAGCTGCTCGATGACCTCAGCGAAGGGGAGAAAAGTTTATCAGAAGTCCTGAGAAAACATTTGCCCCAGCCTCGTGTCAGCGATTTACTGGTAGTAGAGCCGGCGGAGTTGGAGGAGGGGGCAGATCGGGAGTTTATGGCTCAACGAACTTTTGAGGATGTTTGTCTGAAGTTCAAAGTGTACCACCTTAAAGAGCAACGGGATGCTGTGCTCTCTGAGGTGAAGGAGGTTGAGGGCGCGGGTGGGGACACGACGTCTTTGGTAGCGAAGAAACTTAAGCTGGCAAAGATGGTAAGGGAGCTTGAGCAGAGACGTTAGTAAACGGGGGGACCCATGGTGGCGAAGAAGGGCACCAAGTCCAAGTCGAAAGAGGGCGCGAAGGTCAGCGCTGAGCAGGAGAACGTTGAAGAGATGCTGGACGGCTTCGATCTTGAAGCTGTGAGCCTCTTTGAGTTGACCGCTCCAACTAAACGCAAAAAGAAAAAGGGCGCAGACAAGAGCCCGGAGGTTCAGGCACTCCTGACTGAGGGGATGAAGGAGGGGGTGGTCACTGTGGAGGCCCTCTCCAAGGTGGTCCCCGAGAGCTCTTCGGGGAGCAAAACCGTTGATTCGGTTCTGCAGCTTTTGGCCGAGAATGACATTGAGGTTATTGACGAGAAAGGCAAGGCGATCTCCGGGGCAGCGGGCACTGAGAAGCTCAAGGAGGTGGTGAAAGACAAGACCCGGGGTGGTTCCGCAGATCCAATCCGCGTGTACCTGCGGCGTATGGGGGCAGTGTCGCTCTTAAGTCGCGAGGGTGAAGTTGAGATCGCTAAACGCATCGAAGAGGGCGAGAAGGAACTCTTTGAGGTGTTGCGCCTGTCGCCGGTGGCGATCGCCGAGATTATTCGAATTGGGGAGAAACTTCGAGACGGTAAGATTCGATTAAGAGAGGTGATCGCTCCGCCCAAAACTCAGTTTGATGCGTTTCAAGCCGACGAGGGAGATGAGCAGGAGGAAGAGGAGGCTTCCGACGAGGGGACCGAAGAGGTCGTTGAGGATGAGAAAGCTTTGGAGGCGCGGCAGCAGGAGGAGCGAGAAGAGTTGGCTGAGGCGGAAAGAAACCGCAAAGAGCAGGCTATCGCCCACGTAGAGTTGCTGGAGAAGGCGTGGAAAAAAGAGCGGAAGCTCGTTGAGTTGCTGGCGGATTCGAGCCTGGATGAGAAGAAACGTAAAGCTGCGGAGAAGCGACACGCGAAGAATCGTGAGGCCATGGGAGACGTCCTTGAGGAGATGAATCTGAGTAAGAAGAGGATCGACGGAGTCATGGTTGCCTTTGATGGGGTGATTCGTCGAATTCGGAAGACAGAGCGGGAGCTGCGCCGGGTTGAGCGCCGCAGCGGGGTGAAGGTGAAGGAGTTTGCCTACTTGTTGATTGAGAGTGAGGCGTCCGAGGAAAAGAAGGAGAAAATAGTCGCGGGGTTGGGGACGACGGTGGATGTTTTTGATGACTGGGTCCGTGTGGTGGACAGCTGCCTTTGGCGGCTTAAGAGGATCGAATACGACGTGGGGCTTTCGGTTGAGGAGTTGAAATCGACCTATTCTCAGGCCACTCGTGCCAAGCGGAAGGCGGACGTCGCCAAGGCGGAGCTGGTTGAAGCGAACCTGCGCCTGGTGGTGTCCATTGCCAAGAAATACACCAACCGAGGTCTACAGTTTTTGGATCTTATCCAGGAGGGGAACATCGGTTTGATGAAGGCGGTGGACAAATTTGAATACCGTCGGGGCTACAAGTTTTCGACCTATGCTACGTGGTGGATTCGGCAGGCCATTACCCGCTCCATCGCAGACCAGGCCCGCACTATTCGAATCCCGGTGCACATGATTGAGACCATCAACAAGCTGGTTCGGACAAGTCGATACCTGGTGCAGGATATGGGGAGGGAGCCGACTCCGGAAGAGTTGGCCGAGCGCATGGAACTCCCGGTGGAGAAGGTCCGCAAGGTGCTCAAGATCGCGAAGGAGCCGGTTTCTCTTGAGACACCGATTGGGGAAGAGGAAGATTCTCAACTTGGTGATTTGATTGAGGATCCGGGAGCTATCAATCCCTCCGAGGCTATGGTCACCGCCAGTCTGGAGGACCAGACTCGCCGAGTGCTGGCGACCCTCACTCCGAGGGAAGAGAAGGTTCTTCGTATGCGTTTTGGCATCGGGGAAAAGAGTGACCACACCCTGGAAGAGGTGGGGCAGGATTTTGAGGTGACACGGGAGAGAATTCGCCAGATTGAGGCGAAGGCGCTTCGGAAATTGAGGCACCCGACCCGTTCTAAAAGATTGAAAACATTCACAGATTAAGGTTCAGATCTGCATCGGGCGTCTTTTTGCTTTCATACGTTGCCAAGGTCTCCGACGCATGTTAATCGTCCCCCAAAAGCCTTGATGGTTGGCTTGCTAATTGGCGTGTGGTATGGCCAATTAGAGTGAATTGGGGATGGGGCCTATAGCTCAGTTGGTAGAGCCGTCGGCTCATAACCGATAGGTCCCAGGTTCGATCCCTGGTGGGCCCACCACTTTTCACTTTGTACTTGTTGCACAGTGAGGCGCACAACGTTCTCGAGAGAGAAAAAGAGAGGTAACGCGCGTGCGGAATCACTTAACAGGTTTATACGAAATTCAGAAAATCGATTCGACAATTCATATGCTTCAGCAGAAGCGTCAAACAATCCCCACCGAGTTAAGCCATCTTGAGACACAACGGACGGTCCTAAAGGACGAGCTGGGAGCTCTTGCTTCACAGTCGGAAGATTGCGCGAAAGAGGCGGCGAATCTTCAGAGCGTTATTCAGGGGGAGACGGTTAAGCTTAAGAAGTGGGAAGCTCGGCTTAAGGAGATTCGCAATCAGCGTGAATTTCAGGCCTTGTCGAGGGAGATTGAGGGGGCCAAGCGCTCCAATAAGGATACCGAAGAAAAGATCATCGAGCTCTGGAAGCGCAAAGAAGAGTTGGACGCTGAGATCGAAGGTAAGACTACCGCGTTGGTGGACATGGAGACGGTCTGCAGCGAGCGTCGTGAGCAGGTAGGTGAGGCTCTGGCTGAGGTAGAGGGTTCGTTGGCTGCCGAAACAGCGCGTCGGGATGAGCTGCAGCCGAGTATACCGGAGCGAATCTGGGGACGTTATACGCAGATTCGTGATCGCCGTCGTGGTGTGGGGTTGGTGCTTGCTTCCGGTGGCTCTTGTCAGGGATGTAACCTTCGCCTGCCGCCGCAGCTCTTCAATATTCTTCAGCGGGGCGACACCATGGAGCAGTGCCCGAGTTGTCGAAGAATTCTGTTATTTGAGGGGTTTACTGAGCTTACTGGAGTGGGCGCTGATTCCACAGCTGCCGAAGTTTCTGCTTAGTCATTTATTTTATACGGGTATGGGGTCATGGAGACGAAGGGGCTCGCTGACGTTCTGCGGGTGATTGTCGCTGAGGAGGAGCTCCCCGCGGTCGCCCGGGCTTTCTCGGGGTGGGACCTTCATCAGATTCGACACCAACTTTCTTTACTGGCGGACGAGCTATCGCCGGTGAGCTTTCAATCCAATTCGAGTGAGGAGCCGACGGTGGCCAGTGGTGGGTGCGTGGTTTTGAAGACGGACGGAGCATGCCGAGGAAATCCGGGGCCTTCCGGGGCTGGCTGGGTTATTTATTCGACGGGGGGAGATGTAATCGGGGTCGGGAACGAGTTTCTTGGGAGGCGGACCAACAACGAAGCTGAATATGCGGCGGTTCTGTTGGGGCTGCAGGCGGTCCTTGAGTTGGGATACAGCGAGGTCGATCTGCGGGCGGACAGTGAGCTCTTGGTCAAGCAGGTTAAGGGAATTTACCGGGTAAAGAACGCTCGTTTGAAGCCACTCTATGATGAAGTTAAGCGCTTGTTGGCCAAATTCTCTCGTTATTCCGTGGAGCATATTTATCGGGAAAAGAATCAGGAAGCCGATAAGCAGGCCAATGTGGCGGTTGATCGGGGTCGTTGAGAGAGAATCGTGTGGATTTCGGGCCGCAGCGGCGCTCTGCTGGGGGGATGCGGGCTGGCCAGGGGGGCTGTGTCTGCTCAAAAATAGATGAGAAACCCCTTTTAGATTGAGGGGAGGCTTGGTAAAGGCGCTCTCAGTGTGAGAGTGGGCCGGGTGATCGCTGGCAGGATTACTGCGAGAGGAAAGTCCGAGCACTGCAGAGCATGGTGCTGGCTAACGGCCAGGCGGGGCGACCCGACGGAAAGTGCAACAGAGAGAAGACGGCCACTCGTAAGCTTCCCAGGAGGCTGAAGTGGTCACGGTGAAAGGGTGCGGTAAGAGCGCACCGCGGTCGCGGTAACGTTGACCGGCAAGGCAAACCCCACCAGGTGCAATGTCAAATAGGAACCCGTGTAGAGTTTCTCTACGCCGGCTGCTCGTCGGTTGAGGTTCGGGTAGGCAGCTTGAGTGAGTGAGTAATTACTCGCCTAGATGAATGATCATCACTCCATTTTTGATGGGGATACACAGAACTCGGCTTACAGGCCCACTCTCACACACTTTTGTTCCCCCCACGTTTATGCTTCTTCGGGCTCTTCAAAGTCGGGCTCGCGGTAGAGCATTTTGGCTCCCAGGATACCAAGCTCAAAGAAGACCACCAGGGGCGTAGCCATCATCAGCTGGGTGAAGGGGTCCGGCGGGGTAAGGAGGGCGGCGAGAACGACTGAAATCACAAGCCAGTATTTCCTGCCTTTTTTATAGGTCTCGGGATTGATGATTCCTGCGGCGGAGAGAATCCACATGGCGAGGGGCAGCTCAAACACCAGTCCAAACGCCAGCAAGAGTCGAATGACCAGCGTGAAATAAATCGCTACCGAGAATTGGGCGTCCACTGTATCGGGGACCATCTCCACGAGATAATCAAAGCCCATGGGGAGCACCACCAGGAAGGCGAATGCGCCTCCGGCGATGAAGAAGAGCGTTCCCAGGAAGATAAAAGGCAAGGCCCAGCGCTTTTCTTTGGAGTAAAGTCCCGGAGAAACAAAGGCCCAGAATTGAGCGAGCAGCCAGGGGGACGTGAGGAAGAGACCCGCCAGGACCGCGATTTTGAGGTAGGTGACGAACATCTCGAGTGGCCCGATGACGATCATCTCCTGCTTTTGGATATCGGCGAGGGGTTGCCGCAGAAGGTCAAAGAGCTCCGGTGCCCAGCTGAAGCAGACGAGCGTGCCGACAATAAGTCCTGCGACGCTGTAAAAGATTCGGTGTCGAAGCTCTTTAAGGTGCCCCGTAAAGCTCATCTTGGAGGATTCGATCTCATGGTCGAATGGGGGCTCCAGCCCACCGGATGTAATCTCTTGGGTCATAAGTGTGTTGCCCTCTCTTTAGTTGTCGTCTCGAGGGACAGTGTGGGCTGGACTGAGGTTGACATCTGCTTTTGGAGAGGGCTCCTCCAGGGGGCCCTGACCCTCATCAGGTGACTCCGGGGCTGTTTCAGAGGGCTGTGCTCGCAACCGCTCCATGGGAGCCTGGGTGCCAGGTTCTCGTGTTGAGTAGGAGGGTTTTGGGTCTGGGGCGGAGAGGGCCGGTGTTTGTTGCGGGCTGGCGGGGTTTTCGTTCGTTTCGGGCTGAGCCTCAGCGTCGGAGTTTGGCGCTGACTCCGGTGGTGGGGTTTTTGGTGTGTCCATCGGCTCTGTATCCAAGGCCTGCCTTGTTTCGTGTTCTATTTCGTTGAGGTTGTGTTGAAAATCGTTGGCGAGTCGCCGAAATTCACGCAGGCCTTTACCGAGCTGTTGGGCGAGTTGAGGGAGCTTCTCCGGTCCCAGGACCAGCAGCGCCACGATCAATATGAGAATAATTTCACCAAAACCTAATCCGAGCATACCTCGACACTTAGACTACTTTCATCGATGAGATCTACCATCAATTGATATTAAATGGGCTCTCTTCGCCGCCGAGGGAGATCGGTCCGGGGCCCGAGGCGTCATCGCCTTAAGAGGTGGGCAAAAGCGTTCTGGGGGTAGGGAGTTTAGGGCTCCCTGAGTCAGGCCTTGGCAATGGGGAGTGTCGCAGGGGGGCTGGTTGGGGAACACGCGGGGTTGGGGTGTCACTCTGCTTCTGGGCTGGAGAGATGCTCGAGCAATCCGAGTTCTCTCAGCTGCTTGGGGGCATATTCCAGAAGAACAATATCTTTGATCTTTTCATTGTAGCTGACCACCGCAGAGAGGGCCATGCCCTTGACCGCTTGGTGTCTGTCGTGGCGAATCCAAAAGGAGTCGCAGCGCCTGCTGTAAAAAATTTTTTTCTCATCGAGGTTCAGGGAGTAGGGGAAGCGCGCGCAGGAGAGTGGCCAATCGGGGTAAAGGGTACATTTTCCGTCGAGAGAGAGGGCCGCGCAGCTTCCCATGGAGGTCTGTTTGAGTACGGGAAACTGACGCCACGAGGTTGAGGCGAGGTGTCGTTTGAGGGCCGGTCGGTTTTTGACCACCTCGCGATCGAATTGGGGTTTGTGGGACGAGATGAGCTCAGCTCTTCCTACATCCATCAAGGTCGCGATGTCATGAAACCCCAGGGTTACCGTGCTGTGGGGACCTGTGCAGCAGATGTCGGTGCAGCTGGTGCAGTCGTTGACTTTCCACTTGGGGACGACGACGCTGCACTCCGAGGCCTTCAGGGGCCTCAGCCGCATCTTCCAGCGCAGTCGCAGGTAGCGCCAGAAATGTGGTCGAGCGTAGAGGGGGCGTGATGATACCTCTTGCCAGAGCCGGTTCAGGGCGTCCACGGTAGGTTTGGGGCGAGAGCGCTCGCCCTCAAGAAGGGGAAGTTGGTGTTTCATGGCCGGCGAAGAGGAGGTGGTTCCCTCTGATCTATCCTAACGGGGTTGAAGGGTTATTTTGATCTCACGCAGCTTCTCAAGGTCCCTCAGGAGATCGTCAAGTTCCCGTGACAGGTTATTGGCCCGCTGTCGCACGCTTCGATGTTGATGCAGCTTCTTGAGGGTCTTTGTGCTTCTGCACCTGGCTCTGAGGAAGTCCTCTATTTGGATGGCCCTTCTCTCAAGGTTGGTCAGACGGGTGAGGGTTCTCTCATAGCTGGCTTTAAGCTGTCGAAGCCTCAGGGAGTGGTGATTAAGCTCAGTGCGGAGTTGATTCCACTGGGTGAACACCGAGGCGCATTTTCGGATGGTTTTTGAAGAGGTCTCGCCTGGGATGAGTTCGCCACAGTTCATGCTCTGGTGCTTTCGCTGGAGAGGTCGTATTTTTCGGCGCAGCTGTCTCATGTCGATGCGAGTGCGGGAGATCTCCTTGCGAGTGGTCTCAAGATAGGCCTCCAGGGGAGCACTCTGCTCCTCCAGGTTTTTTGCGCTCATCTCATGCTCTTCACATGTCTCGTTGTGGGTGCACTCCTCTTTATAAACATCCTCAATTCGAAGGATTCGACTTTCCTGAGCCCTGCTTTGCTCTTCGTTTGGGGCGGAGCGCTCCCGGAGCTCCCGGAGACGACGTTGGAGTTGGGCCATCTCCACCTCGATCCCGGCGAGGTCTGCGCGAAAGTCACCGAGTCGTTCGCGCTCTTCCTCCAAAACAGCCCGTCGTGAGTCGCAAACCCGATTGATTGATTGAGGGTTGAGGCTCTTGGAGACCCGCGTGGGGGCCGGGAGGCGTTTGACTGTCTCGCTTTGGCTGTGGCGCAGGGTTTTGGGGCTCAGAGAGGCATTCTCTTCCGAGCGTTGGCCGAGGGCAGAAGAAGCTCCCAGAGTGATTAGAGAAAGAATGACCACTGTAGAAAGTCGATGGTTACCTTGCATTATGATTCTCCCAGGGAAACCGGTTCATCAAAGATCCCCCCTCGCTAGTTTAGGAGCGAGGGAGTCGGATCATGGCACAAAAGGCTACGACGTACGAAGTTCATAGTGTCTTCAATAGTAAAGCTCAAGCACGGCCCCGGAGGATCATGGGAGGAGGAGTGTATTCAGCATCAACAATGGGTTAACCAACACCAGGAGTGAAACGTAAAAAAATGAGGACACCAGTAAACAGTTGGAGACATCTGCACGCAACTCTTTGGGGGATAAGTGGGCTAAGCTCTTAAAATAACGTGATTAATCTATTCCCTTGCTTTGGTACACCCCTTGCTACATTTTTGGAGTAGACTAACAAAGCCGGCGCTTCACAAGCTGCCAGGCCTGATTTTAGGAGAGCGTTGATGGACAGTCGAGTGATACAACAAAGAGTCCGGGGTTTGGTGAGCGCCATAAGCGTTGCCCTGCTGATGACCGGATGTCAGACGAAATTCGATGATCCTGTGCACTCCACGGTGCCCCGGGTCCGTTCGACTCCGGCCTTGCGGGGCTTTGAGTCCTGCTCTGACCTCGAGGCTCATCTGCGCTTGAGCTTGAGTGAGGAGATGGCGACTCGCTTGCGGCAGCAGGGTAATGGCTGGGGGCGGGTGGGGTTTATGGAAGATGGCGGAGCGACTCCCGTGGAGGCGGACACCACCGCGGGAGCCCCCGGTGCCGCTGATGGGGGACGTGAGGAGGGGGTGGACTTCTCGGGTACCAACAATCAGGAGAGCGGGGTTGATGAGGCGGATTTTGTTAAGACCGATGGCTATTATATTTACGTCATTAACGGAAATCGTCTGGAGATCTTCTCGGTTCCGCAGTTTGGGGACCTGGAGGCTCTGTCTCGAGTAGAGGTAGAGGGGCGTCCCAACCAATTATTGGTGGCGGGGGATAAGGCTGTTGTCTTTTCGTATATATCGACGTGGAATCTGCCGGATGAGCACCCGCTTCGGGCCGTGGTCCAGGATTATCGGGAAGAGTGGGGGTATTGGTATGGCTCAACGAGCCTGACTAAGATCTCCGTTTTTGACCTCTCCGAGCGAACGTCTCCCAGGCTTTCCCGTGAGCTTTATTTGGAGGGAAGCTACAAGACCGGACGAAAAGTCGACGCGACGGTTCGGATGGTCTCCTACGCCTGGATTGATGTCCCCGGGTTGCGGGAGTGGGTCGAATACCCTGATCATTATTGGGAGCTGCATTACGATGACTCCAGAAGAAAGGCGATTGAAGAGGCGGCGGTGGAGTCTACCATTGCGATGAACAATGAGATCATCGCGAGCGTTTCTTTATCGGAACTGATTCCTCAACTTTATGAGCGCTTTGAGGATGATGTGTTTGTGGAGCACGTGTTCAGCGAGAGTGATTGTGCGGAGTTCAGCACCTCCGATGATGGGCTGGGCCGGGGTTTCAGTTCCATTCTGACCCTTGATTTGCTCGGGGACGCGTTTGAGTTTGATGCAGATCATATCGTGACAAATTCCAGTCAGGTTTACGCGTCCCAGGACACACTCCTTATCGCAGAGCCTGCCCACGACTGGTGGTGGTTTTGGGGGAACGACGATTTTGATGATGCCACCAATGTGCACCGCTTTGACATTGGTGACCCTGCGCGCACGGTCTATACGGGCAGTGGTAGAGTGGATGGCGTGATTCGAGATCAATTCGCTCTCTCGGAGTATGAGGATTACGTGCGGGTGGCGACCACCACAGGACGCCTGAACCGGTGGTGGAGTGAGGACCCGGCGGAACCCGAGAACAACGTGTTTGTGCTCGCGGGGGTGGACAGCCTGGGGGTGATTGGTCACCTTGGGGGAATCGCTAAGGGGGAGCAGATCTGGTCGTCTCGTTTTGTGGGTGAGAGCGCTTACCTGGTAACGTTTCGAAACATCGATCCATTGTGGACCATTGATTTAAGTGACCCGACGCAGCCTGAGATTAAAGGGGAACTTGAGGTTCCGGGTGTATCGACTTATATCCACCCCCTTACTGGGCATCTATTGACTATCGGCTTTGGTGGGGATGACGAAGGCTTGGATTGGAAGACTCAGCTCTCTCTCTTTGACGTGACGGACTTCTCCAACCCGACTTTGAAGAGCAAGCTCTCTCTGGCGCCGGCGGTGGGGGAGGGATGGAATTATGCCTACAGTGAGGCCACGTGGGAGCATAAGGCGTTTCAGTATTGGCAGCCCAAAGGACTCCTGGCTATCCCCTTGAGCACGTATCGGTATGACTATCAGACCCGTCATTACGAATATGTGAGTAAGCTTTCGATCATCAACGTCAGTCTTGAAGATGGGCTGTCGCATTATGGTTCTGTGGACCATTCAGATTTCTTCAACCGGACCCGGGAGCGCTATTGGAGTCACCGGGATGTTCGTCGTAGCATTTTTATGGGGGATTATATTTATGCCATCAGTGACCGCGGCATTACGGCACATCACCTGGACACCATGAACCTGAGCGTCTCGGTTGCCATGGAGGGCGATAATTATCAGCCCTATTGGGAGTGGTGATCGTTGCGCTTCCCTGAGCTGGGCTGGAGAGGACGCGCTTTATGGGGAAGCACTAAGCGCATTTTTTTTCGCCGGTTGGTGTTTTGAGTGTCGAAGGGGTATGAGAAGCTCAACTCAAAACCAACATGGGAGTGTTAGGGTGTCTTATCTAACTGCAGACCTTTGCGATGAATTCAGTGCCCGTCTCAAGGTGGCTGAGCCTGTGTTTCAGCATTATGGGGCACGGCCGAGCTTTGGCGGGCCCGTTTTGACGATTAAGCTCTTTGAGGATAACTCCCTCGTACGGGAGATCCTGGAGGAGCCAGGAGAGGGGCGAGTGATGGTGGTGGACGGTGGGGGCTCTACCCGCTGCGCGTTGGTTGGGGGGCGCCTGGCACAGTTAGCGCTGGACAAGGGATGGGCGGGGCTTGTGGTGAACGGCTGTATCCGTGACTCTGTAGAGATTTCCGAGATTGACATTGGTATCAAAGCGCTGAACACCCACCCTCTCAAAAGCGTTAAGCGGGGGATTGGTGAGAGGGATGTCGAGGTATCTTTTGCGGGAGTGACCATTGCTCCTGGTTCGTATGTCTATGCGGACGCTGATGGCCTGGTGGTGTCTGAGGTTTCTCTGAAGGGGGAGGCTTGAGTTATCCTTGGTGAGAGGAGAGCACCTCTGTTGAGCCTTGGGTGGGTTTGCGCAAGCTGCGTTGATGTCGTTTCGCTGCTTTGAGTGCGGCACCTCCGAGGCTCACCATGCGACGGTCTCCCACGGGACTCCCTGCGATGCGATTCAAGGTCATAGCGACAGCCAACTCCCGTTGAGGATCTGCCCACGCGCCGGAGCCCCCATAGCCAAAATGCCCAAAGGCCCGGCGGGGGACACCTCTGGAGGTGGGCGCGATGTGGTAGCCAAGGCTCCAGCACATGGGGATCAAAAGGACCTTGTCCCGTCGACGGGTTTGGATTTTGGTGGCTCGTTGAAGGGTTTCTTGTGAGAGCAGGCGATGGCCTTCGATCTCTCCTCCGCAGGCGAGGGCGCCGTACATTTTGGCCAGAGACCTCGCCGTAAAGACTCCGTTAAACGCAGGAATGGGGGCGTCGAGGAGTTGACTTGCGAAGATGAGGCTCTTGATTCCGGGAGGGATCAGCGCATGAACCATGGTGTTGGGGAGCCAGCGCCGCAGTCGCTTTTCGTTTCGCGTTTCTGCTTTCATGACTTTTTTTGGGCCGGACTTTGGGGAGTGACTGGTGATTAAGTCGGCCACTCGTTTTTTTTCGGAAGGGGGTGTCAGGAGGTAGAGGCCATCCAGGTTGAGAGGCTTCGCGATAGCGTCCTGGACAAATTGCTCAACGGGTTTTCCAGAGATGCGTCGGATCAACTCTCCCGCCAACCAGCCGAAGGTGAGCGCTTGATAGCCCGGACGGGTGCCGGGTTTTATGCGGGGGATGCTGTTGGCAAGCTGCGCGCACATATAATCCCAGTCCAGGACTTGCTCGTTGTGGTCTATGAGGGGGCTCACCGCGTAGAGGCCTGTACGATGGGAGAGCACTTGTTCAATGGTGATGGCCTCTTTGCCTTTGCAACCAAATTCAGGCCAGTGTTTGGAGACCCGATCGCTGTAATTGCAGAGGCCCCGGTCTACCAGAATATGAAGGGCTGTAGATAAGACCCCCTTGGTGGTGGAGAAGGAGACGGCCATGGTGTCGGACTCCCACGGGCTGTGGTCGTGGGAGCGCTCTCCGGCCCAGATATCGACTACTTTTTCGCCGTGGTGGTAGACACAGACAGCGGCGCCGCCCCTGCCTTCACCACCCACCTGTTTTTGGAGCAGGTGCGCCACCCCGGAGAAGTCCTCGTGAAAGAAACCGTGAATATCCTTGGTGTTCATGACTGCCTTCCTATGGGGGGCTGCGGTGTTCTGAGCTGGGTTGGATGGGGGGGGCAGACAACCAGATCTCTACGCTCATTTCTTCTCTGAGGGCAGCGAGACAAGGAATGCATCCCGCAATGCCTGGTGGATCCTTCGGGATGTGTCACAACTTCATATTGATTGCCGACTGAACAGGCACGAACCTAAGAGACCTTCGACCCTCGGTCAAGAAAAAAATAATGCACTGCGTAACCTGGGTGATGAGACGTTGAGTGAGTTGAGCAGACGCGTCGAATGTGTACGCAGGCACCCGATAAATTTGTGAAATTACGAGAGCGACGAGTCATTTATCTCTTGTTGCGTTTCTCTACCTGTTCTACAAATTAAGTAAGTGGGGCTAAGAGTAGCCATCGGGAGCGTGGGCGGTGGTTGGTCTTAAGATACAATGCACGCAGTTGTTTGCAGGGTGTAATCGATGACTACTCGTCCCGCAAAACGCGGTGTTGAGTCCTATTCTGATTTGCGACCGGTTGTTGATGAGGGAGGGGCGTCCGAGTCTGGCTCTGTCACAGAGTTGCCGGTGGACTCCCATCAGACGGTGTCGGAGATGATTAGGGAGATCAAGAGCCTGCGGCTTGAACTCAAAGAGCTTCGGGAGTATCGCGAAATCGCTTATCAGGACCCCCTGACCGGGTTGCGGAATCGGCGTTATTTTGAGCAGCGTCTGGATGAGGAGTTGAACCGCGCCCAGCGTCAGAGCAGCAATCGTTTTTCTGTTATCGCCATCGACATGGACAACCTGAAGTACATCAATGACCACTACGGTCACGCAGAGGGAGATCGGATCCTCAAGTGGGTGGGGGAATTCTTGAAGGGGAAGTTACGGCAACAGGATGTGTGCTGTCGCCTGGGGGGGGATGAGTTTGTCGCGCTCCTGCCGGAAGCAGACAGTGAGGGGTGTCATCGCCTGATGGATCGGATTGGAGCAGCGCTTGAGAAGACCGATGGGGATTTTCCCATCCCTGTCCGTTTAAGCATGGGGGGCATCACTTACCCGGATGATGGGACCCGGGCCTCTGAGCTATTGGAGGCCGCAGACCAATTGATGTATCGCAATAAGAGAGCGAATAAGCTGTGTCCGGAATCTATCGAGTTTACCCAGAGTCGCAACCGATTTCTGGGGGAAGTCAGGCAGGTGGTTCTCAGTGGGGAGTAGCGTTGCTCTTTAGTTGGAGGCGGTCTTGGGGGAGAAGCCAGTGACTGCTCCGTCAGAGGCGGAGCCTACCAGCCGTGCAAATTTCGCCATCACTCCTCGTGTGTAGCCGTGTTGCTTTGGACTCCAGCTCTCTTTTCGTCCCTCGAGATCAGCGAGAACATTCACCTCTCGCTTGTCGACGTCGATGGTGATGGTGTCGCCATTTTGTACCAGAGCAATGGGGCCACCGACGGCAGCTTCCGGGGCGACGTGGCCGATCATAAAACCGTGGGTAGCGCCGCTGAAGCGCCCGTCGGTGATTAACGCTACGGAGTCCCCCAGGCCTCTGCCCACGAGGGCGGCGGTGACCGCCAGCATCTCGCGCATGCCGGGGCCGCCCTTGGGCCCTTCGTAGCGAATGATAACAACATCTCCGGGTTCAACCTCCCCTGCCTGGACGGCGTTAAAGCAGTCGTCCTCGCACTCGTAGACTCGGGCGGGTCCTTCGTGGAAGCGTCGTTTGTGTCCGGAGAGTTTGATGACGCAGCCTTCGGGGGAGAGGCTCCCTTTGAGAATCGCCAGTCCACCGTGGGGTTTGAGGGGGGCGTCGATGGGACGAATCACGTCCTGCCCCTCTTTCTCCTCGGCTGTCTCCGCTTCGAGTCCCAGCTTTTTGCCGGTGACGGTGAGCTCATCGTGGAGGAGCCCCATGGCGAGTAGCCGTTGGGTGAGGAGGCGAACTCCGCCGGCCAACTCCATGTCTGGGGCGGTGTAGCGTCCGCTTGGCTTTAGGTCACAGAGCACCGGGGTGCGCTGGGAGACGGTGTGGAAGTCGTCGATACTAAAGGGGATGTTGAATTCTCGGGCGATGGCGAGCATGTGGAGTACGGCGTTGGTGGAGCCACCGGTTGCGGCGACGGAGGCCACCGCGTTCTCAAGGGAGTTGCGGTTGACGATTTTGCTGGGGCGCAGGTCCTCTTTGATCATGTCCATGATCAACTGCCCGGTTTTAAAGGCGGCGTCGTCCTTGCGGGAGTCGAGGGCGGGGATATCGTTGAATCCCATGGGGGACATCCCAAGAAGGGTGAGGGCTGTTGCCATGGTGTTGGCCGTAAACTGGCCTCCGCATGCTCCTGCACCCGGGCAGGCGCGTCCCTCGAGTTCGCTTAATTCTTCGCGGGTCATCAGCCCCGAGGCGCAGGCCCCCACGGCTTCGAAGACATCCTGAATGGTGACGTCTTCGCCCTTGAAGGTCCCGGGCATGATGGAGCCGCCGTAAAAAGCGATGGCGGGGAGGTCGAGCCGGGCGATGCCCATTAAGGTGCCGGGGATGGTCTTGTCGCACCCTGAGATCCCAATGACCGCGTCAAAGGGGTGAGAGAGGGCCGCCAACTCCAGCGAGTCGGCTACCACCTCACGGGAGACCAGGGAGCCTTTCATCCCTTCGGTGCCCATGGTGATCCCATCGGAGACTGCGATGGTGTTGAATTCGATGGGGGTTCCCCCGGCGGCCCGGACGCCCTCTTTAATCTTCTCGGAGATGCGGTTGAGGTGCATGTTGCAGGGAGTAACCTCGGTCCAGGTGTTGACCACGGCGACCAGGGGTTGTTCGATCTCTACCACCGAGAGGCCGGTTGCCCTCAGCATGGC
>JAZAIZ010000152.1:0-5788 GCA_036230545.1 Myxococcota bacterium
CGACAAAAGCGCCGCATTCCCGGAGCCAGCCAACTCCAGGAGCATCTGTGCAAAACGATACGCTCCAGGACGCAGCGCGGGATCTTGATGAAACCCTAACTCAAAACTCGCTCGAATATCCCGATGCGCGGACGACTCCCCATCCACGCGAGACTTAAGCAGCTCCCAGAGTGCCAAAGCGAGCGTATAAACATCGGCAGCCGGACTCACCGCTTCCCCCTTCAACAGCTCGGGGGCGATAAAGCGCGGCGTCCCCGCGATCACCGAAGCGCCCAGCGGTTGCACGAGGCCAAGGTCGATCAACACCGCCCTTGAGGGGGAGCGCTCCACGAGAATATTCGCCGCCGTAGGATCCAGGTGCACCCATCCGCGTGCGTGCAGATGCGCGAGGGCATGAAAAACCGGCGCCATCTCCTCAAAGACCGTTTCCAGAGACACCTCCCGCACCCACTGGTCGAGGGTGTCTCCAAAGACGCGCTGCTCCACCAGGTAGGTGCCGGTATCATCGTGAACCAAATCCAAAGCAGAGACGATGTGGGGATGACGCAAATAGCCAAGAGCAGAGAACTCCCGCTGAATAGACTCGCTTCCCGAGGAGCTCAATCGTTTAATCGCCACGGGGCGATCATCACTCCAGCGGTCCAGCGCCGACCAGACCTGTCCCTCTCCCCCCTCTCCGAGCTTCTCCAATAATTGATACCGATTGCCTAACCTGTCCATTCTCTAGACTTTTCTCCCCTGGGTCTCCCATTGACATATCACGTTGACAACTTGGAGACACCGCCGTACACCGCTTTTCATGCCTCGACCAAAGAATTTAGATACCCCGGAAGGCCGGCGACGCCGCGAAGAGAAGTATCAACGTATTCTGGACGCGTCACTCAGGATTTTTTCCCGCAAGGGGTTCTTCGAATCCAAAATCAGTGAGATCGCAGAAGAGGCCGGTGTCGCCGACGGCACCATCTACCTCTATTTCAAAAACAAAGACGATCTGCTTATCTCTTTATTCGAAGCCAAATTAGAATCCGTTAACAGCGGCCTGCGCGCCTCACTGATGTCGGCTTCCGATTCCCGACAAGGCCTCTCCCGAATCATCGAGTATCATCTCAACCTCGCAATTACAGATCCGGATCTGGCCACTTTCATCACCCATGAGTTGCGCCGCAGTAACAAATTTATGAAGGACTACGCCAAAGAGCAGCTGGCAGATTATCTTGGACAATGGCAGCGAGTGCTTGAGGAAGGGAAAACATCGGGCGTTTTTCATCCCAACTTCAGCACCAGTATCGCCAAGCACGTTCTCTTCGGCGCGCTCGACTACGCCTGTGGTATCTGGGTCAACAACCCCAACCGTGACCCAGGTGATCTGGTGGAGGTGGGGAACCAACTCACCAACTTAATGTTTCATGGTCTCGCTACTCAATCCGAAACGTCTGAAACTCTTCAGTAGCTTCTTCCCAGCGGGTCAGCACGTCCATCACCTTCGCCATGGGAGGCCCTTGACGGCACCAGGTCACCAGCTCTTCAATGGCATGGCGGCGCCCCTCAACCACGATCTCAACGCTGCCCTCGGGTAAATTCTTAACCCACCCCACAAGGCCGAGCTGTTGAGCCTGCTCCAGGGTGGACGCCCTGAAAAACACCCCTTGGACCCGCCCCAGCACAATCAGATTCGCCCGCGTTAACTCATCGGTCATTCAAGAACACCCCTCATAGGATAACGTTCGGAGTTCAAATTAAAGGAAGTTATCGACTTCCCATCAAATCCAAAAGCCCGGTGCTCAAAACCGGCACATAGGTAATAATCAACAGCGCCACAAAGAGCACAAGCAAAAAGGGCAGAACGGTCTTCCAAATTGTTGGCAGGGGACGCTTAAAACGAAAGGACGCAAGGAAGAGGTTCATCCCCACCGGAGGGGTCAAGTACCCAATCTCCAGATTCGCGAGGAAAATAATCCCCATGTGAACCGGATCTACGCCGAAGGAAATTGCCACCGGAACGATGAGCGGCACGAAGATCACAATCGCCGAGAGGATGTCCAACAAACACCCCACCACTAAAAGGAGCAGGTTGGTTGCCAGAAGAAAGACCCAGCGGCTGGAGATATTGTCCTGAGCCCAGGCGATGAGCATCTGAGGCACTTCCTGGTCCACAAGGAAGGCCACAAAGCCAAGGGCCAGACCTACGATGACAAGAACCGCGCCAATGACCACCCCGCTCTCGCACACCACTGCGCCCATCTCTTTCTTCAGATCGACGTCTTTATGAATAAAGCCCGCGACCACCAGGGTGTAGACCGCTCCCACCGCCGCCGCAGTGGTAACATCCGCCAGACCCAGCACCAGAAGGCCCAAAATCAACACCGGAAGAAGAATCTCCCAAATCGCCTCTCGCGCAGCGCCCATAGCCTCGGCGAGGACAAAAGAGTGGCTCTTCAGAGCAGAGCGCCGACCAAGAAACACTCCCGTCCCCGAGACCGCGATGATCAAAAGCAACCCCGGAAGGAGACCCGCCACAAACATGTGGTCAATGTCCACCTTGGCAAAAATTCCGTACATGATCAGAGGCAGTGCCGGTGCAAAGAGCAAACCAATGGAGCCCGAAGAGGTGATAAGCCCCACACTGAGATGATCACCATAGCCCTCATCACGAAGCATCTGGTGCAAGAGCACACCCAACGCTAAAATAGTGACCCCCGAAGCCCCCGAGAAAGTCGTGAAAAAGGCGCAAACCACCACCGCGGCCACCGCCAAGCCCCCGGGTGCCCAACCAAGCCAGGCCCTCGCCACACGCACCAGGCGGTCGGGAGCGTCGCTCTTTGCCAACACCGCACCCATGAGAGTGAACAAGGGCAGGGTCACCAAAGCCGGCGCGTCCAGGAGTTGGTACACGCTCACGGAGACCACCCCAATGGGACTCTCCCCCACCCAGAATCCCAGAGTAGCTGCGCCCCCAAGCACGGCGAAGAGAGGCATCCCCGTCACCAGGCCCGCAATTAAAATAAGCCCAGTCACCCAGGCGCCGTTCTCAAATGCCCAATCAGACACCAGGGTCACAAGATGCAGAGCCCCCTCTCCCGCTGTGGGAAAATACTCCGGAAACCACTCCACCGCGTCGGGAAAGGTTCCCGTGAGGGCCACCAGCACAATCACCGGCCCCAGCCACCAGCGTTCCGCCATGGCCCGCAGGGTGAAGCGATAAGCGCAGGATAGAAAGCCCCAGGGGATCAAAGCCGCGACGATCCATCCCGGCAACACTTCGAGTTCTTTAGAACCAGCCGCGTACTCGGTCATCACGAACATCAGCGCGCCATAGCCAAGAAAGAGACACACCAAGGCCGCGATGGAGTCCGCGATGCAGCGAAACCACACCGCAAATCGCTGCGGAACCAGGCGATGGATCAAATCGAGGGCGATGTGACTTCCCTGCCGGGCAGCCAGGGCGGCCCCCACCATAGAGACTCCCAAGGTGCAATACTTGGGGACTCGAATCAACCAGGGGGAGGTCGGCAGGGACATGATTCTCAAAATGAAATCAAGGGCAGGCAGCAGCGCACAGGCCACCATCGCCAGCACAAGAAAGCCCGTGTCGATCCGCCCAAAAACAGCATCCAGGCGCAGGAGCAGCCGTAGCCAACCACGAGGCTCCCGCTCCGGATCGAGGTTGTAGTCAGAAGGCGAGGCGCTAACGTCAGGTTTAGAAGTCACAGAGAATCACCCCTTGGTCTTATTTTCCGGTCGCGCGGAATTTATCAATGGCCGTCTGAAGTTGCTTCAACAACGCAGGTGAATAAACATGCCCCGAGGCACCGTGAGCCGAAGCGACCGCCGCCTTCATCCAGGCCTGCTTTTCTGCGGCCGTTGGAGTGATGATCGTCACCCCGGAGCGCTCAATCGCTTCGATGGCCTTTTGATTGTCCGCGCGAACGAGGCGTTTCATTTTTGGAGTTAACTCACGCCCCGCCTGCTCAATCGCCGCCTTCTCGGAATCCGACAATTTGTTGAACTCTTTGCTGCTCAGCACAATCGCCCCAATCATCACGTTGAGCGGCAGGTCAAGCATGTGAGTGGAGCGGGTATACCACTGAAGCGAAAGGCTCACCAGGGGCGCCGTGGAGTAGGAGTCCATCAGGCCCGTCTGCAACCCGGGAAGCACCTCCGGGATACTCGACATCACCGGCTTGACCCCAAGCTCCTTATAAAACGAACGCCACACCCCATCCTGGGTCCAGCACCAGGGTTTCATAGCGCTTAAGGCCGCCGGGCTCCGCACCGCGCCCTTTGTGAAGACCCGGGTAAACCCGACGTCTCCCCACACGAGCACCTCATAGCCCTTCTCCCGCAGGAGCTTCTTGAGGGTCTCCCCCATGGCGGCCCGTGCCGCATCGAGCTCCGCCCAACTCTGAATCACCCCAGGCGCCTGAAGCACCAGCAGCTCTGATTGTATCTCTGCCAGGCCGACGCTGGTAAGCGCTCCACCATGCAGCTGCCCCATGCGCATCTTGCGCACGACGTCGGGCTCATCCCCGGCCACCCCACCAGCGTAGAGTTGGATCTTAACGCTGTTGTTGGTCAATTCGCGAATGCGCTTGTCGGCATCCTTGATGATCTGCCACCAAGTGGAGCCTTCCGGCGCCAGGGTCGCGACCTTAAGTTTTTTCGCGCGACTGCGCGCGTGGCCCGTGGACACAACGCCCAATGAGAGCACCAACGCAGTGACCAAAGAGAGAAGAGAGAGAGAACGAAGGGACATGATTTGCTACTTCCTGTATTTTAGAGCGGTCGCGGTGACGGCACGAAGGACTAAATAAAAAGGTCTTCAACCTCAGCGAGGTATCGTCGAGCCCGGCGCTGAGCCAAGCGATTCAAGAGCTTCAAGCCCGGTACGATGTCCGGATCTGCAGCGAGCACTTCCCGCATCTGGGCGGTGTATAATTCGGAGTCTCCGGTTTGAAGCCCCACCATTCGCCCATAGAGCACCTGGCTCATAAGGTGGTTGCCTCCATTAAGCTCCATCACGCGCTTGAACTTTCGGGTGGCCTCCGCGGGATTTCCCCCCAAAGCCACCGGTACCCCGGCATCCACCGCCGCGAGGGTCATCAAGGCCCCCCCGTGAAAATAGGTGTCATCGATCTCAGCGCTGCGCTCAAGCAGCTTTCGGGCGAGGGGCAAATGCACCAACTCCTCGGGAAACATCTTGCTCTGGTTAATCAACGCAAGCCAGGCCATGCCGGTCCAAAAGAGGCCCGGCAGCTCGTCCTCTCCCACCTGGGCCAGGAGTTCATCGGAGGGCACCTGGCCGGCATCGAGGGCCACCGCGAGATCCGGGACCTGAATTCTCAGCATCCTCAGGCCATATTCGCGGCCGCGTCGAAAAAAGTCACGGGCGCGGGCACGCAAATGAGTCGCCTGCTCAAAGTCATCCTCCTGGACGGCTTCGGCTTTGTCTTCAAAGAAGCCCACAGCATAGCTGACATAGCCCTCCGCCACGATCTTCAAGAGCGTGAGCTGCTCGGGATGCGCAAAGAGAAAACCCTCGGCGGTTTTAATGCTCGCCGGAATCGCCAACTCCGCCAACTCAAGATCGGTCTCTTCCGTAAAGGCCCGACCAGCATCAGAGAGGACCGCGGCTGTCTGGTCCACCGTAATCTTCTTGAGACTGCAGCCCGAGCTTAGCAGCGCCAGGACAACAATCCCCAAACCCAAAGAGCGTGTTTTCTTCATCATAAAACCCTCGTTATACTGCCAAACCACTCTGCGCAACTCCCGAACAACAAATCACGCGGTC
>JAZAIZ010000153.1:0-3534 GCA_036230545.1 Myxococcota bacterium
GTTTTCTTTTTTGGTGAGGGGGAGCGCGTTGAGCTAACGCATCGCTCTACGACGTCCAACATCTTTGCTTCTGGCGCCATTAGGGCGGCCCTGTGGCTCGTTGAGCAGGCGCCGGGCCGTTACACGATGCGACATGTCATCAGCTGAGACTCGCGCCTTTATCGCCTTGGGGGGAAATCTGGGGGACGTCCTGGGCACCTTTCGTGCGGCTCTGCGTGGGCTTGAGGCCCGGGGACTTCATGTGAAGCAGGTCTCGTCGGCCTATCGAACGCTTCCCTTGACCTTGCCAGGACAGAGGGGGCCCGTGCCCGATTATTGGAACGCCGTTTGCGAGGTAGAGACCCGGCAGGATGCGCTCGAGTGTCTGAGTACCCTGCTGGAGCTTGAAGAGCGCGCTGGGCGCGTGCGCACGGAGCGATGGGCCTCGCGACCTCTGGATCTTGACCTGTTGGTGTTTGGTGATGAGACGATTGACCGGAACGACCTGGTGGTGCCTCACCCACGGATGCGGGGTCGGGCCTTTGTGATGTGTCCTCTGGCGGAGATTGCGCCGGAGTTGAAACTTCAACCGGACGGTTCGAGCGTTGAGAGGGTCTCCCGGGCTCTCAGGGGGAAAAGCGATGGAATCCTGGAGGTTCTTGAGTTTAGTGAGGGTGGAGCGGAGAGGAATTTTCGCCCCCACAGGGGGGAGGATAGGGCGTAAAGATATCCGTTTTTCCACATGAAATCACCCAGAAGAGGGTGTGAAGTCGGAGGCTTCGGGAGCATGTCGGGCGGCGGAAAAATGACTCGCTGGCGAGGCTTTCTTGTCAGGATTTTCCCTGGGTTTTGATGCTCTAAAATCCCATTTTAAGAAGAAAAGTTTAGGTTTTGGACTGGCGCTTGAGGGATTGTTAGGTTAAGCCAATAGGGGTTAGAAGCACTGTTCGACAGTTTAAACGTTATTTGGAGGTAGTGTGGATGTCTAAGGTAGTTCACTTATCCAACGATGCTCACGCGGTGGCAAAAGTATATTGTAAAGAGAACGGTCTCAAGATGAGCGATTGGGTCGCTTCGCTCATTACCCGAGCCATTACGGCAGAGTCAGCTCCTGAGCCTGTCGCTGCACCTGCTCCGGCTCCCGTTGCGGCTCAGCCAGCTGCGGCTTCGGCTCCCATTCAGGAGGAGCCCAGTGGACCGCGGAAAAAGAAGCTGCCGCGACTTGAAGAGGAGGAGAGCTCCGATGACGTCGTGCCTGCCTATGCGCGACCTCCCTTTTGGGCCATCAAAACTGAGGAAGCCGAGGAGACCTCCGGGGCTTCGGAAGATGCGGCCTCTGATGAAAACCGCGATTTCGGTGAAGGTGAGCCTTCCGAAGAGACCGAGTTGTCCGGTTCTGTAGACGTCGGCACTTCCGCTTCAGGGGCCAGCCCCTTCCAGCTTCCCGAAGCTTAAGATCCCTGCTCATTTAGTTCACTGAACGCCACGTATCAATAATGTGGGGTGTACTCCTTTGTCTTGGCGCAAGGTCGAAGCTGGATGCCCCTGGCTCGGCTCTTTGAGGAAATACGTTGTTGGGGGGCTTGTGCGCTTGACTCTCTGCTCGGACTCAAGCAAAAGCAGACTGCGGTCTTCTTCGGAAGCCTGTCTACCCTCAGACCTGATGCCGGGGTGGCGGAATTGGTAGACGCTGTGGACTTAAAATCCATTTCTCGCAAGGGAGTGAGGGTTCGATTCCCTCCCTCGGCACCAGCACTCAATCCTACTCTTCTTTCTCGAATATTGAATCAATCGGCGGCCTGGCCGGTTTTGAGGGATACCTCGGCGATGACGGCGAGGTGGTCGGAGACCTGGTCAGGGAGGGTCCGGTGATTTTCAAAGTTCCAGTGGGAGGAGATTAAGATCCAATCCAGTCGCTTTTTGTTGCCAGGAAAGGTGGGCTGAGTGTTGTCTTTGGGCTTGTAGCCTCGAAGGTTCAGAGCCTCGGCCAGTTGTTGGAGGGTAGGCTCGCTCTCCCAGGAAGTGTTGAAGTCTCCCATCACAATCTGTGGACGGTCAGAGACGTTCAGAGTTCGAATCAATTGCTCCACTTGCTTTTGTCGCACTGAGCTTCTGAGGAAATCAAGATGCACCGAGACCACGTCGATGCCCGCTGGAGCGGCGGGGTGGGTCAGGGTGGTGATGAGAAACCCCTTGGCTGGGGTGGGGGGAGAGGCTTTAAAGGTCGTTGAGTGTGTCGCCTCGATGGGTAAATGGGAGAGAAGAGCCGTTCCGTAGTTGAAGTGGGGGCCTTCAACGTGCCGTCCCTGGGCAGCCCAGGGGAGGCTCGCTTTGTCGGTGATGTATTCGATGTGGTTGAAGTCGCCGCTCCACATGGAGGGGCCGTCCGCTTCCTGCAAGGCTATTATGTCCGGTGTCTCCCGTTGCAGAAGAGATACCACGGCGTTCAGGCTCTCCTGGATGGACTCTTTCTTGCGCCGTAGCCCGCGGGCCCCGTTAGCGCGCCCATGGGCGACGTTGAGGGTCATGATACGAAGGACGTCTTTGGGAGTGCGATCCTCCGCTGTGGGATTGTGATGAACGTCGGGGGAGCAGGAGTCGGGACCCCGGTTTTGTACGATCAGCTGGTAGACAAGGCAGGCGAAAAACACCAGCATCAGTGGGATGAAGAGCATGGGATAAAGGTTCATCAAGGACATCATCTGCCTCACAGCTCGGGTTGGAACTCCAGAGGGGACTCCGGCGCTCGTTGAGAGTACCCCGAGTTGGGCCTAACTCAAAACGCTCCTGAGGATCCCTCGGCTCGCCCCGGTGGGTTGACCTCCTCAGGGGATGGTCTCAAGATGGATACATGAGACTCTTAGCCTTCAGTGATCTTCACATTGGGTACGAGGTCAACCGTCAGGCCCTGCAGGAGCTTCCGGCCTTTCCCGGAGATTGGTTGATTGTGGCTGGGGACGTGGGCGAGACCCTCGCGCAACTGGAGTGGGCCATGGACCTGCTGGGAGAGCGCTTTGAGCAGCTCCTCTGGGTTCCCGGAAATCACGAACTCTATACGCTGCCCGGAGACGCTTGCCCCCTGCGCGGGGTGGCGCGTTATGAAGCGATGGTGGAGACGTGTCAGCGACGGGGCATTCTCACGCCCGAGGATCCCTATCCGCTCTGGCCCGGTGAGGGGCCAGCGACGCGGTTGATTCCGCTCTTTTTGGGCTATGATTACAGCTTTTGTCCTGCGGGTATGTCCCCGGAGGTGGCCCGGTCCTGGGCGGCGGAGGAGGGCATCAACGCCACCGATGAGGTCCTGCTCTCCCCCGAGCCTTACCCTTCCCGGGAGACTTGGTGCGCTGCGAGGCTTAAGGCAACTGAGGAGCGTCTGGAGCAGCTCTCAAGGGACGAGCGCTGGGTCTTTATCAACCACTACCCCTTTCGCTATGATCTCGTGCGGCTCTTTCGGATTCCCCGATACAGCCCGTGGTGCGGGACCCGTAAGACGGAGAATTGGCACACCCGCTACCCAGCGAGCGTGGTTGTCTCCGGGCACCTGCACATGCGGGC
>JAZAIZ010000154.1:0-20041 GCA_036230545.1 Myxococcota bacterium
CTCGTCGTCGCCGATGAGCGGTGCGGTGACGGCGGACCTTGAAACGAATCGCATGATGAGTGGGTAAAAGCATGGCAGAACAACGACAGGCACCGATGGTGCAGGCCCGAGAACTTCGCAAGGAGTACGGGTCGACACAGGCGGTGAAAGGCCTCTCCTTTAAAGTGTCCCGGGGCGAAGTGGTGGGGATCCTGGGGCCTAACGGCGCGGGAAAAACGACCACCATGAAGATGTTGACGGGTTTTCTCCGGCCCTCGGCTGGGAACGCGTTAATCGGCGGGATTGACGTTGGCGTTGATCCGCTTGGGGCCCAATCGCGGATTGGGTATTTGCCTGAGAATGCGCCTCTCTACGATGACATGATGGTGATCGAGTTTTTGCGCTACGTCGCCGACTTGCGTGGGGTCCCCAAGGGAGATCAGCAAAAGCGCCTGCGGCTGGTGTGCGAGCATTGCGGCGTGATGGACGTGCTGGGTAAAGATCTTGGGCAGCTCTCTAAGGGCTATCGACAGCGGGTTGGGCTGGCGCAGGCCCTGGTGCATGATCCGGAGTTGTTGATCCTCGATGAGCCCACCAGCGGATTGGACCCCAATCAAATCGTTGAGATCCGGGGCTTGATTCGGGAGTTGGGGCAAGAGAAGACCATCCTTCTCTCCACTCATATTTTGCCGGAGGTGCAGGCCACCTGTGACCGTATCCTCATTATCAACGAAGGGGAGCTCGTGGCGGATGATACGCCCGAAGCTCTGACCGACAGCGGCAGCGGCGCTGTTATCCGCGTGATCGTCAAGAACCGAAACGGTCACTTGTTGGAGCCGGATAAGATGCGGGCGATGTTTCAGGACATTGATGGGGTCACCGGGGTGATCCCTGGCAACGGTGAGGGCTCGGGAACCTGGGGCTTCACCTTGAAGGTGGCTGGGAGCATCGACCCTCGGGAGAAGGTCTTTGGTTCGGTAGTGGCTAATGACCTGGTGCTGCTGGACATGCATCGTGAGCGGGTGTCTCTGGAAGAGACGTTCCGTAGACTGACTACAGGAGAAGAAGGAGAGACCCATGTCTAAAAGTTGGGTGATCGCGCGACGTGAGCTGCGGGGGTACTTTGATTCGCCCACCGCTTATATTGTGGTGGTTTCGTTTTTGCTGGTGTCCGGGTGGATTTTCTTCAGCTCCTTCTTTTTGATCGGACGAGCGGACATGCGCTCGTTTTTTGAGCCCTCTCCCTTCTCGCCCTCGATGTTGCTGGCGATCATCGTTCCGGCGTTGACCATGCGGCTTGTGGCCGAAGAGAGAAAGAGCGGGACCATTGAGCTGCTGACCACCTTTCCTGTCACCGACACGGAGGTGATTTTAGGGAAATTTCTTGGGGCGCTGGGGCTCTTAAGCGTTGGGCTCGCGGCGACGGGGATTTATGCCCTTGCGGTTGCGAGCCTTGGGCCCCTTGACTGGGGCCCGGTGGTGTCGGGTTATGTTGGGCTCTTTTTGTTCACTGCGTCCATGGTCGCGGTGGGGGTGCTGTGCTCAACGGTGACCGAGAATCAAATCATCGCGTTCATTTTGGGATTCATCGTGTGCTCGGGGCTCTACTTTGTTTATTACCTCCAGTTTTTTCTGCCTCGTGAGCTGGCGCAGGTTGTGGAGTATATCTCCATCAGCTCGCACCTCGACAATCTCGCCCGGGGGGTGATCGACTCCCGGGATGTTCTCTATTACGTGTCGTTTACGGCAGGGGCATTGGTGCTGGCCGTTCGTTCACTTTCACGGCAGCACGCCTAGGAGCATGGGTATGAAAGATAGACGAGGAATGGATTCGACGATTCGGGTAGTCGCGATTTTGGGCTGTCTTGTGGTGGTGAACCTGCTGGGGATGGAGTTTTTCAAACGATTGGATTTGACCCGGGACCAGCAGTTTACCCTGAGCGGAGCCTCGCGCTCTGTGGTGGGGAATCTCCTCAACCCGGTGACCGTGCGGGCTTATTTTAGCGCGGACATGCCAGCGCCCTATTCCAACAACGCCCGCTACGTGCGGGACCTGCTGGATGAATATCACAGTCGCTCCGATGGCAACTTTCGCTATGAATTTATCGATCCTCTTGGGGCTGAGACCGAGGAGGATAAGGAGAAGAAGAAGGAGACCAAGCGGGATATCTTTGGCCGCGAGTATCGCGATTCGACCACCATTGAGAAGGAGCTGCAGGAGTTGGGGATCCCCTCGTTGCAGGTGCGGATCAACAAGGATGACAAGCTTGAGGTCAAGCGGGTCTACATGGGGTTGGCCATTGACTATGGTGATGAGACCGAGGTCATCCCCGTGGTGCAGGAGACCGCGAGCCTGGAGTATGACTTAACCACTTTGATTCGCAAGATGACTCGCGTGAAGACCCCGAAGGTGGCGTTTCTCACCGGTCATGATGGGGTGGACCCTGAGAAAGATCTGGGGAAGGTGGCGAGCCTCTTAACTCAAATTTACGAGGTGGCGGCGCTGGATCTCACCACAGAGGCCGCGGTGCCGGACGATGTGGATACGCTGGTGGTGGCGGGTCCGAAAACGCCTCTTTCTGCTGAGGAGCAGAAGGCCCTGGATGCATTTGTTATGCGGGGGGGCTCGGTGGCCTTTCTGCTGGACTCGGTGCAGCCCGATCTGCAGGCGGGACAGGCCAATCCGGCGGACCACGGGTTGACGGCGATGCTCTCCACCTACGGGGTGGCTGTGGAGCCGGGTCTTGTGCTGGACGCCGAGTGTGCCTCAGTGGGCATCGTCGAGCAGCGTGGGTTCATGCGCTTTCAACGGCAGGTGCAATATCCCTACATGCCTATCGCAAAGAGCCTGGCCGCTGATCATCCTTTGACCCGTGGCCTGCCACAAATCGCCTTTCCTTTTATGAGCCCGCTGACGGTGCAGGTGAAGGAGGGGGCGGAAGTTAAAGCCGATGTGCTGGTGACCTCTTCGGAGAAGGGGTGGGTGGCGTTTGAACCCTACAACCTGGACCCTCGTCAGGAGTGGAGCCTCCCCGAGACCGGAACGCACAATCTCGTGGTGACCCTCTCGGGGGCGATCCCGGGACACTTCAAGTCGCCGGAGGGCGAGCCGCAGGCCGCCGAGAACGCTCGTATTTTGGTTGCGGGGGGCGCCTCGTTTCTCAGGGACCAATACCTCTCCCCATCCGGGGAGGTTTTTGTGCAGAACCTCATGGATTGGCTGCTTCTTGATGAGGCGCTTCTGGAGGTTCGCTCTCGCGGTCTGGCGGCGGCGCCTTTGGGCGAGCTGAGTGATTCGGAGCGCAGGACGGTGAAGTATGGGAACATTGTGGGAGTGCCGCTCCTCTTTATTCTCTTTGGTCTGGTGCGATGGAGACGGCGTGAAGCACGTCGGTCCCACGTAACAATTTAACAACGCTCCACAGCAGGGAAGAGTTTGATGAATAAGAGTACATGGATCACCCTTGGGGTGTTGGCTGTTTTGGTCGCTATTTGGGTTTCACGGCAGGGCGATAAGCAGGAGCGGGGCATTAAGCGGATGTCTTTGGCCACGGTGGACACCGCTCTGATCGACTCCATCGAGGTAAAGGGTAAAAACCCCGTTAGCCTGCAGCGCAAGGGAGACCTCTGGGTGCTCGCCTCGAGCCGGGAGGCGGATCAGAGTGCGGTGAAGCGTGCGTTGAAGACCCTGGCGAGCCTTTCGTCGAGTCATCAACTCGCTTCCCACATGGGGGAAGAGGTGGCGAAGCGCTGGGGACTTGATGAGGCGGAGGGGAGCTTTGTGGTCATGAAGGCCGGCGGGACGACCGTCGCGGAGTTTGGGGTCGGCAAGGCCCAGGCCGGTCGAGTGCCCGTGGCATTTGAGGGGGGTATTTATTCGGTGAAGGGGGTCTTTCCGGGGGTTTATGACAAGCCGGCGTCCTCCTGGCTGGAGACTCGGCTCTTTAAGACCGAGGTCAAGAAGGTCAGTCGGGTTGAAGTGCATCTCAGGGATGCTCCGGCTTTCGCGATGGTCGCCAAAACAGGAAGCCCCGGTGCCTTTGTTTTGGACAAGGGCGCCTCGGTGCCCGAGGGATTTCGCTGGGATGAGAAGATGGCGCGGAGCCTGGTGGGGACCCTCAGCGGGTTGCGGGTTCGTGGCTACGTGGAGGAAGACCCAGGGGCAGATGTGACTGGGATCGCTCCGGAGGGGGATCGGCTGGTGATGGAGTACACCCTCGAAGGCAGCGACGCGGTCAAGCGTGAGACGCTGGTTGTGGGCAAAGCCGGGGAAGACGACGCGGCTTACGCCCGCCTGGTTGAGCGGGATGATCTGATGACCATTCCGGCCTATGCCGCTGGCAGCTTTCGCAAGGGCGTGCTGGAGTATCGCGCGCTTAACCTGATGAACTTTGACCCGAGCCTGGTGAAGCAGCTGAGCGTGCTGGAGGGGAAAAAGCGCCTCCATTTTGAGAAGCCCGAGGGGGAGTGGGTGCTGATTGACTCTTCGGAGAAAGCCTCCGAGGGGTTTGAGCTGGACTCTGTCCGGGTGGACCGTCGCGTGGAGATGCTGGCGAGCGCCCAGGCGGCGGCGGTGGCCTCGGTGCAAAATCGTCGCAAGGCCCGTTTTGTGAAGCTCTCTCCCCTGGTGAGCGCGACCTATGAGGATGGGAGGGAGTTTACCCTTGAGTTTGGCGGAAAGTTGGCTCGGGAGGGGCAGGCTGGTTTCGTTGTTCAAGGGACGGTGGACCCGCTGCTTTATTGGGTGCCGGAGTCTTTTCGCACGGCGTTGATGGCGGGGCTGGAGTCGTTCAAGCGAGAGCCTGAGCCGGAGGTTCCGGCGGGCGGGCAGCGCCTGGATCCTGCGGCTTTGAGCAAATTGCCCCCGGAGGTCCGGCAGCAGATTATGGAGCAGCTGCGGGCCCGGCAGGCGGCGCAATAAAGGTTGATGAGAGGGGTTTGTGGGTTTTGACACGGACTCGGGTCTTGCGTATAGGACGCATTGATAACGGATTCTAACGATGGAGACGGATAATGGCACATGACTTTCTATTTACCTCGGAGTCGGTAACCGAAGGGCATCCCGATAAGATCGCTGACCAGATTTCTGACGCGGTTCTTGACGCTATTTTGGCTCAGGACCCTGCTTCACGGGTCGCCTGTGAGACCATGGTCACCACCGGAATGGCAGTAATCGCTGGGGAGATCACCACCTCGGGCTACGCCGATATGCCCAAGATCGTTAGAAATACTATTAAGCGTATCGGATACTCTTCATCGGACATGGGCTTTGACTGGGAGACCTGTGCGGTCTTAACCACCATCGACAAGCAGTCCGCCGACATCGCTATGGGCGTGGACATCGACGAGGACCGTGAGCAGGGTGCCGGTGACCAGGGCATGATGTTTGGCTACGCCTGTGATGACACCGATGAGCTGATGCCTGCTCCGATTTATTATTCCCATAAGCTGACCGAGCGTCTGGCGAAGGTTCGACACGATGGGGTGTTGAATTACCTGCGGCCTGACGGGAAGAGCCAGGTGACCTTTGAGTACCGCAACGGGCGCCCCGAAAAGGTGAGCGCCGTGGTGCTCTCCACTCAGCACTCCCCGGACGTCACCACCGCTGATCTGCGGGATGGGATTATCGCCGAAGTCATCGAGCCAATGATTCCTGCTCATCTGCGGGCCGACAACATCAAATACCACGTGAATCCCACCGGTCGCGTTGTGGTCGGCGGGCCCCAGGGCGACGCGGGCCTCACTGGTCGCAAGATCATCGTGGACACCTACGGCGGCATGGGGCGGCACGGCGGGGGCGCCTTCAGCGGCAAGGACCCCAGCAAGGTGGACCGCAGCGCGGCGTATTTTGCGCGCTACATCGCCAAGAACATCGTGGCAGCCAAGCTGGCACAGCGATGTGAGGTGCAGCTCGCCTACGCTATCGGGGTGGCCGAGCCTGTCTCCATTATGGTCGAGACCTTTGGCACGGGCACCGTCCCTGAGAGCAAGATCGAAGAGGCGATCCGCGAGGAGTTCAACGCCAAGCCGGCGGCGATTATCAAGCGGCTCGATCTGCTCAAGCCCATTTATGAGAAGACCGCCGCCTACGGTCACTTTGGTCGCTCGGGCGAGGAGTTCCGCTGGGAGCGCCGGGACGCAGCCGAGCGCCTTGCTGCCTTCGTAAAATAAGCAGATCCGTCGGAGTTTTCCCTGAGTACTTTGGAAGCTATTGTCCTGGGCGTTGTTCAGGGGCTCACCGAGTTTTTGCCTGTGTCCAGTTCGGGTCATCTGGTGCTCGGGGGGCACCTGCTTGGTCTGAAGGAGCCGCAGCTCTTTTTTGATATTCTGGTGCACGTCGCCACATTGCTGGCGACGTGTCTTTTTTACCGCCGGGCGCTGTGGAGCATGGTGAGCGAGGGTTTCGGCGGATGCCGGGCGCTCGCGTCGGGGACTCCTCTGGGCGAGACTTTGCGCTCGCACCCCTATTTTCGCTTTGGCTTACTGGTGGTGGCGGGCTCGGTGCCCACTGCGGTGATTGGGCTGGTGTTTAAAGACGCCCTTGAGCAGCTCTTTCACGAGCCTCGCCAGGCGGCGGGGATGCTTCTTGTGACGGCCGCGATTCTTATGGTGACCCGCTTTCGTTCCGGTGGAACCCAAGGCCTGGGGTCGATGGCCCTGGTGACGGCGCTTGTTATTGGTGTCGCCCAGGGGATGGCCATTGTGCCGGGCATCAGCCGCAGCGGGACCACCATTGCCTGCGCTTTGGTGCTGGGGGTGGAGCGAGAGCACGCGGCGCGTTTCTCGTTTTTGCTCGCCATCCCCGCGATTTTGGGAGCCATGCTCCTGAAGCTGGGGGAGATGACCACCCTCGCGGGGTTGGATTGGGTGTCTTTGGGGGCTGGATTTGTTGCGGCGGCGGTGACGGGATTTGTCGCGCTGAAGCTCCTGATCCCCGTGGTTAACCGGGGCGCGTTTCATTATTTTGCGCTTTATCTTATCCCGGCGGGCGTCGTCGGGCTCTTCTTTTTGCCATGAGCGAGGGTTGGGTGCTGAGGACGGTGAGGGACCTCGCACCCCGTGAGGTGGACTCCACAGGGCTGCGGCTCTCTGCAGTGTTGATGCTCTTGCGTCCTTCGGGCACTGGCCCGGAGGATTTTGACGTCGTTTTCACCCGGCGCTCGGCGGAACTCCCAAGCCATGCGGGCCAGGTTTCCTTTCCCGGCGGTCGCCTCGAGGAAGGGGAGTCCCCCTGGGAGGCCGCCCTGCGGGAGACCCGGGAGGAGCTCGGGATTGACACCGAGGGTGTGGAGTGTGTGGGCCAGCTTGACGAGCTCATCACCATCTCGGATTATCACGTGACTCCTTTTGTGGGCCTGGTGCGGGGCGAGTTCGAGTACGAGCCCGATGAGCGGGAGGTGGCGAGGGTTTTTCATGTGCCCTTGAGCGCTCTTTTGCTGCAGGAGGCGTGGGAGATGCATGAGCACACCTACCAATCCCGGCAGGTGCAGGTTTGGTATTTTAATTACGACGGCGAGGTGATCTGGGGGGTTACCGGGGAAATTTTGCGGGGGCTCCTGGGGTACCTGTGGAAGGTGAGGCCCTGAGGCTTTATCTTGTAGGATGGCCCGGGGAGTGTTAGCGTTTCCGGCATTATGAAACCTATCGAAGGACTTTATGGGGTGGTTTTGGCGGGCGGCGCAGGCACCCGCTTTTGGCCCCTCTCGCGTCGTGCGCACCCCAAGCAGCTGCTCAACCTTGGCGGAAAGGGGACTTTGCTGGGGGGCACCCTGAACCGGATTGCGTCGGTGATTCCCGAGGCGGCGCAGTGGATCGTCTGTGGTGACCAGCACCGCGAGGGCTGCCTTGAGGCAGCTCCCGGGATGAACCCGGCCCAGGTTCTGGTGGAGCCGGTGGGCAGAAACACGGCGCCGGCCATGGGGCTGGCGGCGATTCATCTCCTGAAGCGTCAGCCGGATGCGGTGATGGCGGTGTTGCCCGCGGATCATCACGTTGCAGATCCAGCCGGCTTCTGTGATGCCTTGGCTGTGGCCACGGAACTCGCGGCGCAGGGGAGCATCGCTACGCTGGGCATCACCCCGACTCGGCCCGAGACCGGCTATGGTTATATCGAGCAGGGAGAGGCCCATCCCGCGAAGAGCGGGGCGTTTCATGTCCGGCGTTTTTGTGAGAAGCCGCAGCTGGAGCAGGCCAAGAGCTTTTTGGAACAGGGCACCTTTCTCTGGAACGCGGGTATCTTTGTGCTGCGTTGTGATGTCTTGATGGCTGAGATTCAAAGGCAGCTTCCGGCGTTGCATGGGGCGCTGATGACGATTGACGCGGCCATCGGAACCGACGATTACAACGCGGTTCTGCGGGACGAATATGCTCGAATCGAGGGGATCTCCATGGACTATGGGGTGATGGAGGGGGCCCAAAAGAGCGCGGTGGTGCCGGTGTCCTGTGGCTGGAGTGACGTGGGCAGCTTTGGGGCGCTGGGCTCGGTGCTTGAGCGGGATGAGCAGGCCAACCTGGTCTCGGGTAGGGTGGTGGCGCTTGATTCGAGGGACTGCACCCTGATGGCCTCCGAAGGACACGTAGTGGGAGTAGTGGGGATGGACAACGTGGTGGTAGTGCACACCGGGGACGCCACCCTGGTGGTGCCGGTTGAACGAGCCCAGGAGATCCGTGGGCTCATCAAAGAATTGGAAGAACGCAAGTGGAACGATTATTTGTAAAGCTGTCGATAAGGTGGGTGAGCCTTGTGGGGGCGCTTTGTCTCCTGGGGGGTGTGGCTCTGGCTCAGGAGCCGAGCCCGCAAGCTCCTGAAGAGGGGGTGGTGCAACCAGTGGCGAAGGAGAAGCCGGTCTTAAACCGCATTCGACCTGACTCGCTCTTGATTCGCAAGGGTAAGGCGGTCGTTGAGAAGGATCTGCGCGGTGACTTTGGACGTCGCCGCGATTTTGAGATGCTTCTTCACTTCAGTCGTTTGGCAGAGCTGGATGTCATCGAGTCTCTGGCGGGTAAGCTTGGCGACAGCTCCGTCAGCGGGCGCGCTGAGCGTCTGCGTCGTCGTGAAAAGGCTCGGCATCGCGCTGTCCTCGCGCGGCTGCGCTCGGTCTCGCTCTATAAATATTCTGTGGGGGTGCCGTGATGATGCGGGCTTTAGTGATTGCTCTTGTTGGGTGTGTGGTGTTGGCGTGTGAGGGAGGTCCTTTGGCGAGTCTTGGGCAGGAGCCCGCGATTGATGCGGAGGCCCTTGATGAGATGAGATACCCCGGTGAGATTGTTTTGCCCAAGGATATCTACAAAGAGGCATATCAGCGGGCGCTCAAAAATATTACCCCCGACAATTTGGAAGACCGCCTCTCGATGCTTGAGGACGAGATTGGTTCAGGAGAGCAGTGATGCAGGTGTTTGCTGAGATTTTTCGTGAGTATGATATTCGAGGCGTGGTGGATGTTCACCTGACCCCGGAGTTCGCCGAGCACCTCGGAAAGGCGATCGGGACGACCCTGCGCCGGGGAGGCGGCACTTCTTTGGTGGTGGGGCGTGACTGCCGCCTGTCGGGGAGCGCGCTTGGAGAGGCCCTGATGGCGGGAGTGCGCAGCACTGGCTGCGACACGATCGATATTGGCGTGGTGCCCACGCCCGTGCAGTATTGGGCGATTCATCACCTCAAGGCTTCGGGGGGCGTCTGCATTACGGGGAGTCACAACCCTCCGGACTACAATGGGTTTAAGCTCACGCTTTTGGACAAATCTTTACACGGGGCGGACATCCTCGCTCTTCGCACGATGATCGAAGAGGAGGACTACGAGAGTGGAGCAGGGGAGGCTTTTCATCAAGGGGTGCTCTCGCTTTATATTGATGAACTCGCCAATCAGCTCAAGCCCATTGGCCGGTCTCTGAAGCTTGTGGTGGACGCCGGGAACGGCACCGGTGGAATGACCGCGGTGGAGCTCTTTGCCCGCATGGGGTGTGATGTGGTGCCGCTCTTCTGTGAGCCTGACGGGAATTTTCCCAACCATCACCCCGACCCCTCTGAAGAAAAAAACCTCGTGGATTTGCGGGCCGCGGTGAAGGAGCACCAGGCCGATCTGGGCTTTGCCTTTGATGGAGACGCGGATCGAATCGGAGTCATTGACCGGCATGGCGCCATCATTTGGGGAGATCGCTTGATGATCCTCCTCGCACGAGCAGTGCTCGAAGAGGAGCCGGGGGCGGCGATTATCGCCGAGGTGAAGTGTTCGAAGATCCTCTATGATGACATCGCCAGTCATGGTGGCCGTCCCATTATGTGGAAGGCGGGGCACTCGTTGATCAAGTCGAAGATGAAAGAGGAAGGAGCCGCCCTCGCCGGTGAGATGAGCGGCCATATCTTTTTTAAGCATCGCTATTATGGTTTTGACGACGCCACCTACGCCGGGGCTCGCTTGTTGGAGCTTTTGGGAGACTCGGATCTGCATCTCGATGAGATGCTCGCCGAGATCCCCGAGATGGTCTCCACCCCCGAGATTCGCGTGGACTGCCCCGAAGCTATCAAGTTTGAACTGGTGCGCGAGGTGATCGCTTCCTTTCAGGCCCGCGCCGAGGACGAAGGGTTCGCGGTGGTGGACATCGACGGCGCCCGGGTCGAGTGGGAGGATGGCTGGGGCCTTGTGAGGTGCAGCAACACCCAACCCATTTTGGTGCTGCGTTTTGAGGCGGCGACTCAAAAGCGCCTCGATGAGATTCAGCACATCCTCCACGCTGAGATTGAAACTCAGCGGGCACGCTTGACTTAGTCGTTGTGGCGCTGCTCGCGCGCGTGGTGGGCCCGCTCAAGAAACTCCTCGGGCTTTTTCTCGGCCAACTCGGCGAACTCAATGAGACGCTCCGCAAAATGCCGCGCGGTCTCCGGCAGGAAAGCATTCTGGTTGATGGTGGCTGCCATGATCTCCGGGGCAAAGTCGGCGCGCAGGGTTGCGTCCCGATAGCTTCCGCCAGAGAGCTCCGGGGCGTGGGGAGCGTGCGAGAACTCGGTCAGGGTCACCGCGATCAGATAGGGCAGATGGGAAGTGGTGGCGATGGTTCGGTCGTGCTCTTCGGGACTCATGGGCAGGCAGGTGGCTCCCATGGTTGACCAGAGGGTCTCAATTTGGGCGAGGGCTTTTGGGGAGCTGCGTCGGCTGGAGCAGATGGCCACCACGGCGTCGTTGAAAGTGTTGGGTTGGGCGTGCTCAAAGCCCCCCTTTTGCCCTCCCGCCATGGGGTGCGAGCCGACGTAGTTGCCGGTGGTGAGCAGCCGGAAGGCGCTCTCTTCCACGGGGGTTTTGATTCCGCTGACGTCGGTGACCACGCTCTCTTCGTTGAGCAGAGGCGCGATGGCCTCAAAAACCGACTCCACCGCAGCGATGGGAACGCACACAAAGATGACGTCGGCGTCTCCGAGGGCAGCGTTTACTGTGGGGTGGAGAGAGTTGAACATCCGGCTCTCTCGGGCCTGCTCCAGGGTGGCCTCGTTGGACTCAATCCCCAGCAGCTCCACCTCGGCGCTGGACTCTTTGAGGGCATAAGCGATGGAGCCGCCCACGACCCCCAACCCGATGATAGCTACCTTCATGGTAGTGACATTACATAGAATCAAGGGAGAGGAAAGCCGCCCTCGGTGAAGGGGAGGGCCCTTAGAGTTTCCAGCCGATAGAGGCGAAGATGCTGCGGCCAGGCAGGGGGTAGCCGAGGTAATCGCCGTGGGTGGCTACTCCGGTGAGCCCACCGGGGAGAGCCACTCGGGCAGATTGGGTGTTGGATAAATTTGTGCCTCGAAGGCGAAAGTGCAGCCCCGAGGATCTGCTGAAGAAGGTCAGATCAACATCGTGAAGGAGGCGTTGGGGCAGGGCAAGGCGGTTGTCGGGATCGAGAAAGATGGGGGATTGGTATTGGGGGTGGTAGCTCAATTGCAGCGGGCCGAGGGAGAGGGTCATCTGGAGATCAAGGCGGTGGGTGGGAACCCCGGGGGTTTGTGCTCGGTGCTTCCCGCGGCCCTCGATGCCAGTGTAGTTGAGGGCCGCGTGGAAACGCTGCCATTTTTTTTGCAGGCCCAGCTCCACTCCGGCGAGGCGTTGTTGGGTGAGGTTGTGGGCGCGGACGTAGCGCTGGGAGGTGGGTAGCAGAGCGATGAGCCCCTGAACGCGGGTGAGGAAGGCCCCCAGGTTCAGGGTGATTCCGCCGGGTCCCTCTTGAAGTTGAAGGCTGGCGTCGGTGACCAGGCCGTGCTCGGGTTCAAGTCCGGGGCTGGGGGCCACCTGCAGCCCATCGCCGAATCGCTCGGTGGCACTTGGGAAGCGATGATGCCGGCCCGCGTTGGCGCGCACTTGAAGGGCCCCGAGGGTCAGGAGCGCACCGAGTTTTGGGGTCAGGGCGAGGGAGTCGAGGTTGTCGCCGTCCACTCGCAGAGAGGGGAAGAGCTCCACCCCGGCGGGGGCCATCACCTGCAGCTCTGCCCCCAGGGAGGGGCGCCATCGTTGGTGGGTGAAGGTGCCATCGAAACCGCCGAGGCCCGTGGTGGGGGAGCGCTGGGTCCGGTGCTCCCAATCGCCGGCCCCGGCGATTCGAAGCAGGAAGGCCGGGCCGAAGAGATAGTCAAGCTGGCCGCGGAGTCCCCCCTGGTGATGGGTGGAGTGAATGGAGCGAACGTCCAGCCCCAGCAGGGCGCCCTCGGAGGTGAAGTCCCGCGATGAGGTGCCGAGATAAACCTGCGCGCTTCCCTTGAGAGTGGAGGCGGGGCTCTGCAGATCACGTAGCTCCAAATTGAGCCGGACGCTCTTCTCTTCGGCGCTGGCATCCGGAGAGGGGACCCCGCGCTGGGGGTGCGGACCCGGGAGGTGGGCTTGCCTCCAATGGCTCCGCAGGGAGAGGTCCCACAAACCCCTGGAGGGTGCGGGCCCCTGGAGGGTGAGGCTGAGGGCGCTTGCGTTGGAGGCGTTGTTGTCCCGTGTGTCCTTAAAATCGTCGCGGGTGTTGGAGAGGGTGGTGGTGTCATTGTGGAAGCTAAAGTCGCCTTGGCTGCCGAGGTAGCTGACCATGGAGTGGTAGACAAGCCCGGTGTCTAAGAGGGGGCCGCTCACGCCGACATGTGCAGAGCGGGCGTGATAGGAGCCATAGCCGAGGTGCCCTTCGGCGGTGGTACGTTCACTTGGGATCCGGGTGATGATCCGAACCACACCTCCGAGGGGAGATTGAAAGCGCAGGGGGCCTCCCCCGCGATAGACCTCAACGCGTTCGATGTGTTCAAGGGGAAGCAGGGAGAGGTCCACCCCACCGGTGCCGCTGGGATTGAGGGGGGAGTCGTTGAGCACGACGTTGACGTAATTCATCCCGAGGCCTCGAATCCCAATGGAGGTGAACGAGCCCACTCCGCCGGAGCGTCGCAGGTGGATCCCGGGGAGTTGCTCGATGGCGTCCGCCAGGGACTGACCGCTACCGCTTAGCTGGTGGGGGACGACGACGTCCGCGCTGTGGGGGCTTGCATTGGTGGGGGAGGGAGCGGTGCTTTCCACCACCATCTCGGGTGCGTCTTCGGGGGAGGCCGATTGGGCCAGCCCCACGCTCGCCGGCAAGAGGAGCCCGGCGAGGGTGAGGAGAAAGAGGGGCGATGAAGGTTTGTTAGAGGACTTCACGAACCGCGGCGCAGACGTTTTCGGGGGTGAAGCCGTAGGCCTCAAAGATTTGCTCCGCGGGGGCTGAGGTGCCAAAGCGATCAACACCGACGATCTCGCCTTCGGTGCCGACCCAGCGCTCCCAGCCAAAGGAGCTGCCGGCTTCCACGGCGACTCGCGCGGTGATGGCTTTGGGCAGGACGCTCTCCTGGTAGGCAGCGTCCTGGGCTGCGAATAGCTCCCAGGAGGGCATGGAGACTACGCGGACGTAGATGTGGTCCTCTGCCAGTCGCTTTTGGGCCTCAAGGGCGAGAGCAACTTCGGAGCCGGTGGCGATGAGGATTGCCTTGGGGGTGCCCTCGGCGGCCTCGGAGATGGTGGAGGCTCCTTTGGGGGTGCCCTCGGCTCCGTGTCGCTGAGCGCCTTCAAGGGTGGGCAGGCCCTGCCGCGACAGGATCAGGGTGGTGGGCCCGGTGGTGTTTTGCATGGCCACCTTCCAGGCTTCACGGGTCTCGATGGCATCGGCGGGTCGCAGAACGAGACAATTGGGCATGCAGCGCAGAGAGGCCAGCTGCTCCACCGGCTGGTGGGTGGGGCCATCTTCGCCGAGGCCGATGGAGTCGTGGGTAAAGACCTGAATCACCGGGAGGCTGTTGAGCGCGGCCAGTCGGGTGGCTGGGCGCATGTAGTCCACAAAGGCGAAGAAGGTGGCGGTGTAGGAGCGCAACCCGCCGTGGTAGGCGATGCCGTTGGCGATGGCGCCCATGGCGTGTTCGCGCACCCCGTAGCGAATGTTGCGGCCGGCGCCGCTTTGTCCATCAAAGTCGGCGCTCTCGTTGATGGCCGTTTTGGTAGAACAGGAGAGGTCGGCGTCGCCGCCGAGGAACCACGGGACCGAGGCGGCTACCGCGTTTAAGATTTTGCCGGAGGACGCTCGGGTGGCGATTTTGCTGCCCACCTCAAAGGAGGGGAGGTTGGCGTCCCAGTTCTCTGGCAACTCGTTGCCAAAGGCCATGGCCCATTGAGCGGCGAGCTCAGGATGCTCTGCGCTGTAGCGGGTGAAGAGTTCGTTCCAGTCCGACTCCAGTTGCTCGCCCTGGGATTGAGCGTTGCGGAATTGGGTCAGGGCCTCATCAGGGATGTGGAAGTGGTGGTTGGGATCCCAGCCGAGGGTCTCCTTGGTGAGCTTGATTTCATCTTCACCGAGGGGCGAACCATGGGAGGAGGAGGTCCCCTGCTTGTTGGGAGAGCCGAAGCCGATGGTGGTTTTGACGATGATCAGTGAGGGCTTGTCGCTGACGGCTTTGGCTGCGGCGATGGCGTCGTGCAGGCCTTTGAGATCGGTGTCGCCGTCGGTGATGGTGAGGACGTGCCAGCCGTAGGATTCGTAGCGGGCGCCGACGCTTTCGGTGAAGGTCAGGTCCGTGGGGCCATCGAGGCTGATGTCGTTGGCGTCGTAGAGGTAAATGAGCTTGCCGAGTTTGAGGTGGCCGGCGAAGGAGGCGGCTTCGGCGCTGATGCCCTCCATCAGATCTCCGTCGCCCACGAGGCTGTAGGTGTAGTGGTTGATGAGCTCAAAGCCAGGGCGGTTGAATTGGTGGGCCAGGGAGCGCTCGGCTACGGCCATGCCCACGGCGTTGGTGGCGCCCTGTCCCAGCGGACCGGTGGTGCACTCGACGCCCGGGCAGAGAAATGACTCGGGGTGGCCGGCGGTCTTGCTGCCCCACTGGCGGAAGTTTTTGATGTCGTCCATGCTCACGTCGTAGCCGGTGAGGTGCAGGAGGCTGTAGAGCAGCATGCTGCCGTGGCCTGCGGAGAGCACGAAGCGGTCCCGGTCGGCCCAGGTGGGGTTTTGGGGGTTGTGTCGGAGAAAATACTGCCACAGGACGTAGGCCATGGGGGAGGCGCCGAGGGGCAGGCCGGGATGCCCGGAGTTTGCCTTTTGGATGGCGTCAATGGAGAGCGTGCGGATCGTGTTGATACACAGCTTGTCGAGATCAGTGGGAGTCATGCTCTTGTCCTTATTATTTCCGAATGGGCGACGGTTGGAGCCAACAGTTACCCTACGATTTTCGTGAGGGCAACCGAATTATCGACGCTGGCCACTTTTCAGATCGGGGTCGGGGAGGCTCGCGGAGAGCAGGTTGGGGGGGGGCTCTCAAGCTATTGAAATAAAATGGGTTTCGTGCAGCTTCGGAGGTGGGCTTGGGGCAGGGTTTTGCGGGTGGGTGGCCGGTATTGAATAATACTCCGGGTTGGGTTAATCGCCGCTTGGGGCACCGGGGGTTTCGCCAAGGATGAGAGATGAGGGTCGAGTCGGACATTGCGTTTTGTGAGCAGCTCCTGCCGCAGGTGAGTCGGACCTTTGCGCTCTCCATTGAGGCCCTCCCCGAGCCCACGCGGGAGTATGTTCGCGTGGCTTATCTGCTCTGCCGAATCGTCGACACCGTCGAGGACGCCACCGGTGTGCCCCTTAAGGACCGGGAGTCCCTCTTTGACCGCTTCAACGAACTCCTGCGCAACGTCGATCACGATCCCCGGGAGTTTGAGGAGGCTGCGGCGGTGCTGGGGGGCGAGGAGAGCTTTGACGCTCAATTGTGCAGGGGGGCTGCGGCGGTGGTGCGGCGTTACCGAAGTTTTCCCCCGGAGATCCGCGAGTGCCTCCAAGGGCCCATTCTTGAGATGAGCGAGGGCATGCGCTCCTACGTGCGTCGCTTCGCGGCCCATGGCCAGCATCGAATCCGTTCCATCGAGGACCTCGAGGACTATTGCTATTTTGTCGCCGGCACCGTGGGGAAGCTGCTGACGGGGGTGTTCCTTGCGCGCTGCCCGGTGTCGGAGGAGGTGGCCGCTCGACTGCATGCGGACAAGGTCAGCTTTGGGCTTGGGTTGCAGTTGGTGAACATTCTCAAGGATGTCGCCGATGACCTGGAGCGTGGGGCCTGTTTTTTGCCGCTCGATCGGCTCGAGGAGCATGGGGTGCCACCTAAGGAGGTGCTCTTGCCTGAAAATCGCGACGCGGTGATGGAGATTGTCGAGGGGCTAATCGAGCGGGCACAGGCCCACCTCGATGCGGCGAAGCGTTACGTGTTGTGCTGGCCGGTGGAGGAGGGGTACGCCATTCGGGTCTTCACCCTGGTGCCCCTGGCGCTGGCGTGCGCTTCGCTCTCCATGATTCGGCAGGGGGGGGCGCAGGTGTTGATGCCCGGGCAGAACCCGAAGGTGTCCCGTGAGTTTGTCATGAGCGTGCTCAGCGAAGTGGACGGGGCAGCCCGGGATGATGAGCTGTTGGTGCAGCTCCTTGAGCGCGCTGGACAATACTCCGCTTGAGTGCGCGCGCTTCTACAGCTCGAAAATAATATACCTCAGGACGTTTCGCAGGTCCTCGGTGGTTTGTCGCTCGGTGTGCCCCGCGGTGAGCAGGACGCGGCCCGCTCCTTCATCAAAGTGGACGATGAGTGGGCTGTGGGGGAGGTCCTCGCTGTCGGCGTTGATGGTGTAGTTGCCGGGCTCAAAATGAGACACGTCTCCCTGCACCAGCACCCGAAGGTCCGGGGGTTGGTGCTGCGTCTCTTCCAGCACCGACCAGAGCGGGAGATTCAGGTTGATTCGAATGGAGGACGTCCCCAGGGCCAGTTGAAGGCCGGGGTCCATGATCTGCGCGGACAGACGCTCGTTTTCGACCCCGACCCGCGAGTGCCCAAATTTGAGGTCATCTCCCACGAAGTTGACGCGCTCGGGGAAGGCCATTCGCACCACTTCGCTGGCCCAATCCGAGGCGTAGAGAGAGCCCCCCGCCCGCACCCAGGCCCGCAGGTTTTGCAGGGCCTCATTGGCGTGCTCGTTGGCGGTGTTGAGCAGGCTGTCGGAGAGGCCGCAGTTGAATAAGAGGATATCGTATTCCCCCATCCACATGGGATCGGAGAGAAACTCTTCGATCCAGAAGGAGGAGTTGGAGCCGTTGATCAAATCGACGCTCCCCTCTGGGGAGAGGGGATAGGTGATCCCCATCGTTCGGTCGGTATAATACTCGCGCAGCTCAAAGCCCAGGCCCTGCAGCACCAGCTGCACCTCATCGTAGATTCCCGTGACCACGGCCATGCGGGTGGTGGGGGGAATGCACACCGGCTCAGGCAGTCGGGTAATCACTTCAGGTTCGATGGTGGCGGTGAAGGATGTTGAAAACGAGCCTCTCGACACCTTCACCTCATAGTTGCCCATGGGGACATCCCTCAGGGCAAACTCTCCCGACGCGTTGGTCTGAGCCGCGAGGGTGAAATCGGGGGTGGAGATAGAGACCGTCGCGTTAACCAGCCAGCGCCCGCTGGGGCCGCAGATTCTCCCTTCAAGATCTCCACGGGGCACGTCGCATTCGGAGCCACCAAGGCGCGTGGTCTCTTCGGGCTGCACCGTCGCCTCCAGGTAATGGAGGACAGGATGTCCCTGCAGGCCGAGGCGGTAGGCACCCGCAGGGACCGGTGAGAAACGAAAGAACCCCTGCATGTCCGTTTGGCGGGTCAGGGTTTCCTCGGGAAGATCCAGTGTGACCTGGACCCCAGGGAGCCACTGCCCCGAGGCGTGATTGCAGAGCTGGCCTTCAAGGTGTCCGGGGAGCGAGGGCGGAGCGGGGGCGGCATCGATGGGGGCGCCTCCCCGCTCGATGTATTCAAGGCTGTCCGATGAACATGCTGCGATGAGGCCGAGCAGCGCCATGAGCTGCCCAGTCTTGTAGATGAACTGCTGCCTTCTCATGGATTCCCCCCCGGTTAAATCGCTGATGATTGTTTCAGGGTACTCTGGCGTGGAAGAGCTGGTCAAATGAAGGGCGCGATGAACCGAGTGGATGGGGATTGCGCAGGTTTCGGCTCTCCCCCCCAAAAAAAAAATCCAGAAATACCTCAAGTCCGCCGGGGGCTCGTCGATGCAGCGGTATGAGGGGTTCCCGAAGGGGAGCATGGAGTAGGAACCAGGAGTGGAGATATCGTGAAAGCGTCGTCAGTGGAGCGGGAAGGTGTGGAGGAGACGGGGTCCGAGGAGGACGTCTCGACGATTATCGCAGAGCCGGTGGTGCGGACGTCCACCCCCCTGGCTCTTTTTTTGATGCGGCATCGGGCTGCTGGTGGTCTAAACTTTCGACAGCGCCGGGAATGCAGCGTCGCTGCGCTGCGCCTTCAGCGTCTGGTGGTGGTGGCCTGCGTCCTGTGGGGTGTGGGTATCCTGCTGGGATTGATGGGGGTCCCCCTGGGGGTGGAGATGGTTTTTGATATTGGCGCCCTTGGCGCTCTGGCCCAGGGGATGTGGATCGCACGCCCACTCTTGCGGTCGGCCTCGATCGAGGTGGTGAACGTGGAGCCGGGGGACTAGATACCGACTCTTTGGTCGGTTTTTGGGCGCCCTTTTTCAGAAAATCTGGCTTGCCGCTTGCCAAGTTCAGGCATTTACCGCAGAACTAGGGGCGCTTTCCCGCGCCGGAGGCCTTCCGGGGCCCGGTGGGGAAGGCCTGTGAGTCATTAACGTTCAACGTTCATGGGAGCCGCCGATGCGACTGTTAACCGCTTTGTTATTCTCTTTTCTAATCGTCAGCCTGAGCGCCTGCGGCGATGAGGACGTCACCGCGCAGACCGCTTCGGGCGAGCCTGGAGTTTCCACTCCCGGTGAGGCCAAGGGGGGTGCTAAAGCGCTCACCTTCACGTGCAACAGCGGCCAGAGTGTGGTCCAGGGGCGCAACAACGGCTGGACGGTGGAGGGCCAGTCACGGCAGTTTTATGCCCGCCTGCCCACGGTTGAGCCTTCGGTGCCGGTGTCGGTCATCTTTTTGTGGCACGGGGTGGGGGACAGCGCAGGAAATTTTTACAACTTTCTCTCGGCTGAGCCCGATGCAGATCCGGAGTTTCCCTTCATCGCCATTTATCCCGAAGGGCTGAAACTCCAGCCCGTTTCCATGGGCTCTTCGTCCAAGGCAGGAATGGAGTGGGACATCTTCGTCGGAGCCCGGGACGTCCCCAACCTCGAAGCCTCGCTCTTTGAAGAGATCCTCGGCTGCCTCGATCAGCAATACACCATTGACGGTTCCCGCATTTATGCGGCGGGTTTCAGCGGCGGCGCCATCGTGGCTAACATGATGCACAGTCGCTACCCCGAAAACATCGGGGCCCTCTATGCCATGAGCGGGGCCTGGTTTAATGATCCTGCCCAGATCAGCGGGGTCAAGACTGGACCTTTCTCCATTCAGTTCAACTGGGACGACCTCAACCCCGCTGACACTGGCGCGGCCATTATCAGCCATGGCGGCTCCGCTGACTGGTACGGTTCGGCTGGCTATGCTCAGCTCATTCCCCCCGATGGGAAGATCATCGACTTTGAGCAGAGTGCCCTGCAGGCCCTCGACTTTTTGAAGTCCAACAACCGAACGGTTATCGACTGTCCTCACCAAAACCGTCATC
>JAZAIZ010000155.1:0-1762 GCA_036230545.1 Myxococcota bacterium
CTCCCCTGCCACTACATCTTCTCCGAGGGGAGCTACAGCGATAATTGCCAGCCTGTCGACCAGATCCCACACGCCTGTCAGGTCATCGGGAGCAACGACACTGTCGCGTGCTTGCCCGCCGGTCCTCCTGATGGTCCAAGCGTCAACGTCGCAGAATGCGACACCATTCAACACCCGTGTCGCCCTGGGCATGTCTGCGTAGATGTCGTGTGCAGGCAACTATGCAACACCAGCCAATCCACTCCCTGCCCCGCCGGCGAGAGCTGCATCCGACTCAACAACGCCTCCTCCCTCTCCTTCTGCAAGGCGGATTAATCACGACGCTTTTCAAAATGCTGGTAGTCCTTCAACGACCTGAAACGTCCCCCCCAACGCCAGCCACGGCTAACAAAGGCCCGCACCACCGCATCCCCCTCGCGAATCAAACCAGGTCTGGCTTCGCTTCGCTCGAGATATGCCTTCCCCGCAGGAGGCAACACCCGTCCTCGCTTAATGTAGGGATTCCAGCGTGGATTAATGTCAATCGCACTCCCGTAACTGTGAGCCGAGTACTTTCCCTTGCTGCCAGTCGCCAATCGACAGTTGAAGGCCGAGGTAATGTTTGCCTCCATCAAGCGCTCATCACTCCCCAAAAACGCAGAGGCCAAACCCAGCTTCTCGATCACAAAGGACTCAGCGAAGAGCTCCCCAAAGATCTGCAGGAGCTCCTCAGCTACGGAAGCCGCGACAATAAGTCGCCCCCAATGGGTTTTTCCATCCGGCCCCCGATAGGGGACACTCAACAAACGCAGTTCATCCAACCCCACCGGGCAGCCCTCCCGCCAGGAGGTTCCCCCCATCTGCTCCCGCAACTCCTTTGGCAGCGGCGTGGACGTTCCCACCAGGCCCCTCTTCTCAGCAGAAGGCAAACCCCCGTGGGCCACTCCCCCCACGCCCAAGACTCCCAGGACAAGGGAAAAACCAGCCCATCTCCCCGCCAGTCCCCAAAACCACCAACTCGTGCGCTTTTTTTTCACAGACAACTCTCCAATCCATCAGCCACCGCTTGCAGCCCCCTTAAGTTTTCACCAATTCATCAAACAACAACGACAATCAGCATTGCAAATTCAGTGAACATACGAGATGTAAACATTTGGTCACACCAATGAGGAGAACTCAGCCATGACATCCCCAAAATTCCCAGAGCCGCCCCCCTCGCTCCCCGAGACCCCCTCCGAGAAGGTCGAGGAATACATCACAAGGCTATGTGCGAATAAGAAGCGATGGCAGGGGGTCAAGATCCCGGAGCGCATTCAACTCCTTGAGGAGTGCAGCGCCGCACTCTTAAGAGTCGGAGAGCGTTGGGTCGAAGCCGCCTGTCGGGCGAAGGGCATCGAGGCGAATTCCCCGACGGTGGGAGAGGAATGGCTCGGGGGACCAATGACGACGGTGCGCAACATTCGACTCCTTCGGGACGCCCTCAAAGCAGGTGGGCAGCCCAAACCTCCTCAGATCAGCCAGCACCCCAACGGTCAGCAAATCGCGCAGGTTTTTCCCGCAGATCTCACCGATAAGGTTCTCTTCACGGGCTTCAGCGCAGAGGTCTGGCTTGAGCCCGGCAAGCCCGCCAGTCAGGGGCGCATCTATCGGGAGAAGACTGAGAGTTCATCCGCCGGCGATGGCAAGGTCGCGCTGGTTTTGGGGGCAGGCAACGTAGCATCCATTGGCCCCATGGACTGTCTCCACAAATTATTTGTTGAAGACGAGGTAGTGCTGCTCAAAA
>JAZAIZ010000156.1:0-2663 GCA_036230545.1 Myxococcota bacterium
GACGGCCAGGTCGTGCTGGATTTTTCGGACGTTTTGCTGGGCTCGGGAGGTCTCCCGGTTGCGCTCTTCGGCGAGGAGCTGGGTGGTGTGGAGGTCTTGTTGGAGTCTTTGGAAGCGATGGCGGAGCTTCCCCTGGAGGGAGGATGGTGAGGGGGAGGGGGGGCAAAGAGGATCGTTGAGGCGCTCAAGGCGTCGCAAGGGGAGCGTAAGCAGGTAGAGTCCCAAGGGGAGCCAGAGCAGGAGCGGGAGCCAGGGGAGCAGCCCCAGGCGCTCTTTAGAGGACAAGTGGAGTAGCTGAGAGGAGGTGGCGCGACCCAGGGTGGAAGACCCGAGCCGGAGGCTGGTCTGGAGGGAGCGGTCCTGCTGGGTGAGTTGCCCCATGGCCAGGGAGGCCGCCTCAATGTCATCGGCGCTGACGCTCTCGTAGAGTTTGGTGAGGAGGGTGGAGATGGTGTGGGTGAGTTCCTGTGTTTTGGCCACGACTTTTTCAAGGCGGCGCAGCTCCGACTGAAGCTTCGCTTCGGGGGTCTGGGCGAACTCATTGGCGATGAGTCGATTCATCTCGGCGATGGCGGCCTCGACCTCAGGGGAATAATATTGAGCAGCCCAGCGCAAGGCCGTGATTTGTCTGGCAGGGCTGTTGGAGAGGATGGAGTCCTGGACTCGGTTGATGAAGCGGTTGTGACGCTCGGTGAGCTGGTGCAGCCCCTTTTGGAGGGAGTCGCCAGTGCGAAGCTGGCGCTTGAAGCTTTGCTCTTTCTGCTTGGTTTGCGCGGTGTTGTAGACGGCGGTCCCACCGACAAGAGCCATGGTGAGCAGAAAGGGCCAGCAGCATTGCCAGATCAGGGAGTTCCTCATGATGGTGATCTACCTACTATGGTTTCAGCCGGGACGACAGGGCAAAAAGAGGACCCGCCAGGGGCGTGGATGTACGTTAAAGGGGGCTTTTTGCCAGAAAGGGGGCCTGTGGGAGGTGTGAAGGGCCGGAATCCCTTGACCGTTCGGGATCTGGTTGGCTTAAGGGGAATTGTGGTTTTTCTCAGGCGCTCGCCTGCGATGTAGATAGTGAGTCCAAATGAATAAAAATATTGTGTGGATGGTCGCAGCGACCTTGTGCGCTGCTTCGAGTGTCGAAGCAAAATCGAGACTGGTGGTTTTTCCGGTAGTGTCTCTCGCGGATGACCCTGTCCCGGAGACGGCGGGGGAGGCGATGACGCGCGCCCTCGAGAGCGAGCTGGCGTACACTGGCGGATTTCGAGTGATTAAGGGTGAATTTCCCCGGGGGAAGCGCTCCTCGAAAAAGAGGGCCCGCCGTGGTGGCAGTGAGCGGGATTACCGACGCGCTCTGGGGGAGTTGGAGAAGGGTGAACGCTACTTTAAGCGCATGCGTTTTCGGAAGGCCATCTCGGCGCTGAGCAGCGGGGTTTCGCGGCTTGAGCAAAACCTGGAGTGGGTTGAGGATTATGATGCCTTGCTGGAGGCTCGAATGCTTCTGGCGGTGGCGTATTTTCGGCGGGGAAAAGAGCGCAAGGGGGTGGAGGCCTTTGAGCAGGTGCTGCGGCTTCACCCGGAGCGTGTGCTCGATGAAACAGAGTATCCTCCTATTTTTACACGTGTTTTTTCTCAGGCCAGGGAGCGCTTGCTCTCTCTTCAGCCGAGCAGCCTTGAGGTGTCGGCGGACGTTTCGGGGGCCGGCGTGTGGCTGAATGGGCGGAAGGTTGGCAACGCGCCTCTGCGGGTGGAGGCATTGGTGCCGGGAGCCAACCATGTGGTGGTGCGCTCGTCGGGGGGACGATGGGGCCGGGAGGTGCATCTTAAGGAAGGTCGCACTACGACTGTGAGGGCTATGTTGAGCGGTGATAGCTCTGGTGCGGGGGCTGTGGCGGGGACGCTTGAGCAAAACCGCTTTGATGGTGATGCTCGGCGCGCTTTGCTGCGCGAGGCGTCGCGGCTTGGTGGCAAGTACGCGATGGTGCTTGCCATCTCGCGGGGGCGTGGGGTGCTCTCAGTGGCAGGCTTTTTGGGTGAGGTCCGCTCCAAGCGTTGGGTGCGCCTGGAGAAGCTCTCGCCCGATATTGATATGATCTCCGCCTCCATTGAAGCCAACGCCCTGGCGCGAAATGTCTCTGGGCTCGTGCGGGATTTTGGGCCGGCTTTGCCGGGGAAGCCCCATGCTTTTTTTGAAGGGCTGCAACCCCGACGTGCGTCACGTTCGACGGTGGTCTCATTTGTGAACAGGCAGGGGGGGGGCACCTCCCGGGGAGTTTCCCGGGCGCGGGCGCCTTTGGTGCCGCGGGCTCGGAGACAGCCACTGCGGCCACGCGCGGCGCCGGTGCCCACGGCCCCCGCCGAAGTGGCATCATTCACACCACCAGCGCCGCCGGTGAAGAAGCGCCGTGCCCCCCTGACTCGCGCGTCCGCAGGACCGCAGCAGGTTGCACCGCAGCAGGTTGCCCGGGGTCCGCTTGTGGCGGCGTCGCGAAACGAGAGCCTCCTTGAGGATTCACAGGTGGCCGCATCCCGAGTGGGGCGGAACCCCGGCCCTCCGTTGGCCCTGCGAGATTTGGAAGCGGAGCTTGTGGCCGGTGGCTCCGGGGCGACGCCCTGGTGGGTTTGGAGCTCCATTGGAGCAGGGACTCTGGCGATTGCTGGAGCGGTGTCCT
>JAZAIZ010000157.1:0-21527 GCA_036230545.1 Myxococcota bacterium
GTGAAGACGGTGTGGCCACGCTCTCCTTTCAGATAGGACCGCAGTTTATCTCACCCGGCACGAGGGTGCATAAGGTGTCTTATGTGGAGGCCTGTGTGGAGCAGCAGACCGCAGCTGCGGCGCGGCACCCCCGGATTTATCTGGACATGGCGGGGACTTCCAGCGTGTGGGCCCTGGGCTCTGACTCCACGGATCTCTTTTATGACTTTGGGGGGCGGCCCTCGGTGGTGACTGCCCGTTGGTGCAGCGGGTCGGACTACAACTGGGACCCCAAGATCTTCCAAAGTCAGAAGTACACACAGCGGCCGCTCTTTAACACGAAATGGGACTTGAAGATTAACTTCGTCACCGAGCCGGCGAATAAGGGATATGGCCCGAAGGACTTCGATGATTTGAAGCTCTTTTTCTACTACCATGAATACACAGATTTCTAGAGCGCTGATATGGGAGCGGTCCCTCATCAGCGGCGCTCAGTGGACACAAAGTGGGCGTGCAGGGGTAAGAGCTTGTTGGGGCGTTATCCGTCGAGGGTCTTCTTCAGGAGGCTGTTGACAAGCGCAGGGTTCGCTTTGCCGGCGCTGGCTTTGAGCACCTGGCCCACCAGGAAGCCAAAGCGACGGGTTTGCCCCTCGCGATATTGCTGGACCATGTCCTGGTTGGCTGCGAGCACTGAGTCGATCATGGTTTGCAACTCGGCGGGATCGGAGATTTGCCGGAGGCCCTTCGCCTCCACGATGGCACGGGGGGACTCCCCGCTGGACAAGAGCTCCGCGAAGACCGCTTTGCCAATTTTTCCCGAGATGGTCTCGTCGGCGATGAGAGCCACCAGCTCCCCCAATTTGTCGCCACCAAAGGAGAGCTCCTCGATGGGCTGGTCCTTAATTTCGCGCATCAACTCGTTGACGATCCAGTTGGCCACCAGCTTGGGCGGGTTCTTGCCAAAAAGGGCCGCCTCAAAGAAGGTCCCCAACTCCACGCTGCCGCTGAGGATATCAGCGTCATATTCAGAGAGGCCAAGCTCCCCCTGATAACGCTCAAACTTCGCCTGAAGCGTCGGGTTGTTTTTGCGTGCCTCGTTGCGGAGATCTCCTTTGTCCTGTTTGGGGCTTTTTGTGGTTGGTGCCTTGCTGGGCGAGCTTTTGGCGACCGCCTCCTGAACAGGGGGCACCTGCGTTTTGGCTTTCTCCCAGGAGTCCTTGAGGGGGACAATTCGGTTAAACACCAGCGCCCCTGCCTGAGAGTCCACCGCGTCGGCGATGAAGTAGCCCTGGCGTTCAAATTGGAAGCGGTCTCCGGCCGCGCAATCGCGAAGGCTCGGCTCCACCAGGGCTCCCTCGATGATTTGCAAAGACTCAGGGTTAAGGTACTGCTTGAAGTCTCCTTCTTCGGCGTCGGGCTTCTCCACCGAGAAGAGCCGGTCGTAGATTCGTACCTCCGCCCTCAGGGCGTGGGCAGCGGAGACCCAGTGAATGGTGCCTTTGACCTTGCGGCCCGCTGGTGCCTTGCCCAGGGTTTCGGCGTCATAGGAGCATCGCAGCTCCACCACCTCACCGGCATCGTTTTTGACCACCTCATCACAACGAATGACGTAGCCGTAGCGCAGGCGCACCTCTTTGCCCGGAGCCAGGCGAAAGAACTTCTTCTCAGGGGTCTCCTGAAAATCGCTCCGTTCGATGTAGAGCTCTTTGCCAAAAGGCACCGTTCGGCTGCCCTCTTTGGGCACATCGTGGGGCCAGTAGGAGGCTTCAAGGTCTTCTAGCTGCTGCTCGGGGTAATTGGTGAGGACCACCTTGAGGGGCTCAAGCACCGCCATCACCCGAGGAGAGCGGTGGTTGAGATCGTCCCGCAGGCTGTACTCAAGGAGCCCGACGTCCACGGTGCTGTTGGCCTTGGCCACGCCGATACGCTCGCAGAAGTCGCGGATGGCCTCCGGGGTGTAGCCGCGGCGTCGCATCCCCGCGATGGTGGGCATACGGGGATCGTCCCATCCCTTGACCACCTTCTCTTTCACCAGCTGCAAGAGCTTGCGCTTGCTCATGACAGTGTAGGTGATGTTCAGTCGTGCAAACTCGATTTGCTGGGGCTGACACTCCACTCCAGTTTCTTGAATAAACCAGTCGTAGAGCTCGCGGTTGTTCTCAAACTCAAGGGTGCAGATGGAGTGGGTGATGCCCTCGATGGAGTCGGAGAGGCAGTGCGCAAAATCGTACATGGGGTAGATGCACCATTGATCACCGGTGCGGTGATGATGTGCCTTGCGGATTCGGTAGATAAGCGGATCTCGCATCTTCATGTTGGCCGCGGCCATGTCAATTTTGGCTCGCAGTACACACTCGCCGTCCTCGAAATCTCCGGCCCGCATTTTCTGAAGCAGGGCGAGATTCTCCTCTATGGAGCGGTCTCGGTAGGGGCTGGGTCGACCGGCCTCGGTGACGGTGCCTCGGTATTCGCGAATCTCCTCCTCGTTTAAGTGACAGACGTAGGCCTTGCCTGCGCGGATGAGGTGACACGCGAGGTCGTAGAGCTTCTCAAAATAACCGGAGGCGAAAAAGAGGTTGTCTTGCCAGTCAAAGCCCAGCCATCGCACGTCCTCCTGAATGGAGTGGATAAACTCGGTGTCTTCGGTGACCGGGTTGGTGTCGTCAAAGCGCAGGTGGCACACCCCGTTTTGATTCTCCTTTGCGATCCCAAAATTGATGCAGATAGACTTGGCGTGCCCAATGTGCAGGTAGCCGTTGGGCTCTGGGGGAAAGCGCGTGACCACACGCCCCTGGTGCTTATTGGTGTCGAGGTCATGGGCTACGATGGTCCGGATAAAGTCCAGGCCGGGTTTGGTTGTGTTGTCGTCCGCGATAGGGCTGTTCACCGAAGTCACCTCGTTTTTAGGGGTACATCTTGGTCTGCAGCAGACGACTACCACCGCTGGTGCACAACGGCAACCACCCAGAGACGCAAAAAACACCCTAACTCACTAATTTAAAGGAGGTTTTGAGGTGGTAACTCGATGGAGGCGGGGGAAGCGCCGGGTTGAAGGCAGTCGAGAGGAGGAACTGAGCCTGGTTCACAGAGAGATACCCATGGGTAAACCGGTCGGTCGGTTTTGCAAGTGGGGAGTCGGGATGGGGCAGGGGAGAGGCCGACGTTGACGTGGTCTGTCCAATATCACTTTGAATGGGCAGGGCAGAGAGCGAGAGGATGAGTGGGCGACGTTTGTTTTGCCCGCCTTTTTTGTGCTGAGGGCTGAGGGGCGGTGGTCTCTGTGGCGGCCGCATTTGCATTACGCTATGATGGGGGAGAAGTGATTATGATGGGGTTGGATCTTCGCTCGGGATGTCTGACCAGGGGAGGCGATGACGGTGGTACAAACCTTGATTCTCATCGGAGTTCTTTTTTCCAACACGGGCCCCAGAGCAGTGGACGAGGCCAGCGAATGGGCGCCACTGTGCCAGAAACTGGAAGAGGCAGATTTGGTTTTTGAGATGGAGTTTCAGGTCAAGGGACGCTACTCCAGAAAGCATATGGCGCGAGGCTGGCCGCCCCCAAAAAAAGATCTGCGCACCATCGCCCGTACGGGCAAAGTCGTTAAGGTGCTCAAGGGGGAACTCAGGTCGGGTAGCTCCTGGAGGACGTCCTTTGGGTACCCCTTTCATCACCACGCGTCTGTGGCTTATTGGAAGGCGTTCTTTGACCGCTCAACGTTTCGGATGGTGTACTACCTGAAAGAAAAAGGGCTGCGCTATGCCCACGTCAGGGGCCCGGAGATGCGGCAGGGGTGCGCGGCGAGCAGCCACTTTTCGTGGTGCCCCTCCTATGGGGATTATTTTCGGCAGCTTGTGGCTTGCGCCCCCTGTTTGGAGGCAGGCAACGCTCTTCGTCCTTATTGCTACTAACCTTGTCTTGCGCTGTGGCCCTCAGTCATCGAGGGCGGCGGCAATTTTTTGTGCCAAAGCAGCGCCCACTTCGTGGTCGATGTTCTTGCTGGGCCAGCCCACCCCGAGGCCTTCGCGCTCGTTAGGTTTGGGAATAATATGAAAGTGCAGGTGCATCACCGCTTGGTGGGCGAGGGCGCCGTTGTTTTGCAGCAGGTTGTATTGGGCACAGCCCGTGGCTTTTTTTACGGCCCTGCAGAGTCGGGGCATGACGCGCCCGAGGGCTTCGGCGGAGCGCTCAGAGAGCTGGTCCATGGTGACTGCGGGCTCTTTGGGGATGAGCAGCGTGTGTCCCTCGCTTAAGGGACCGACGTCCAAAAAGGCGTAGACGAGCTCGTCTTCGTAGATTTTGTGGGAGGGGATCTCGCCGGAGAGGATTTTGGAAAAAACTGTATCTGCCATAGGGGGCTCCATTTCATAGAGTGCGCTGGCGTTCAAGGGGCTCGAGATTCCTCCGCCCAAAGAAGGATTAAAGATGGGTTTAGGGCCCGTTTGGGTTTATAGTTGAAGTGCTATGAATGTATTTTGTCCTCGCTGTGAAACCACGGTTCCCGAGATTACCACGACCCTCATTGAGTCGGGGCGCTGCCCCACTTGCGGGGGACAGGTCTATTTAGGTGAGGTCCCGGCCTCCTCGCGGGTGGGGGTGCTCTGCGAAATGATGTTTGAGCCCGGTTGCAATGTGGCGGTGTTTCATGTTGGGGCAGGGACTTCGGAGGAGCAGGGGGGAAGTGCAGACTCGCTGACTGGGGGACTGGCCGCCGGTGAAGGTGGGCAGTTGCCCTCGTTGCCCGATTTGTTGGCGGGGGGAGCGGCGACTGCAGAGGACAGCACTCCCTTGAGGGTTATGGACGGGGAGGCTTCGGCGCTATATCGCGCTCGGTCTTCTGCCAGGAGCTTTCGCGCTTTTGTATCCAGCCTGGTGCTGGCGTTGGGTCTGGTGGTGGTGGGAGGAGCGCTTTATCATTATCGCACAAAGGTCGCGGGGTTTTGCGCGGCAAAGCTCATAACGCCTGAGGAGGCGAGTTTGTTGGAGCGCAGCGAGTCTCCCAGGGTGAGGGCCTGGTTGCGTTTTGAGGAGGGCTACCGCTTCTTTCTTAGGGAGGAGTACACCCAGGCGGTGGAGGCCTTTGAGGGGGCGATCGAGCTTCATGGGGAGTTGCATCGAGGTTACCGGGCGCTTGGGATTACCCAGGCCAAGCTGGGAAAGCCCAAAGAGGCTCGCGCCGCGTATTTGATTTACAGCAGGCAGGGCGAGTTGAAGGAAGACATCGAGATGGTGAAGCGCTTTCTGGAGCTGCCTGGGGGGGATTAGAGTCGACTGTGAACCGCCTCCATAAAACCGTGACTCAATAAAATCGTCTTTCCTTCGGTGGAGAGGAGGCCGCGCTTTTGAAAGTCGGAGAGAATGCGGGACACTGTCTCGCGGGTGGTCCCAATCATGGAGGCCATGTCCTGTTGGGTGGGGCGGTCTTTGATGAGGATCCCCTCTTCGGTGACCTCGCCTTGCTGCTCGGAGAGGTCGATGAGCACCCTGGCGACGCGCCCATAGGCGTCAAGCATTACCAGGTTGCCGATGACCTCGTCAGCGCGGCGTAGTCGAGAGCTCATCTCCATCAGGATCTTCAGCCCGGTGGTGGGATATTGTTCAATGTGTTGAAACAATGACTGTCGCGAAAGAACCAGCAGCTGGGTGTTTTGGGTGGTGAACACATTGGCAGAACGCGGGCGTCCGTCGAGGAGGCTCATCTCGCCAAAGAAGTCTCCTGGCTGGAAGGTGGCCAGGATGATCTCCTTGCCTTCTTCATTTTGCAGGACGACTTTCACCTGCCCCGAACGGATGATGTAGAGCCCGTCTCCGTCGGAGTCTTTCCCGAAAATCAGCGTATTTTTCTTTAGGCTGATCGAGTTCAGGCTGCGAACGAGCTGTTCGGTTAATTCAGGGCTTAGTCCTGAGAATATATCAACATTGCGAAGGAGGGCTGCCTTATTGTCCATAGTGTTTCATTAAGTATGCTGTTTTTGGGCAAGGAGCAAGGGAGTCTGATGTGGTTGCTCGGGGTGTCGGGCTCCACTAAACTTTGACCAGGGGGATGGGGCGTCTGTGGGATCACTCCATTGGTTGCTCACTGTTTTCCGATGAACCTCAATAAAGGAGGCGAGTATGGCGAGGGGGGAAGTGGGGCTGTCTTCGATAACGCGACAGTGGCTTATTGGCTGGGCGAGGCAATCGATTAGGGCGCATCTGCAGGAAGAGGAGTGGAGTGAGCCCGTTGAGATCCCGGAAGAGGCTCGAAGAAACGCAGGGTGCTTTGTGACCCTTCACACCCGAGGGGGAGGGCTGCGGGGGTGCATTGGGACCTTCCTCGAGTCGGAGCCTTTGTGGGTTTGTGTTAACGAGATGGCCATCAGCGCGGCGACGCGGGACCCACGCTTTCCTGAGGTGAAGCTGGAAGAGTTGCGGGATTGCACCGTGGAGATCTCGGTGCTGACTCCCCGGGTGCCGGCGCAGCCCGAAGAGATTGAGGTGGGAAAGCATGGAATTTGGGTGACTCGCGGCGCTCAACGGGGCGTCCTTTTGCCTCAGGTGGCCACCGAATACGCTTGGGATCGAAACGAGTTTTTGTCACACACCTGTGTGAAGGCGGGCTTGCCCGCGGACGCCTGGAGTGATGGCAGCGTGAGCGTTGAGGTGTTTACGGCGCAGGTGTTTTCAGAGGGGACGTCTTAAGCGCCTTCAGTCTGTTTTCGGCCTCTTGGCAGATGGTGCGGACCTCGGAGGAGGGGTCGGTTCTGGAGAGTGTTGAGAGAGCGCTGAGGGCTTCGGTGGCGTTTTGGAGGCCGAGTAGCTCACAGGACGCCGCTCGGACGCTTGGATCTTTATGATAAAGCAGCTCGCTGGGGGACCGGATATGTTGTCGTTGGGTCCTGGCCTGTTTGTACTCGGAGGCCTGATCGGGGAGCAGCGTGCTCAAAAAAACCAGGGCGAAGGCGATTTGAAAGAGCGCCCGGCCGAGGGGGTAGTGGCTGCGTTTGACCAGAAACCAGCGATCGATGGCGTAGACCACCACAAAGGCCGTAAACGAGACCGTGGGCAGGGCCGCAAGCCAGAGTGGGAACATGCCGGTGCTCGCGGCGGTCCAGAGTTTGTCCCCAAAGAGAAAGGTCATCCCTGCGCTCGCCAGCAACATGATGTAGACGATGATGCGTATGGCTTTGGCCGGGCCGTTTGGCGGGGGGGCGGGGTCTGTGTTCAGGGGAGGCTCCTTGACGATAGCATAGAATCACGTTGGCATTTTTGAGGAGCTTTGGCAATCATTGAGGGCGCTTCGGTGGTGACTTTTCAGGTGGTGGGAGTCAAATCTCCTTGGGGTGGGGCTCTTTTCGTTTGGGGCTGCGTGGGTGAATCTGCTACACAGCACAATGGACCCTTGGACGAGGCGCGCGACGATTCAATGACACCATTTCTTTCGATAAACTCTCCCCGGCCCGAGGGCTCTGATGCTTCAGGGATACCCTTTCCGGAGGGGAGTGAAGAGTCTGCGCTCTGGGAGGCCTGGCTGATGGAGCTCTTGGAGTGTCCGGTGACCCTGCGCTTTACCCGCAATCGCTCCACCATGCTCTCATGGCGCAAAGACAAAGCAGGCGGTTTTCGCGTCGGACTTCATCACATGTTCAGCACGGCATCGGAAGACCTCTGGGTGGCGCTTGCGCATTACCTCGTTCATGAAGATCTGCAATCCGGGGCCATGCTCGATGCCTTTATCGCTGAGAACAAAGACAGGTACACCCGACCGGTGGGGCCAACCAATCCTGTGGGGCGGCACCACGACCTGCAGAAGATCTTCGACGACCTCAACGCTCGTTTTTTTCATAATCGCTGCGATGTTCAGCTAACCTGGGGACGAACCACCGGTGGTCGCGCGAGAAAGTCGATTCAATTGGGCTGCTTTGTGCCCGGAGATCGCCTAATCAGGGTTCATCCCTGCCTCGACCAGGCCTTTGTGCCCGATTATTATGTGGCGTGGGTTCTTTTTCACGAGATGCTGCATGAGGTTTTTGGGGTGGAGGAGGTTCAGGGGAGACGTCGGGTGCACCCACCGGAATTTGTGGCTCTGGAGCAGAGTTTTCCGGATTACGAGCGGTGCAGGAAGTGGGAGAGCGCCAACCTGAGTCGACTGCTGAAGTATCGGGCCAGAGCAAAGCGAGCGCGGGGCTAGTCTTCTTTTTTGCGAGTGGCGGGGACACAGGAACCCTGCTGGAAGTTCTCGAGCAGCTCCTGTTTCAGCATCTCCTGATGGAATTTGCCTTCGTTGGTTTCGGAGAGTTCGTAGAGCTTGCCGGTGATTAGCCCCACGCTATGAACCAGGAGATCGTCTTTGTAGCGGTGGGCCAGAATTGCATCAAAATGCTTGAGAAAGGGCTCCCGGCTGGCGCCAGGGAATGTTCGCTCCTGCTTGTGAGCGTATAGGTCCCAGGCGAAGCGGGTGTAGTCCTCCCGCTTGAGGGGGGCCTTGTCGAGTTTTTGATGGGCGATTTGAATGTAGCGCTGCCACTCTTTGGGGCTGAGTTTGGCGAGTTGGGCCACAAGGTCTTTGGCTTCGAAATAGGTCGACTTGTTGTTTACGCTGCGTTTGAGGGACTCTTTTTGGTATTCAAGTTCATTGTTCCAGGTGGAGTTTTTTACGCGAATCATCAGCCGGCGGGTGTTGCGTCGATAGGAGTGGGGGCGCGTAGCCTCGGAGATCTCACCCACGACCTCGCGCCAGTGAACCATGATCGGGAGAATTCTGCCTTCGAGCGAGAGCCGTTGATGGGTAAAAGAATCTCGAAGCATGGCGGGGTCGAGGCTGGACTTGTTTAAATCCCGGGTGAAGCTCCGTGAGGCCTGTATCACCTCAAGGGCGTCAAGAAGCGAAGCGGCGTAGTGTCGATAGATGCGCAGCTCCGCCTCGGTCGCTTGGGCGGAGAGTTCGATGGGAGATTGGCTGCTCATGAGAAACACTCCTTAACAGACCCCGGGACAAAAGTCAGCCTGAGCATCGTGCGCGGAAGAAGAGAAGGGGCGATAATGATCTGAAGAGGGCGGGGTGATGGGCTTGTCCTTTTGAAGTTGTTGATAATATTGAAGAAAAATGAGCTCGGAGGAGACCCCGGTTCATTTCACTGTCTGGGATCTGCTAAGGTTTGAGCATGGGATATTTCTCGGGCAGGGGGTGAGGCTGATGGGTGAGTTGGGTGTGGTTTTGTTGACGGTGCTGGTCTCCAACGTTCATGTGGTGATGCCCGTGGGAGAGGGGGAGTCTATTGCTGCGGTGGCTGGCGTGGTTGAGGATGAGTTTCGGGCGAAGGGGGAAGAAGTTTTGGAACCGAGCGCGTTGCTGGCCCGACTTGTGGGGGATGACGCGCTTCGGGATCCGAAGGTGGAGTCCATCGGAGAGATGCTCTCGGACGCAGACCAGCTTGAGGGGCACTTTGACACCGTGGGGGCTAACGAGCTTCGACAGCGGGTGTTGGATAGCTTTCTGAAAACACCGCGCCCTTCGGCGAGGCAGCGGGAGCTTACAGCGCGGGCTGCCCATGATTTGATGGCGGGGTGGCTTGTTGAAGGTGAGCAGGGCAAGGCTAAGCGGGCTGCCCGTTATGCGCTCGCCCATTTCAACTCCTATTCCCTGGAGCCTGGTCGATATTCACCCGTGGTTCGGGCATTTTTTCAGAAGCAACGTGGAGCTTTCAGGGCTGAGGCTGGCGTTGAGCTCACGGTGACGGTTCAGCGCCCCGGTGTTCTTTATATCGACGGGGACAGGATAGGAGACATTCAACAGGAGTGGGTTGGGCGAAGGGTTGCAGGGAGCTACCGCGTTTGGGTTTTGGGGGCTGATGGATGGTCGTTGCCTTATCCGGTGGTTCTTGAGTCGTCTCGGCGCACGCTCAGGTTGAAGAATCGGGTGGAACATTGTTGGACGTTGACTCCTTCGGTGAGGTGGTCCTGTGAGGAGAGCTATCGCGATGCCGGGCGTGTGCTGCTTGAGCGATTGGGGGCGACTCATTTGACGCTGGTGAGAATGACAGGCGAGGGGACGATTCACCGCAGGGACTTGAGCGCAGCCGGAGAGAGCGAGGAAGGTTTTTTTCCCCTCGAGCCTGGCGGGGTGGAGCTCTTTCCTCAGGAGGCGGTGGCCGCGTCCCGAGATCCTATGCGTTACGCGCCCCTTGGGTTGGGGCAGCTGGTGCAGGGGCGGCCTGCGGCGGGGGTGGCCTGGATGGCTGCTCAGGCCGGGCTCCTGGCCTGGCATGTCACGGCGTTGATGAAGTATCGCGACCTGAAAGCCCAGGAAGACTACAACTCCATCTCGGATGCGCGTGATGAACAAAACCTGTCTGCGGGGATGGTTTATGGCGCTATGATTCTTGGAGTTCTCGAGGCGATTGTGTCTGAGCCTGAGGGGGAGGGGGAGAGCGCGCCTTAGAGCGTTAAGCAGAACGCATCAACTACGGCCCCTGGGAGCCTGGCCGAGCTTGAGGAACGCTGCTCGTAGGTGTGGGGATCTAAGATAAAATCTCGCTCCCGGGTGAGGCCCACCAGGTTGCTTCCGAGGGCTCTGTAGATAGATTCATCAAAGCGCATGACGTTGAGGGGGGCGGCGATTTCACCGTTCTCCACCCAGAATGTCGCAAATCGAGTCATGCCGGTCATTCGGCATGAGGCGTGGTCGGAGTAGTTGAGGTACCAAAGGTTGGAGATGTAGAGGCCTGTTCCGAGCTCTTTGAGGACGTCAGCGGTGTTCAGGGTCCCTGCGGCCATGTGGAGGGACTCGGGGCTTTCGGAGGAGTTCGCGCCGTTGGTGGGTTGATTGTATTCCCGGGCCGAGCGGGGGGAAGTCAGGGCTTCTTTGAATTTTCCGGCTTCAATAAGGGAGACTTGAGCTTTCTTCATAAAGCCCGAGGGTTCAAAGCCGGGACCCACGCCTTCGGCGGTGTTCTCCATCAGGGAGACCTGAGGGCTGAGCTGCTCGACCTCATCGACGAGTTTGAGCAAAGGAGTTTGTCGGGTCTGGGTGGCCTTGGACGAGAAGCTGGACCAGGAGAGGAGGTCGAGGATCTCATTCAGCGCTGAGGGGGTGAGGTAGACCCGATAGTTTCCAGGGGAGACGGTTCGGGCTGGTTTGCCGAGGATGGCGAGCTGGTTTTTGGCGTCGTTTAATTTACGCTCAAGGGCGTTGGAACTCCCATCGAGCCCCCCGTAGGAGCAATTGACCCCCTTATCGCCGTGGCTGTAGAGGCTCCAGTCAAAGTTGAAGTTGGAGCGGGAGAACCAGTTGCGTTGCCCAAGGGAGTTGGCGAACCCGCGCTCGATTTTGCCCTGGGCGAAGATGCCCACCATGTCGAGGCCTTGCCCCTGGTCGATGACCTCCGAGACATTTTGCGAGGCGGCGGGTAGTTTGGAGGCATCGATAGACTCCGAATCTACGCGCTCGGTGGAGTAGAGGAGATGAGGATCTTCTGGCAGGCAGGGGAGTTGGTCGCGGAGTCGCTGAAGCATCTCTTTGAGGCGGGCTTTGTCCTCTCCCGGCTCGCCGGAGAGCACCGTTGAGGCGGTGGCGTGCCGTTGTCCCATAATGAGATCCAGGCTGAGGGAATACTGGTGAACGGTGCCGGGCTGGCGAACCTTGCCGTGGTTGAGTCGAATAAAGTCTGAGGTTTCGCCGCTGAGCCACGCGGTGTAGACCTCCTGCCCGGTGAGTTGGGCGCTGAGGAAGTCGGCCAGGTCGAAAAAATAAGCTTGTTGATTGATGGACATGATGATCTCCTTATTCTCCGCCAAAGACGTCTACGCCTTCAAAGAGGCAGGTGGGTGAGGCGTGCCCTACGCGAATCACCTGATTGGGCTCTCCCTTGCCGCAATAGGGCGTCCCGTAGACCCCCGCGGTGTGGGTGTCTCCGACGGCCTTGAGGTTTCTCCAGAAAGTTGCGGAGATGCCGCGGTAGGAGGGGTGCTTGACCATGCGGGTGAGCTTTCCGTTCTCGATTAGTTGCCCCGATTCGCAACCAAATTGGAATTTGTTGCGGGAGTCGTCGATGGACCAGGACAGGTTGGTCTGCATGTAGACCCCGCGCTCCACCTGGGAGATGAGCTCGTCAAAGGAGTGCGAGCCGGGCTCTACGTTGAGGTTGGCCATGCGATCGATGGGCGGTCGGTTCCAGCTGGAAGCCCGGCTGCAGGCTACGCCGGGGTGATTGGCGCGAAATTGAGACACCGCGCCGCCGAGGGGGCGCTTGAGCAGGCCCGCTTCGATGATCCACTCTTTACTCGCCTTTAGGCCCTCATCATCGGTGCCGTAGGAGCCAAGCTCCCAGTCGACGGTGGGATCAAACGAGACGTTCAGCAGTGGGGATCCGTATTGGTATTTCCCAAACATATCCAGGGAGACGAAGCTGGTGCCGGCGTAGTTGCGCTCGTCTCCGAGGATGCGGTCAAGCTCCAGGGGGTGTCCAATGGACTCGTGAATCTGGAGCATCATCTGGTCGGGGGCCAGCACAAGATCCAAGGTTCCTTCGGGGCAGTTCTCGGCCTCCAGGAGTTGGAGCGCCTCCCGGGCGAGTTTGGGGCCCTGGTTGATGAAGTCTATTCGGTCAAGCACTTCAAGGCCGCCCTGGTGGCAATGGTCCTGGAGGCTTCGGCGGATCGTCTCGGTGCCCTCGTTGGCGTAGACTGCGATGTTGGGCATGATATGCCGGAGGGTTTGTTCGATTCGTGCCCCGGTGTTGGTGAGGTAGAGGGAGTGGGTGTCCACGGAGGTGAGGGAGGCCTTCCAGTCGACGATTTTGGGGCTGATAGCCATGGACTGGGAGAGGTCGTTTAAGAGGGTAATTTTGTCGGGGAGGGAGAGGGAGTCCCAGGGGGATGTTAGGGGAGTGGTGTAGTGGGCCTCGGTGACGGGCATCGTGAGTTGGCTGAGGTCGCTGACTCCGCGGGTTGAACAAAAGCCGGCCCACTCCCGGGCTTGGTCGAGGGCCCGTTGAAGGCCACCGCGGCTAAGATCGGAGGTGCTCGCGTAGCCGACACCGCCTTGGTGGATGACCGTCAGCATGACGCCTCGGTCGCGGTTGCTGGAGACCGGCTGAAGAATATTTTGACGAACACAGAGAGACTCGGTGGTCTCTTCAATGAGTCTGAGGGAGAAAAAATCAACCTGGGGTGTCAGTTCTTGAAAATAGCGCTCGATTTGCTCGTGCATGGGGGCTCCCTGAATGCCGTCAATGGTGAGCGCACTTTGTTTTGTCCGGGAGGCCGGAGTGCAGAGCACGCTACGCCATGCGGAAGTCTCTCCGCTGGTTGGGTGTTCAGGCACTTAACGAAAATGAGTTAAAAGGTCCAGTCGGCGTGGTTAGGGAACGTCGTAGTAATAGCCCACCAGAAACTGCAGATGGTGCATGGCATCGGTGAGGCTGGCGTCCGTATATTGCGTCGGTCGGGGAAGTCGGCTGGCTCCAGTGTAGCTGGATTGGTAACGGTCGTAGCCCCACAGAGCGGTGAGGATAAATTGCTTGTGGCGGGTGCGCACACCCAATTGGCCATTGAGGCCGGAGGCGGCGTCCAATTCTCCGAGGCGCTTTAATTTACCGGAACGAAAAACTTTGAAGCGGTAACCAAGCCCCGCCAGCGCGGTGAGACGGTGGCCCGTGGGGAGGGGGGTTGGGAGCGGATACTCTCCGGCGACGGCAAGGTGGGCGCTGTGGTATTTGGTGCCGGGGAATGACGCGTCCTGGAGGGGGAGTCGGAAATGACTGTAGCCCAGCCCGGCCTGCAGGGTGGGGGCATTCTCGCCCTCGGCCATGGCGTGATGGAGCATGAATTCAAGGTTGTACTCTCCTGACATGTCACTGCTTTTGCTGGAGCCAAACTCCTCGGAGTCCACCGAGAAGAGGGTGGCCTCCATGTTGAGCGCGACGTTTTGCAGGGCGGGAGTGTTCAGGGGCAGGTAATCGAAGAGGTAGGCCTCTCCTCGGAGGATAAGGCCTGGGACCATACCCACGGTGGTGTATTCCACAGATTTGCTGGTGGCGGAGCTGGAGAGTCCCGCGTTTCGATAGATGCCACCCACGCCCGCTGAGAAATAGAGCGGGCGGCGCGCGGTCGCGACGGGGGCCGCCTGGAGGAACTCTCCGCCCTCGCTTGTGGCCAGGGCGCTCGCTTCGGTGGTTTCTTCGGTGTTGCCGGTCTCTTCAGTGGTTTCTTCGGTTTTGTCTTCTTCGCCGGCTTTAGCGTCAGCGATGCTTTCAGTGGTTTCTTCGGTGTTGCCGGTCTCTTCAGTGGCTTCTTCGGTTTTGTTTTCTTCGCCGGTTTTAGCGTCAGCGATGCTTTGGTTGTTTTCTTCGGCGCTGCCTTCTACGTTTGCGGTCTCCTTGGGGGACTCTTCGCTTTCTTCTGCGCTGGCGATCTCTTTGTTGGGATTGCTATTCTCTTCGCTGCTCTCGCTTGGAGGGGGAACTTCATGGAGTTCTGAGACCGCCTCGGGGAGGGGGGGGGAGAGCGCCTCGGCGACCGCTGTGACGATCTGCTGAACGCTCTCGTCGGTGAGGGTGTTTTTGGGGAGATCGAAGACGCCCTGCCAGAGGACCTTAGCGCTGGCCACTTACAGAAACCTCACGGCTGTTCCCCAGGGGCTCTTGCCTTCTGCCACCTTGGAGGAGGCACGTCGATTGACGGTGAAGAGGAGGGCGTGGGTGAGTTTTAGCGTCGAGCTGAGGGTTTTGAGGCTATCCGGCTTGTGCAGATGTCGACGGGTGACCCCAGCTTTGTTGCCGGCGCGCTTAAGGGTGTCGAAGGGGACGATCTCAAGAGTGGCTGCGAGGGCCGGACCCAATTTGGCGCTTAGTTGGGATTGGAGGGGAGGGGCCTGAGGCTTGAACGCAGAGACGAGCACCCCTCGCTGGTCCGGCGCGGACTCGGTCGCGACTGACACGTTGGGCAAGAGGAGGGCCGCAGCCAAAAAGAGGAGACTTGCAGGGTGGCGTTGCATTCGTGGTCCTTTTTTAAGGGATGAATCGTGCGGCTGGACTATACAGGTGGTTTCAACCCGGGCGCAACGAAAGTGCGCGCTTGATGGCTCGGATTTTTAGGGGAACGTTCAAGGACCCCGGGCGGGGAATCCCTCAGAAGTTGATGTTGTCGAGGTACTCGTTGGGGATGGTGAGTGGGAGGCGCAGGGGTTGTCCCTTGTAGAGCTCCTCGTAGACAGAGAGGTTGCCGATGACTTTGCGGATATAGTGTCGCGTCTGGCGGTAGGGGATCTCCTCGACAAATTCGTCTGTTGAGATGTTTTTGCGCAGCTGCACCCAGCGCGAGACGGCGTTAGGTCCGGCGTTGTAGCTGCCGATGGCCAGAATAATGTGGTTTTTGAATTTGGTGAGCAGCTCCTTCAGGTACCACGCTCCAAAGCGGATGTTCACCTCGGGGTTTTGCAGTGATTGAAAATCGTAGGTGTCCATGTTGAGGGCTGCGGCGATCTTACGCCCCGTGGAGGGGATGATCTGCAGTAGACCGCTGGCGCTGGCCCAGGATTTGGCTCGGGTTGAAAAGGCGCTCTCCTGGCGCATTACCGCGAGCAGCAGCAAGGGAGAGACATTGAACTCCTGGGTGGAGTGGTCGAGCCAGTGGGAGTGGGCCTGGGGGTAGGCCATCTGAAAGAAGGGTCTGGATTTTTGTTGCAGAGGGGTGGTGAGGATAGAGCCAAAGGCCTGGGAGGCGATCCGCAACCCCGCGTGGTGCTCCCCAAGATGATGGAGGAGGAGGGAGCGGGAGTAGGCGATGTCGATGGCGGACCAGCCCTCGGCGGGTTGAAGCTTTCCGACGATCTCGGCGGCCTCGGCGGTTAACCCCACTCGAAGGAGGGTGAGGGCCCGTTGGCCAGAGGGGGTGTCCCAGTTAAAGACGCTGCCGCCCCAGGGGAGACGCTGGGTGCTGCGGGGTCTCAAACCTCCTGCTTCGGGGAGTTCATCGGGGTTGGGCTCAAAGGAGTCGTCCTCGGCGGCGGGCACGTAGGGGGCGTCCACGACGGTGTCGCCTCTTTGTGACCAGCCCAGGGAGGCGATTTCAGTGCTCTTGCCATGGAGGGCCATGGGGGTGCCGATGCCGGAGAGGTCTCCAAGGCGCTGGCGGGCCATGGTGCCGTAATAATTGTAGGGGTTGATCCTGACCGCTTCGTTGTAGGAGCGCAGCCCGGCATTTGAGTTGCCCATCTGGATGTTGATGCGTCCTTCCCAATAATGGGCATGCTGGACCAGGCTGCTGGTGGGGAAGAGTTGCCTGAGGCGCTCAAGGGTGCTGCGGGCGGTGGGAAGGTCGCCAAGGCGATAGGCGTTCCAACCTTTGTACCAGTGCGCATCTGAGGCCCGGGCGTCCTTGGGGTAGCGCTGGATGTAGAGCCCAAAGAGTCGGATGGCTTCAATGTGTTCACCGCCGTTGAATGCGAGCCAGGCTCCTTTGAAGAGGGAGGAACGACCGATGGGGCTCGTGGGGTAGGTGTCGGCGAGGGTTTGGTAAATGGCGACCGCCTTTTCGGTCTCGCCGAGGGCCGAGTGCGTGCGGGCAAGCCACCGGAGGTACTCTACCGAGGCAAGCCCGGTGTATCTCTGAGCGAGGGTCTGGAAGGTTTCGCGGGCTTTGAGGTAGTTGCCCCTGCGGTATTGCAGCTGGGCAGCCCGAAACTGGACGCCCCACTGGTCCTGCAGGCTTAAGGGAATCTTCTGGATAGCCTCAAGCGCCTTCTCTGCCCGGTCAAAAGAATGTCGGGTCAGGAGCTTGTCCACCTGAGTGAGGCGCACCCCAAAGGAGGGAGGAGCCGCTCGACCCTTTTTGATCAAAGCCTCCAATTTGGTGGCGGCCACTTCGCTGAGGGGATGAGAAGGGCGGTAATAGACGAAGTGCTGATAAATTTTGGCGGCCTCCCGCCAGTCGCTGACCAGCTCCGCGATGTGGGCCAGGTTGAATTTGGCCAGGGGAGCCTGGTTGTGGCCAGGGGCCAGGGAGAGCGCGGTGCGGTACATCGCTCGCGCTTTCTCCAGTTTAGCCTGGGCAAAATAGGCGTCCGCGATGCGGTAGTGGGTGGTGGTCAGGAGTGGTGAGGCCGGCCAGTCACGGAGCAGACTCTCCCAGGTGTTGATGGCCTCCTCCCATTGAAAGAGAGCCCGGTAGCTCTGGCCCCGACGGGCTAGAATGTAGTCGGTGATTTCAGGCAGTCCCTTCTCGAGGTCTTTCAGGTAATAGAGCGCGCGGTGAGCCCGGGCCTGATTTAGAGAAGCCTCGGCGGCCAGAAAGCGCGTTTGATCGGAAATTTGACCGGCCGGGCGAGCCTTGAGAAATTGCTCGAAATGCTCCAGCGCCTCGGCGTCATTGCCGGCCTCAAGGGCCTCGACGCCGGCATTAACGCTAAGGTCTCCGAACCCAATGGCATAAGCAGGGTTGGTGAGACCAATGAGTCCTATCAGGGCCAGTGATGTGGAGAATCGAATTGTCATTGTGTAATTTATGTTAATCATCCTTGTTACTACGTGCAAAGCATCAATGTGATTGATGGCTGAAACCCGGTCTGATTTATGGTCGAAGAGAGATGCTGAGAGGCTGTTTCGGCCTTATTTAACGTGCCTATACGCGCGACGATCTCCTTCACCTTCTGTTCACGTTTTAACGTTTTGAGGGCAGGGCCTCTTGACGTTTTCAGGGGCGAACCCCATTTCAATCTCCCACCGCGTCGCTGAGGAATACTATGTTTCTGACTCAGCCGATCAGCTTATTGCTCGGTGCGCTGGGCGGGGGAATCCTAGTACATCGCTTTGGATTAATCAAAATTGGCTTGGGACTCTACGCCTTTATTCTGATGCTCACGTGCTTTTCCGGACGCTTCAGGTTTTTTTGGTTCTGTTTTTTAGGGGCAATGGGGGTTGGGTTGGGGGGCGGCTGGCTTCTCGCTGACAGCGCGGTAAAAACGTCGACGATTTTACTCCCGGAGTGCCCCGGAGTGACTTCGTCTCTGTGGAGGGCGAGGGTGCTTGACCTCCCGGTACGTGCTCTCTCAGGGGGCGATTGGCGTTGCCGGGTGGAGCTGCGAGAGCTTCGCTGCGGTGAGCGGTGGCGGGGGATCTCCCCCTCCCGCTCCGGTCCGCGAGTGACGACCTCCGGGTGCGCGAAGGAGTTTCGTCCTGGAGACGTTGTTCAGGGAAGTCTTGAGTTGCGGGATCGGGTGCTGGTTAGAAATCATTGGGAGCGTCGGCGTTCCCCGTCCGCCTCCACGGTGGTGCGCGCTCCCTTCGGTTGGGCGTTGGTGGAGCCGGGTCGGTGGGGGAGAGGGGCGCTCTTCTCTTTTCGGCAGGGACTCGTTGAGCGAGTACGCGATCGTTTCTCTCCGGGGGTGGCGGGGGTGTTGCTGGCATTGAGTCTGGGGGAGAAGCGTCTTATCCCTACTGACGTTCGTCTGCGTTGGGCCGATGCGGGGGTTGCCCACCTCCTCGCCATTAGCGGTTTGCATATCGGCCTGTGGGTGCTGGGGGTGTATGGAGTGCTCTATGGGGTGGGCGTTCGCTGGGGGAGCTTCGCGGAGCGCTACGGGGTTCGCGCTCTCGCGTCCCTGGGGGCGTCCGGGGCGGCGCTGCTCTTTTGTGCCTGGGTGGGGGCTCCGATCTCCGCCACCCGGGCGACTCTCATGGGAGTTTTTGGATTGCTCGCCCGGATCTATGGGGGGCGGCACGTCGCTTGGAACGGGCTATCGCTGGCGGGGCTGCTGATCTTAATGGCAACTCCCGAGGCGCTCTTTCAGGCCGGGTTTCTTCTCTCTTTTTTGAGCACCGCGGCGGTTCTCTCCCTGGCTGGCGGGGCGGCTCTCTCCACGAAGCTGCGGGGGCGGAGACTGCTTTCGGGGGTTGTGATCTCCATCGTGACGACTCTGGTCACCGGACCGGTGGTGGCCTTGTGGTTTGGTCGGGTTTCGTTGGTATCTCCTTTGGGGAATTTGGTGGCGGTCCCCCTGGTCAGTTTTGGCTTGGCCCCCGGAGCCATGCTTTATGCGGCCTTGAGTGCGGCGGGCGTCTCCTCGCTTCAACCCCTTGAATGGGGGATTGAGCGCCTGTGGGAATTGCTTGATGGGTGGCTCTCGGTTCTGGCCTCCTTGCCACACGCGGCCGTCTCCGTTCCCCTCAGCAGTTGGCCGGTGTTTTCTCTGGGGGCGGGTTTGCTTCTTTGGGGGCTGCTTTCGTCGAGTCCGCAGCGGCGCTGGGGCTTCGGGGTGGTGGGCTGTCTTTTTCTTATGGCGGGAACGGCGGACATTGGCGGCGTGCGAGGGGAGGCGTTTCATTTTGTCCCTGGGGAGTTTGGTGTGGTGTTTCCCTATGTGGGGCAAGGGGACGCCGCGATTATCCATTTGCCGGAGGGGCAGATCATAGTGGTTGATACGGGAGGAACCTGGGGGAGCACGGGCTTCGAGCCGGGCCGTGACGTGATGGCTCGTTATCTCCGTGAGATGGGCGTGTCTCATATTGATATCGCGGTCATCACCCACCCCCACCCGGATCACATGGGGGGAATGGTGTACCTGGCGGAAGAGTTTGGGATTGGAGAGCTCTGGTTTAATGGCGACGCACGGGGAAATCGGATGCGTTCCATCGTCGCTGCTGTGAACGAGGGGGGCGGAAAGGTGATGATCGTCGGGGAGTTGCCCGAGGAGATGAGAATGGGAGAGGTGGTTCTTGGTCTTTTGCACCCGAGATCTGAGTTTGGTGACGAGCCCTATTTCGGTGAGTTGGGAAAAAACGACAACTCTGTGGTACTTCACCTGCGCTTTGGGGAGCGGACAATTCTGTTTACCGGGGACATCACAACTCTGGTGGAGCGGAGCTTTGGGATCAAATGGCCTGAGGCGGAGGTGCTGAAAGTGGCACATCACGGTTCGAAAACCTCATCGAGTCTCGCTTTTCTGCGCGAGGTTAAGCCAGAGATGGCTGTGATCTCCTGCGGGGAGCACAACTCTTTTGGGCTGCCGCATCCGAAGGTGGTCGAGCGTTATCAGAGTTTGGGTATTGAGCTGCTACGAACGGATGTGCATGGGGCCATCGTGGTCAAAACGAGGGGAGAAGAGTGGTCGTATTCAACGGTGCGGCAGGTTCAGCTTCCTTGAAGGGTCTGGGTTATGAGGTGGCCGTCGTTGGAGATAACGTGGTCCTCAATGGCGGCCTGGATGAGTTGGTGGGCTTCGTTGAAGTCCTGCGCGAGGACCGCCACATGCTGCTCGCTGGTCATCCCGACGTTGGTGGGAAATGCCGCAGAGGCGCGGTTGCGAATTAAGGCTTCAATGCCCACTCGCTGAAGCATGTCCGCGATTCGCTGAGCCTCAAAGGCCTCGTAGCAGATGTAGACATCTCCCATTTCAAGCTCGATTTCGTGGTGCTCGATGGAGTCGACAAGGATGACTTCGCAGTCGGCACAAAAGGAGTAGGTGGCCTGGTATTCAGCGCGGCAGCTTGGACAAAAGGGCATTAGAACGCCTCCCTTTAGATTTTTTAGGTAACTCTTATGGTGGGCAAGGTGCTCCTGATTTGTCAAACGGGAAAAGGAGGCCCCCTAACCCTTTGACTTTGTGCCCAAAGAAGGGAGGGTAGGGAGATGTGGGATGAGCGGAGAGGAGGCCTGAGGGGGTGTGCTCCGAGGTTGAGTTTCTGGGTTTAAGCGCTGCCCGGGGTCCAGACTGAACTCTCGGAGGCCAGCTCTTCATGCAGAAAGCCGATGGCCAGGTTTTCGATGTCTTCAATGGATTCGGTTTCAAGAAGCTTTTCCACCAACTCCTGGCACCTCGATATGTTGATCTCCCGGATGAGGCGCTTGATTCGGGGGATGGTTCCGGCGTTCATGCTGAGGTCACGAAAGCCAAGGCCCAGCAGAGTGGGGACGTGTTTGATCTCACCGGCCATCTCGCCGCAGATGGAGAGGGGGGTGTGGTGTCGTTGGGCGAAGTCAATCACATATTTTAGGCTGCGAAGGACCGCCGGGTGCAGCGGGCGATAGAGGTAGGCGACGCGATCGTTCCCCCGGTCGATGGCCAGTAAATACTGCAGCAGATCATTGGTGCCGACGGAGAGAAAATCGACCTCACGGCAGATGCTGTCTGCGGCGAAGACCGCGCAAGGCACTTCAATCATCGCGCCCACCGGTATCTCAGTGGTGTGGGAGAGCTTTCGTTTTTTCAGGTCGGCGCTGACTTCGGTGATGAGAGACCGGGTCTGTCGAATCTCATCAGCTGCTGTGATCATGGGCAGAAGGATTCGTAAATGACCATGGACGCCAGCCCGGAGAATGCCGGCCAGCTGCATCTTGAACATCTCAGGATGGTTAAGGCTGTGGCGGATGCCGCGTAGCCCAAGGACTGGGTTGGGCTCGACCGGATCGTTAGCGTGGGCTCCGAAGAGTTTGTCGGCGCCGATGTCCACGGTTCGGATGGTGACGCTTCTGCCCTGGGCGAGCTTGGCGATGCTGGTGTAGGTTTGGTAATGGAGCTCCTCGTCCGGCTCGTTTTTTTGTAGGTAGAGAAACTCCGTTCGGTAGAGCCCGAT